>CAYOJL010000043.1:0-17486 GCA_964404235.1 uncultured bacterium | reverse complement strand
ATTCTAAGATAATTTCTTGAGTAATAATATTTACTATAGGGCTTTCATTCGAAAGAATAAAGGTCAGTTCTTCTGATGGGTCTGATCCTACATTTTCAAATGTAGAATAAAGTTGTCCCACCTCACCATAATCAAGGACATCATCAGCGCCACCACTCACAGTTACATCACCCATAAGCATGTAGGCACCTTCAGGAGCGATTACATTGATAGATACTTCATATGGTATTTTATTATAGGCTGTCACAACAAGATCAACTGAGCCAGGAATATTCAAAGCATCCTCAAATTCTAAATCCGCATTACCAGAGGGGTCACTATAGGTTGATGATAGAAGTTCGCCGTCTCTTGATAGTGATACCAGCGCACCACTTACACCTGTTTCAACATTAAGACTGGTTGCACCTATTATTATTACCCCACTGTGACTTACTTCCATTTCTGTTGGAGTATCAGAGCGTACAACAACTGAAGGATCTCCAAAAATGGTCCAGTAATAGGTCTCATTGTAGCCTTGCGAACCATAACTATCATTCATTTGGTTCATGCCATTGAAAGATAATCCACCAAACGTGCGTTTTATATTATCTGAATATGATTCAACAAAGATCGCATTCATTTCATCCTGCCCTTCCATGGGAGGATTCCAGGCTTGATTTACGGTAGACATTAAAGTTGCAATAGCACCTGTAGGAGTCCCATCGGAGTGAGTTGCACGAAGCCAGGTCTCAGCAAAACAGGTTCCTTGTTCAAATTCTCCATTCACACATGCAACAGACCAAATAAATGGATACATCCCCATATTTATTAGGCTATTGACATCAGTATTATTCATTGGACATCCATTGCCCCAAGAGCCATTGGACCCATGCCCTGTATAATTCACGATAGATCTTCCCTCATTTAAAGCTGCTTCTCCCTCTGCAACAGTACCATCTGGGTCATAGATCTGGTCAACTTCTTCGTAGGTATAATCAAGTAAAAGTTCACGGATATTATCCATATGTTCATCATCATTTTCACCATCATCACCAGGTCCTTGGTTAGAAGCAAAACCAGATCCTTTTGTATACCAATCAGCAGACGGGTCAGGATCCATTTCATAGGCAATGGTGCGATCGATCATTGTTTCCACGTGCTCTCCAGTCTCTGCTGAGAAACGACCTATAATAAGATCGGGGTAATAATCACTACCCGCAACAAAAGTAAGGGAATTGTCCGAAGGACTATTAGACCCAGCACCATTTGATCGACGTATGGTCTCTATCTGATCAATATCTCCAACCAGCAATACAAATGCTATACCATTCTCATAATATTGGTCCTCTATCAACTGTGCCATATCATCGACATCCCCTACATCTGATATATCTACCATTTCTGTTGGGATACCTTTATAGTTCTTCCAGTCTACAAATGTCTGCATCTCATCCATAAAATCACCATAACTGATCACAAGCATTGGACCTTGTTCACCAAGGACATCATACCGGTCATCTGTATTATAGTTAATAAAATGCTCTTTATACATATTCTCAAATTCTCTAGAACCGCCATTAAAAGGGCGTCTTGTTAAAGGATTGATCTGGCTTTGACCACTCTGCTGAATAGATATCTCTATATGGGTATAGACCCTAAGCATCCTTTCGATAGGGTTATACTGGATAGGTTGAAAAACTATTGTTTGCCCTCTTAGAGAACGTAAGATATAGGGGTCTCTTAAGAAAACAATATCTGATGGATAGAATTCATTGGTCTCGTAAGGTTTACCATAAGAATAAGGGATCGTTGAAGGGTCAACATCACGGGTCAGATTACCTTTCGATGGCTCTATATTATCCATAGGTATGTCGATAAAATCAGTATTGATCACTGATAATTCCATATTTGCAAGATCAGGAATAATAATAGAACGAGCCATTCGAGGCATTTCAGGAGCACCTCTTTCAAGAATGGGAACTCCTCCTGGGAAAGAAATATGATTTTTTCCATTTTCAAGTAGTTCGTGATGATACCCACCAAGTTCAAAGGAAATTTCAATATTATTCTCTGATATTATGTTGACATCCCAAACAGGCTGTAATGGACGAGGCTCTCCCATGTCCACCCACTCTGTAGCGGATAGACCCGCCAATAGGCAGGACGCCATGATCAAGAATTTTTTAATTGATCTCATTTGTATAATATACCCAAGTATGCTGTATATCTATAATACGTTCTATATGAATAAAGAACTCATATAATTGCTTAGCCTTCAAATCTAGTTCAAGTTTGGTATAATAAGCCAATCCTCAATCTTTTTTTCTATAGATCTTAATTCCTCAGATCTATTCCTTTTTTTCAATCCTCTGGCATATATCTTTAATTTATGTATTAACATATCCTTAGCAGATTGAAAATGGTCTCCTTTAAGTATACTCCTTGATAATATTTTTTCTAAGGACCTGATACGATATTGCTCAATACCTTCAGGTACCTTGGATAATTGATCAGCATGGCCGCCATATTTTTTGATCATCGGTTCATTTAAAAATAGGACAGGATATTTGGCTGTTATTCGTAGCCATAGATCATAATCCTCACAAACACTCAGTGACTCATCAAAAAGGCCTACATCTTCAAACACTTTTTTCTTTATTAAAGAAGATGATGGAGAAATTCTGCAAATATCTAAACAATGCTTAAAAATATTACCTCCATATTTTTTGTGTTTCTTCATTTGATTCACACGAATACCATTTCTGATCCATATCTCATTCGTATGACAAAAAATAGAACCTGGATTCTTATCTATAAATCTTATCTGATATTCTAATTTTTCAGGCATCCACTCATCATCAGAATCCAATAGCGCTACCCAGGATCCTTGAGCCAAGTTAATCCCTTTATTTCTTGCTGAGCTCACACCATTATTAGATTGATATATATATTTGATCGAAGAATACTTTTCTTTAATCCACTCCTTTGTTCCATCTTGAGAACCATCATCAATTATAATGATCTCAAAGGGTTCGAATGTTTGATTGGCCACAGAATCAATAGCTCTTTGTAGGGTATGCCTCCTATTATAGGTGGGAATAATGACCGATATCTTCAATGTATAATATCTTTATAAGGTATAACCTATTTTTCATCATCATATAGAGCATTTTTATATATATCCATAGGATCATCATTTGCGTTAAATGGGGTCATTATAAAATGATACGTATATTTTTTTGGTTCTATCTTATATTTTTTTAGCGGCTGTGCTCCCCAGCTATCCTCTCCTGCGACACCCATTTGTTTATGGTCAATATCTAGATGAACAAGATCTCTTTCCACAAGGTCCGTTGTGTGCATTTGTTTCTTATTTTTCCTGACATTTAATGACCTACCTTGTTTATCCATGATGAATCCATCATCAAAATCTTCAGGTATAAAGTGGCTAGCATTCAAAGATAAGAATCCACTGAACATGATACCTTCTCCATCTTCATTAGTAAAGGTTGCCCACCGTACATCTGTTTTATTACCATTTTCTTGGGGTCTGACATATGGATGATATTGTTCAGATACTTTTCCAGAGAATATATCTACCCTAGCACTTGATTTTCGATCAATATAGCTCTCATGAGGGCCTCTACCGAACCAGGCCATATTATTATATTCTTTTGAGATGGACATTGTAGTACCAAATTTTGGTAGATCAGGTAGGCCAGAACCATTGGGATGAAAACCATGGGTCACCAATATCCTTCCATCTCCATAGATACTATAGATCATCTTTCCATTTGAATTTAGATCAGGGTAATCAAAATCGGTCTGGATCCCTACGAAGTTTTTATTATTTGTGATCTGTATATCTTTTACCTGTTGGTTTTGGCTTGCTTTTCTCCAAACCGCTGATCGTTCAGGCATATTGTTTCCAAAATCATTATCGATCGGTGTCCTCCAAAAATTTGGCATGGGTCCATCTACCAGATACTCCTTACCCTTAATTGACCAGGACTCTAATGTTCCTTTTATCTTAGAGAATACTATCTCAAATGAATCACCAACTATGACAACATCTTGATCTGATTCCACTACGCTATCAAAAGAAGGCATATCATCTAAGTATGAACTGTGAGCTATTTTATGACCATTTTTGATAGTCGCGTAATTCACAATGGGCAATTGTTCCCATGCCACAAGATAATCGGCTTTTAACAATCCTTTATCATTTTTCAGCCTGAATTCAATCTCTAAAAAATATTCCGTTAGAGCCTCCATATTGAATTCACTCACAGGGACCTTAATATGCTTACTTTCTTGTGGCTTAAGGACCAGGCGATCAAATTTCCCAGATTGAATTGTCCTGCCATCTGCCCTCAATTTCCATGATATCAAATATTCTTTAGAACTGATAAAAAAATGTTCATTTATGATCTCGATCAAGAAGTCATCCAAGCCTACTGATCTTACCAAAAAGTTCTGATATGCTTTTTTGGCCTCATAAAAATGTGGATTAGGTCTTCGATCTGGCTGGATAAGACCATTGATCAAGAAGTTCCCATCGCTAGGTGTGTCTGGAGGGCCAAAATCACCACCATAAGCAAAAAATATCTTTCCATCTTCTGATGTCTTTCGTAAACCCTGGTCTACCCAATCCCAGATACAACCTCCCTGTAATTGAGGCTCTTTACGTATGAGGTCCCAATAGTCTGACATCCCTCCAAGACTATTACCCATTGCATGCATATATTCACACATGATAAGAGGCCGTTCATGCTTTTTTCTAGCCCATTTTTTCAACCATTCTACCCCAGGATACATGGGTGTATAAATGTCAACATGGTCTCTATCTTCTGCACGTTCATAGTGTACAGGTCTAGAAGGATCTCTAGCACGTAACCAGTTTGAGCAGGCAATGAAGTTTACTCCATCACCACCTTCATTTCCCATAGACCACATAATGATAGAAGGATGATTCTTGTCTCGCTCTACCATTCTCTGAATGCGTGTTAGATGAGCTAAATACCATTCTGCTTTATTACCTAAGGTTCTATCGGGATGATAACCCATTCCATGGCTCTCGATATTTGCCTCATCTATAACATATAGACCATACCTGTCACATAGATCATACCAGTACGGGTCTGCTGGATAGTGACTGGTACGAACCGTGTTTATATTGAACTCTTTCATCAGTTTGATATCTTGTTCCATAAGCTCACGACTTATGACATGTCCCTTGTCAGGATCATGCTCATGACGATTTACCCCTTTGATCAAAATGGGTTGGCCATTGACCAATAATTGTCCATTGGTAACCTCTATTGTCCTAAATCCGATCTCATCACTCAAAGATGTAATGACACTATATCCTTTTTTTAGAGTAACCTGAACAGTATAAAGGTGTGGTGTCTCTGCCGTCCATGCATCCACATCCAAAATTTGTTTTTTGAATATATGTTTTATCTGTGCATCACCCGGGATCATCACCCTATCTGTTTTATTATAAACACGCCTACCATTTGGTTTGAATAATTCTGTATGTACAGATATTTTTTCCTCAACGGTCTTATCATTCCTGATATCGATCTCAACCTCGAATAGACCATTCTTAAAGCTTTCATCCAATGGTGTCTTGGCCCAAAGATCCGTGACCCTTATGTTAGGCTCGGCATACAGATATACATCTCGTTCAATGCCACTGATCCGCCAGAAATCCTGGCACTCTAAATAGGTACCATCTGACCATCTATAGACCTGTAATGCCACAACATTATTTCCCATTTTGACATATTCAGTAATATCAAACTCTGCAGGTAATTTGCTGCCTTGGCTATAACCGACCTTTTTACCATTCACCCAAATGAAAAAAGCAGATTTGACAGCACCAAAATGGATCACGATCCGATGATCGTCCCAATCCCCTGGTATATTAAAATCTTTCCGGTAAGAACCAACTGGATTATATCCCTCAGGAATATTTGGAGGATCCGGTTCATATGTGAACTCATAAGGATGATTTAAATAGATAGGCACACCATAACCATTGAGTTCCCAGTTAGAAGGAACCTCGATCTCATCCCAATTGGAATCATCAAAATCAATTTTGTAGAGATCTATTGGGCGATCTAATGGGTCTCGCACCCAATTGAACTTCCACATCCCATTTAAAGATAAGTAACGACCTGACATAGATGGTTCATTTTTCTTGGCAAGCTTCTTTGATTCAAAATTAAAAAAAGTAGCTCTAGCAGGCTCCTTATTGGTCTCTACAATGGATGGGTCTTCTATCTCAGGGGGTGTTGATGCCGACAATAACATGAATAATGAAAAATTATACTTTACGATCCTATTTAAAAAAACTTTCAATATTCTAAATTAAAATAATTGTTTTGGATAAATATCATAATCAATGAGTTCTTGGATCTGTTGACTAACAAATGGTTTATCTTCTTTATATGTCACACCGAACCACTTTGAACTTGTACGTAGAACATGTACCTGCTTTTCACCTGATCGTATCAAGTTATTGATCACTGTTGGAATAAGATATTCGCTCTTCATTTCATTGCCTTCCTTGTTAAGAAAATCAATGAACATAGCATTTAAATGCTTAAATAGATCAGGCGTAAAACCCCATACATTCATGGATACGGGCTCACTCCCATCTAATCCGATATCACGATCTGATGATATACCCTTTTCTGTTCGCTTAAGCTCTGCTGTCTCAACTACTGTATCCAAAAAGCTTTCTTTTACGGTGCATAAGCCACGGGTCACTCCCCCAAATTCAGATAGTGTTTTATCCAGCTGAAACGCCACCATTGAAAAGGTTGCACCTTCACCCTGATAATAATCAGCTACGACCTTAAATGATTCTAGGCCATAAAAGTCATCACCATTTATGGCTACGAATGGTTCATGAATAAGTTCAGAAGCGGTCAAGATGGCATGGCCAGTACCCCAAGGCTTGACCCTACCTTCAGGACATTTGAATCCTTGTGGGAGATCATTCAGATCTTGGAATGCAAATTCAACCTTGATCCTATCCTGATACTTATCGGTGATCTGCGATTGGAATTCCTTTTCAAAGTCTTTTCGAATTATAAATACGATCTTATTGAACCCTGAACGTATGGCATCATATACAGAATAATCTATAATGGTCTCTCCACTTGGTCCCACAGGATCCAATTGTTTCAGCCCTCCATATCTGGAACCCATCCCTGCAGCCATGATCAAAAGTGTAATATCTTTCATTATCAACCTATCCTATTCTATTCATCAAATTAAGACGTTTGTTCCATCATCAGCATATATTATATATGCTTTTCCACCTACTGATTCTATTGCATGCGCCACAGCCTCAGGTTCTTCTGGCGCATATGCAAACATACATCCGCCGCCGCCTGAACCATTGATCTTTCCACCAAAAGCACCCGCATTGATCGCAGCATTGATCATTGCCTCTATCTTATTTGTACTTACATACAGATCATCTCTGAGAATAGTATGATGATCATTTAAAAGTGAGCCTATAAGTTGATGGTCAGGACTGCTCTTCTTCAGTTCTACCCTAGCCTCTCTTAAAATATCTCTGTTTCTTAAGGTTCCTTGGAATAAGGTTTTTTCTTCATCATTAAGATCAGAAAGATCAAGACCCCCATCGTATGAATGAAGATCAAAGTCCTTATTCTTTAAACGAATGGTATTAAATAATTCGAGTCTTATGTCACGGCATCTTTTAAGTATTGTTAGCGTTTCTTTTGGATCTTCAGAATCCCCTAGAACAAAACTACCTAGTGATGCATCCAATTGTTGAATATCAATGGAAGGCTCTGATTCGATATATAACAAATTTCCTATTGCGGTACTATATTGGTCCATCATTCCACCTGGCTCTTGAAATTCGGTCACCTCTGCTTTATAAGCGAGCTCTCCTAATTTCTGCTTGTCCCAGTTCACCCTTTCATCAGCCATGTGTGATAGAAAATGTATCCAGCTTACAGTAATTGCAGATGAACTACTGGTGCCAGCTTTAATAGGGATACCACTCTTTATCTCACATTCAAATCCATTTGAAAAGGTTAGTCCCTCGGCATGGCATATATTGATAGCGCTTTTGAAATAGTCCCTTGGCTTATTATAACTAAGATCATCAAGTGAAAACCTCTCGATCTCTTCTATATCAGGTTTATGAATAATGACCTGTCGGTCTGATCTCTTATCTCCAGAAATATTTGCCCTTAAAGATATAGCCATTGCGATGACCGGTAGACCAAGATAGTCCTGGTGCTCACCAAAAAGACATATTCTCCCTGGCGTGGTTATTTCCAAATTTTTAATAGCCCAATTGAAGCGGTCAAGCCTAAACCACAAATAAGCATCCCTGGAAAAATATTCCCATAGATCAATTGACCAACACCTAAGAGAAGACCATAGACTGAAAAACATCCTAAGGCCATTGATAAAATACCTTTAGGAACCTCCCAAGGTTCGGTCGTTACTCCACTTGAATATTTTTTCCAACCGGGGCCACCTGGATTGATCTTATTCACAAAATTCTGTAAGGTCTCATCATTATCTGGTGGTGTAACATATGTAGCAATGACCCATACTATTGTAGTGATGCATGCGCCATACACGATCTTCATCCAACCAGCGATCTCAAGCCCTCCAAAATTCATGTACCCTGCTATGATAAGAGAACTGATCATAGCAACGATCTCTGTATAAGCATTGATCCTCCACCAGAACCAGCGGAGGATATATATAAGACCTGTACCCGCACCGATCATGAGTAATAAATTAAATGCCTGCCCGGCACTGGTCAGTACTAGACCAAGACCAGAACCAAGAATGATCGATATAACAGTAAAAATTCTTCCCATCATGACCAATTCTTTTTCGGATGCATTGGGTTTAATAAAACGGTGATGGAGATCATTTACAAGATAGCTAGCTCCTAGATTCAACTGGGTTGACATCGTACTCATAAAAGCAGCGATCAATGAGGCAGATACCAACCCAAGTAGGCCTGCAGGTAATAAAGTAAGCATAGCAGGATAAGCTATATCGTGACCCAATTTATCCGATGGAAGATCTGGGAATGCTTTTTGTATATCTGATAGTTCAGGATAAATGACCAATGAAGAAAGTGCGATCAGGATCCAAGGCCAAGGTCTCAACGCATAATGGGCTACATTGAATAGAAGGGTTGCACCCAACGCATTTGACTCATCCTTTGCGGAGAACATACGTTGAGCAATATATCCACCCCCTCCCGGTTCAGCTCCAGGGTAATAACTTGCCCACCACTGCACTGCCAGTGGTACCAAAAGGACCGGGACCCATACGTCCGGGTCGGAAAGGTCTGGGATAAGAGAGAGTTTATCAATGACATTTGAGTGTGTTATGAGGTTGCTGAGTCCTCCGATCTCAGGAAGTCCTAGTATATATAACATAGCCCAAACAGAGCCGATCATTGCCAGCGTGAATTGAATAAGATCTGTAATGATCACAGCTTTTAATCCGCCCAATGTTGAATATGCGATCGTAATGGAACCAGCGATCAGCAATGTTAACCATCCAGGTAACCCAAGTACGATCTCACCAAATTTTATGGCTGCAAGACTTACAGCACCCATGACCAATACATTGAAAACCAGACCCAGATAAACTGCACGAAACCCCCTGAGAAAGGCTGCCGCTTTTCCGCTATATCTTAGTTCATAGAATTCAATATCGGTCAATACACCTGATCTGTGCCACAACTTGGAATAAACAAAAACAGTAAGCATCCCTGTAAGTAGAAATGCCCACCATCCCCAGTTACCTGAGACCCCATCTCTTCTAACAAGGTCTGTCACTAGATTTGGAGTGTCTGTTGAAAATGTTGTGGCTACCATACTAATTCCCAATAACCACCATGGCATATTCCGACCCGCTAGAAAAAAGGACCTTGTATCATCCCCTGCATTTCTTGAGGCCCAGAGTCCAATAGCCAATGATATGGCAAAATAGGCCACTACAATACACCAGTCTATGAATGATAAGGTCATCTATATATAATCATTTGTCCCGAATATGGGATCATTATCTTTCCATTTGCCGCGAGTAAAATCAGGTACCTTTACAGCCGCACTACCTAAACGGATCGACTTCTCACTCAGCGGAGAAACAACACTCATACTTGCTGCATCGTAGACATCAAGAATGGGTCTAGCTCCTTTCAAGGATTCAATGAATGCACGTAAAATAAAAAAATCCATGCCTCCATGTCCAGAGCCTTCAGCCTGATCTTCAAAACGTTTCCAAAGAGGGTGATCATATTCAGTTAAATATGGGTCTTCTTCTTCCCATCTATGTTCCTCTTTACTGACACCTTCTATATATATTGAACGAGCATCTTTTTGCCAAATACCCTGAGTCCCCTGTACTCTAAAATTCAATGAATAGGGACGAGGACCATTCGTATCATGGCTCAGCATGATGGTCTGGCCTTGGGCACATTTAATGACCGTTGTCACAATATCACCACATTTAAAATCAATCGCTGCATTGGGATGGCCCTTTCCCCCTTTATCTACAATATATTTATGAAGGCCTCTGGATTGAGTAGCTGTGGATGTAAGATGCAGCATCTGATTGCCACGATTAATATCCAACATTGAACTTACAGGACCAAGCCCATGTGTAGGATAAAGGTCTCCATTTCTATCGATAGAATGTTGTGTCCTCCATTTTGCTTCCGAGTAACCTTTTTCACCAAACTCAACTCCGCCTCCATAAGGATTGACCCCATCATTGAATTTCACATGCCTAAGGTCATGCTGGTAACCACCCTGACAATGAAGTAATTCACCAAACATATTCTTACGGACCATATTCAATACAGCCATTACATCACGGCGATAACATACATTCTCCATGATCATACAGAATTTCCCTGTCTTTTCTGATACATTGACCAGGTCCCAACATTCTTTCACTGTGAGCGCTGCTGGTACCTCTGTCCCAACATGCATACCATTATTCATTGCTGCAATAGCCATTGGATGGTGCCACTCCCAAGGAGTGGCAATATAGACACCATCAAGATGCTCATTATCTAACATGGTCCTAAAATCTTCTTCATTCTTTTTATATATCCTCGGTTCAGGCCTACCTGCATCTTTTAGGATCTTTAATGCAGAAGTGATCATACCTTCATCAATATCACATATGGCAGGGATCTCAACCTCTGGATATTTCGCTGCAAGCCAAAGCATCCATTGTCCCCTAAGACCTGTACCAATAAAACCTAATTTCACTTTACTCTTCATACGAGAGGATAAAAGGGTCTGCGGCAAAAGAGCTGCTGCTCCACCTGCTGCAACAGATGTCTTTATGAATGATCTGCGACTTATCTTCCTAGCCATGATATGCTCCTATTAATTTGTTATTGATCATCCGTTCTAAATAATCTAAATGCTGGGATCGTTGCCCATTCAAAACCTGGACCTCTCCATTTTACATCCAATGATTCCTGACCGCCTCTTTCAAAATATTGAACCTCGATCTTATGGAATCCCGCCTTTAATGGAATATCACCAGAGATGGTCTTCCTACTATGAAGTCCATCATTATCAACAATTGGAAATCCATTGACTATTAATACAGATCCATCGTCCGATGTCGTCTGAAACTCATAAGTGCCATCCTTATCGATCTGGATAAAACCAGAAAAAATATGTCCAAAATCATTCTTCCGTTCTGGATCAAGAGTGAGATCTTTTACTATATCTTCCTCAATTGGTGATCGATCCAACATCTGCTCACAGAGATCCCATTGACCTTGGAATGTTCTTCTGACCAGTCCATTATTCTCATTTAGGATATTGATAGGTATTGTGACAACACGGCTGGGTTGATTACCTTTTTTATATGCCTGGACATTCAGCATACTAGGCTCTTTGACCTTAAAAAGGCCATTATATCTATTGGATGATAATGGCTCAATGTCATCGATCCCAAATGTATATCTGTATTCAGCTAATCTATCGCTAGATGAAATGGATATCTCTGCATGGTCTTCATCCAGTTTGATATCAACCAATGGATCATCGAGATATGGTAATACAGGGATCTTCAGTACATGAACTGGTGAGCTCCCGATCGACCTATGAAATCCTTCTGGAATATCAATGATCAGACTATTTTGAAAATTCCGCCAGTTCAATTCCTTATCCTTACCAAGCAACTGAATAAGTTCATTCCCAGCCCCATTGATCCCTTTGATCGTTAGCTTCTTCTCTGGTATCTTTTCTATGAAAGCAAAAAGGTATTTACGATCTTTTGACAAAGTGAACTTTGCTTTACCAGAGCGGGTGATACGATTGACCGTTGTGCCATAGATCGCCTCACCATTATGGTCCAGCCATTCACCAATATCTTTAAGTCGATCGACCATGATCTTTGGTATTGTTCCATCGGACCTTGGACCAATATTTAAAAGCAGATTTCCCCCACGGCGCACAATATCCACGAGTAAACGTATCAGCTGATCGGATGTATTATAGTCCCCTGGCCCTTCATTACGATTGTAGCCAAATGACCTTCCTATCCCTCTGCACTCTTCCCAACCACGGTCAATGAATTCTTCATTGATATGGTCAGAGTCAGGGTCATATTCTGTAGAATAATAGCCACCATGTTTAAAACGCGTTTCTCCTCCCCAACGATCGTTGACGACCACATCCTTTGGTGCATTTGAATCATTATAGAGCCAGGCCAAGAATTCCTCACTCCGCCATTCTTTACTCTCCCTATCCCATTCACCATCAGAAAAAATAATATCAGGCTTATATCGTTGTACCGCGTCCTTGAGCTGTGGCAACATATGATCATTTACATAATCTTTTACATTCCCAGGATAGTCTGGGTGATCCCACTCATAAAGAGAATAATAGAGCCCAGATCTCAGTCCAATGTTTTTTACGGCATGATCTAGATCGCCTAATAGGTCCCTTTTTGCTTTACCATCCATAGAATTATATCCATTACTCTGCGCACTAGGCCAAAGACAGAACCCATCATGATGTTTAGATGTAAGCACCACATATTTTGCTCCGCACTGTTTGAATAATTTTGCCCATTCTTCTGGCTCATAATCGATGGGATCAAAAAGATCAATGAATCCTCTATAAGGGAAATCTTTACCATAATTCTCTTCATGATATTTAAGCCGTGAACTATCCCCAGAGTTCAGACCATTAAGATACCATTCAGCATAGCTACCTTTAGGCCCCCAGGCAGGCACGGAATAGAGCCCCCAATGAATGAATATCCCAAACTTTGCATCCTTGAACCATTGAGGTGTTGGACGCGGATCCAAAGAATTCCAGTTTGGTTCATATTCCTTACCATTCAACATCAGTGTACAAGCAATTATTATTACAATACTACGTATCATTGTTTAATTGATGCTGAATTTGGTATATATATGTTATATGATTCTATAAATGTGAATATTTTTAAAATTCCAGATAAGATCCAGGTAAAACAAATGGATCCAATCCAATATCCTTACCCACGAACTCAGGGATATTTCCTCTTGTAATAGATGCATTATTGCCTTGAAGAACAACCGAATATTTAGATACAACAGAACCGATGATGTCACTATTACCCACTAGACCAAAAGAAGAACCATAGTTCAGGATCGCTCCATAGTGCGCTGTACCATCAAGCTCAAGGCTATTACCTTTTGACACGATGAGACCATATACAGTTGAATTCTCATAGTCTGCATTACCCTTCGAATAGGTGATCACAGCCGCATTCATACCTGTCCCAAGTTGAGAGGCAGATACATTCAAATTACCATTACAGACAATATAGATATTGCCATTAATGACCGAATTAGAACTAATTGTAATATTACCAGAAGCTACAATATATCCTGGACCATTGACGGTAGAGTTTGAGATCGTAAGGTCACTATTGACCAAAAGTTTGCTTTCACTATAAGTGCTAAGGTTTATTGTCCTGTTTGTAAATGAAGAGCTGTTCATTTTTGAAAGTAATGGACCCGATGTCCATGCAGCCCCATTATATATTGTACCATCGTTATTGGATTGTGTCTGTGTATCATTGGCCACGGTTCCCGAGTTCTCTTGAAAGTTATAATAGGCTGTTAGACCAGTTTCATCACCTATTAGGACCGTGTCCTTCTTAGCAGCGATCTGTGCTTGTGTCCTGGTAGAATTCCATAATCTTACCTCATCGATAAGACCGGCGAAATATCTAGAGCTACTATAATCCCCACTATGAAATTTCGTATCTCTATTTCGACCGATACTAACATCTCCGGGGTGGTTCCAGAGCTTAGATCCCTGACCGGAGCCAAATTGTGTTCCATCCAGGTATCCTTTGAATGCATTATTGCTCACTGAATTACCACCGCTTAAGGTCAATGCGACATGGTGCCATGTATTACTCTGAATCGAACTGGTCGATAACCAGGTTCCAGGATCCCAATCACTCTCCCCGTTCGGCTCATTCCATCCTCCTACGTACAATGAACCACCATGCACATATATATTCAAACCTCTTACCGTTCCGCCCTGTTCATATATGGTCTGTTTCCTTGATGTTATATTCTTATTATCTACTTTGAACCAGGCCTCGATCGTCTTTTGAGTGTGATTGCTACCGGTATTGATATCACCAGAATTATTGATCCTTATGTAATCATTACTTCCATCGAAATCAAGGGCATAGTTCGTATAGACCCCTCCTACCGATCCTGCACTATTCAAAAGAGCCTCGTATTGATCAGTATTGATCTCTGGGAATGATGGATGGGGACTCAAAAGTGCGCCACCGGTACCTGTCCCTATATAAGTTGTACCATTGATCGCACCACTATTTGATTGAACACTTCCATTAAAGAACATGTCTCCGCTAATACTCCCACTTGGACCTGAGAATACTTGGGAACCTGAATTATTCCCATAAAATGAGAAACAGAATGCCTCAGGAAAGGAAGACAGCATGAGCCTGATATTTCTCTCTACATCATCTATCTTACCTACACTTTTGATCATTAGATAATGATCATTGGATAATGATGAACCACTCTCATCATTTTGGCCATCAAATGAAACCGTATATGTACCATTATTAAAATCACCTGATATATCAGACGTATTTCTTCCTGCTTTGTAGGCTAGCAACCCCGTTTCGATACCTGTCATGGCAAGATTGCGTGCTTTGATATCTAGCATATGATAGCCACCCGTTCGGGATTCTGTTATCGAGAATCGAGCCAAGTAAAACGCGAAGATACTTAATAGAATGAAAACTCCCATAGTAGTGGCCATGAGGATCATTCCTGACTCAGAACCTAGTTTAGATCTGCCTTTTAACATCATTCGTGATAACTCATTTTTTGACCAAACTTAAAATTATAAGGAAACACAAAAGAAGACAGTGAAAGGACATCTGTGTCTTTAACAAATGTTAGCTCTAATTTTGAAAGGCGGACCGAGCTGGCCTGTTCTTCAGTTAAGGCATTTGAAGAAAGAGAAATAATATCAAAACTGTTATCATAGAATTTGAACCCACCGGATTGTGAATATCCGAGAGAATTTGATAATCGGTTATAATTACCTGTCCCGCCAAACCTATAATTGAACTGGTCGGAAGACTCGATCTGAAATTCTTTTTGTTCATCTTTACTGTTCTTTAGTTTTAGATATTTCTGATCAGATGAAGCAAAATCAACAGGGGATCTTTGGCCATGTGCATCTCTCATGGTCCTCCAAAAAGCAGACCTTGCTTCGCTCACAAATCCCTGTCTCGCTGTCTCGCTAACAAAGATCTCTGATCCCTGTGAAAGCATGATCACTGATATGGATCCTAAAAGACCCACCGCAATGATCACAACCAGTATCTCTACCATTGTAAATCCCTTATTTGATCTAGAGAACATTCTACAACCCTGTACCTATGATCATAACATCTGTCATATCTGATATAGTTTTGTGAGATACGGTCACCGTTACTCTCTTAAAATCTGTTTGTTGATCAGGGTCTGGCACATTGAATCCTGAAGCTAGATCTGCGTAGGTCACAGAGACAGAGAGACCAAATGCAGGGTGATCACTTACTTCATTCTCTGAATACAGATGAAAATCATCGATATCATCAAAATCACTCAGGTTGGTCTCGTTCCCATCCTTGCCCAGAGCATCTGGTGCTGTCCACGTTGGCCCTGAACCTTCATCGAACTGACGAGCCCGTATCTGGTTCTGCATACTATTCATTATAACACTTTGTACGGTCCGCAATTCTGATCGGGCCCTAACACTTTTTCCTGTATTCAATGCCTGAAGAAAGATCATAAAAGATAGAGAGAGAATGATCATGACTATAATGACCTCTATAAAGGTAAATCCATTACCTTTTTTATATATATATTTCATCAATTAATGGTCCATTTACCAGTAACTGGTTCTATGGATATGGTCTTTGTATTCAATGTGATCTGTCCACCAGAGACTGGGTCACCAAGTGGTAAGAACTGAAGCTCTGGAGAATTGTTTAAAAAAGTCGCTGACTGCAGATCCACATCTCTCATGGTAGAATTGTCCAGGGAAATGACCCCATTGTCACTATTGGGGAAATCACTTATTGGCTGCCGATCATTACCAACTCCACTATATATGGTGTAGCTCTCATTATTTGTGGAATAGACAATAGAGATCGTCTCATGTTTGCCAAAGGCCATGGATTTTGCTAGATCAATGTCATTTGTGATCTGATCGATCGCTATCTGCTCTCGTATTGTGGATAGTCCTGAGTCGGTACGGGTCATGGCAACTGTGGCAAATATACCCAGTATAACAATGATCAGGATCAATTCCATCATAGAGAATCCTGAGAAAGTAGTGGAAGCGATATATCTTTTGATCTTAACCATGGTCAAAATACCATTTCGACCAGAAGAATACGGTTTTATATAGAGTAAGTAAAGGATTTTCCGTGGGACGGACTGCTGTCATCAATGTCTTCTAACTTTATATATCGCACCACCTCACCTGTGACATCTACTGTATCCCGCCAGGTCTCATATTTGAAAGGATTATTATTAGAATTCTTTGGCACTCTGAATGTTGAGAATAGATGCTTAGGTGCTCTTGGGGATAAAGTAGAATCCATAGGAGTGTTTGCCCACTGGTCATCCATGATACTATTCTCATTCGTAGGTGCAGGAGGAAAATGTGCGACCCTACCCCGAGTTTGATGCATTTCGTAGAAATAATGAAAGAATTGTTCTCGGATGGTATGCATATTTGCAATATTCCTCTCGCCCTGCATTCTTTCACCTACACCATTATACGCGGGGACCGCAAAACTCATGAGGATACCCATCAGTGCAATGGTCACCACCAATTCCATCATAGTGAAACCAGCATTTCTTTTCTTTATTATAGTATTGGTCTCTTTCATGTCTTTTAATTTAT
>CAYOJL010000042.1:0-17966 GCA_964404235.1 uncultured bacterium | reverse complement strand
CTCAGATAATTTTTCATTAACCTTTTTTAAACTAGGTCCTGATTTTGCTTGAGTGGGCCAATTTTCATTGTGGTGACAACCATTACACCCTGCTTGGTCTATAAGTGTAAGGCCAAGATTTATTTTTTCACCTCCCGATAGATCGCTGGTATTGGAATGGCAATTAAAGCAACTCGCTTCAGTATATTTAGTTGGGAGCATGGGTGTGAGCCAATGATGATTTACTTTCCAGTCATGTTCTTCTATCCATCTTTGTTTCTCATCGGGTGTGTTGGGTGTATGAGATGATGAAACAAATGATGTACCACGACTACGACCACCATGGCAACTTGTACATCCAAAATTATTCATTGGATGCGGTGAACTAGAAGTTATATAAAGGTCAAGATTAGGATGTGTTTTATATGGCTGAGGTGCATCAGAAAAGTCTGGATTATCTATACCAAGGTGACAACTCGTACATCTATCGACAACTGGAACAGATGCAAAATTCACATCATATTTAACATCAGCAACGACTATTTGATTGACCTTATAATAGGGGTCAAGAAAATCAAGTATAGGAAGGTCTCTAACAATATCACCAAGCTTATTGGCCATTGTCATTCGGCTACGATCTAGTTTAGAAAGTTTATTTTCTGTAAGTGTATATTGTTTTAAATACTGGTCAAGCTCCTCTTGCTTTTGTTTTACAATTAATTCTATGACTTTTATATCATCTTGTATTGCCGAGATCTCTATTTCTGTTGATTCTTTTTCAAGCCTTAGGATGTCCAGCTTATCTAAGGCTGCTGAATATTCCTCTCTGTGCGAGGGACCGTGGTCACCGTGAGTGTTCTCGGCTTCGACAAGATATTTCAGAGCATCGACATTCGCTTTGTGACTCTGATATTTCATATTCTGATCATAGTGTTTGTTCTTAAGCGATATTAATTCACCTTCGAGTTCACCGAGTTCATTGCTTCTTGCATCAAATTCTCTTTGTGCAGAAGCTAATGCGTTATCATAAATGGTCCTTTCTTTTTCAACTTCAGATGCTTGTTGTTCTAATTTCTGTTGAGCTACCTCAACCTGTATTTTGCGAAATTCCCGTTGATAATCTTTGAACTCATCATCGTTATCATCAACAAAGACCCATACAGTACAGGCAAGAAAAATGATGGAAGATATAGCAAACCACTTATTCAGTAGATTAATATCCCAGTATCTTTCGTCGTTCTTAAACATAATTGATCATATATTGAAAAAGAATTCGGGGATTGCAATAAAGTATTTCAAGTTAAATATCCATCTGAAATACATTTTTAAGGGCAGGGAAAGCATTACCAGTCCAAAGACCATGAGAGAAACAAATCTGATTGGACCATAGGCTTCCAGCATATCTTTCAACCAAGTTTTAGCCAAGATTATATGTATGATGAACAATTAAACCCCAACCATTATAAAACCTACGTCTTCTCTAAGGAGTATATTATCAGGTAAGCCGGTCCCAAGGAGTTTGACCCAGAAATATTCAGATAGATTGACATTGTTCAATGCCACAACTTTATGTGGATCCCAATATTCAAAAGGACCATAGAAATTCCAATTTGGACCTCTGAAAAATGTTCCCAGAACAATCAAAAATAGCCAGAGTACGATCCAGCCATACATAAAAATAAAGATTCCGACCCTTCTTTCTTTGAAAGAGTAGTATCCATCACCTTTCTTATTTATATCCATATATGGAATTGCCATAAGCCCTAGAATACAGAACATAGGTAGTACGATACCTGCGATCCATGGATCGTAGTAGACAAGCATTTCTTGAAGACCTAAAAAGTACCATGGGGCTTTTGATGGGTTCGGTGTTGCCGCAGGATTAGCTGGTTCTTCAAGTGGAGCTGCAACAAGGATAGACCAAACCACTAAGAACACAGTAAATAAGATAAGTGCAATAAATTCGATATAGACAAGATCTGGCCAGACAAGGACCTTATCATCAGGGTCATTGTATTCTGATGGTTTAAGACCTCTCTCTATCCTTTCATCATTTATATATGCCTTATGCATACCTAGCCAGGTGAAAAAGAAGATCGAATAGACCATTAACACAATTGGGAAATTGTCACCTTTCATCAATATAACACTGAAATTCTTATCCATGTAGCCAACGGCGAAAAAGAACGTGATAGCAGACATGGCTGCAACGCATCCTTTTTTTGTCCATAACAAATAGAACCCAAGCTTACGGTTGATCTTATCAAACCAATCAGTTGGTGGGAAAAGAATAGGCGTTACAACCGTTAATATTGAGAAACTGATCGTTGGTGATGAAAGATAGTCTACAGTATGCTTAAATGTTTCTAACATCCTAATATTCCTTTAAAGTGGTCCTGAGATACCACCATCTTTTCTAATTCGCCAGAAATGCACGGCCATAAAGATCATCATTATAAATGGTACAGCAATACAGTGTATCACATAAAACCTTAATAGAGTCGCTTCACCAACAAATCGACCTCCAATAAGTGCAAATCGCACATCAGATCCAATATGGACCAGATTAATATCTCCTATTGCCAAAAGACTTGCACCAGGTCCTTCATGGCCAATAAATGGATGCGCTCTTGCCATATTTGACCCCACAGTAACCGCCCATATTGCTAATTGGTCCCATGGTAAAAGATAGCCTGTAAAAGATAAGAACATTGTCATCGTCATCAGCAAGACCCCAACACCCCAATTAAATTCTCTTGGAGGTTTATAAGAGCCTGTCATGAATACGCGAAGCATGTGTAGCCATACAACCAGAACCATAGCATGAGCAGCCCAGCGGTGGAGTTCTCTCATGATTCCAAGTGGAACCTGTTCTGTAAGATCGATAATATCAGTATATGCATATTCAACGGTAGGTCGGTAGTAGAACATCAGTAGGATACCGGTAATTGTCAAATTCACAAAAAGGAAAAAAGAAAGTCCGCCCATGCACCAAGTATAGCCTACCTTAACCGCATGTTTTGGAAGACGTGCAGGGTGCAGGTGCAGAAATACACTACCAAGGATCGCATGCATTCTTTGTCTACGAGTATGTGGAACACCTGATCTAATGATCGATTTCCAAACCTGAGACTCACCAAGGGTTTGGAGTATTGATTTTTTATTTTGTTTTTCAGCCATTTTTATTAAATAATTTTATTTATAAAATATCTAAACCTTTAAGAAAGATTCTGGGTTTTCCCACTCACCTTTCTCCCATTTAAAACTTTTGGTCTTATCAACAAGGATCTGACCATCGTTTGCTAAACCGATCTTAAATCTTTCAAGTGGTCTTGGTGCAGGTCCCTCAAAATGAATTCCGGTCATTCTAAAACCGCTACCATGACATGGGCATTTAAATTTTGATTCGACAGGTAACCAATTTGGAGTACAACCAAGATGTGTACAGACCGTGGATAGCGCAAAGATCGATTCCTCATCTCTAACGATCCATGCGTTGTATGATTTTTTAAATTTTATATCTACAGAATTCTTAGAGAAATCTTCTGGAAATCCAATTTTGAATGTCTGTGGTGGCTCGAATAGTACATTTGGAAAAAGAAAACGGACTATGATTGTAAAGAATCCACCGGTAACACCTAAATAAGCCAACCAACCAACTGATAGCCAACTTAGAAAACCTCTTCTATCAGTTTCAGGGCCTTTGAATGCATTCTCAGGTGATGATCCAACAGCAGCATTGGGTATCATTTTTTCTTCAGACATATCCTAAATAATCCTATTATATGATTTTTTTAACGTTTTTATAGCAGCGTCACGAACCTTCAGGCTTTCGTCAGATTCTGCAAGTATTACAAGCCTGGGCTCGAAACGATCATATTGCATTAATGATGAAGTTTCAATGGCAGTAAGAATAACCTTGTTGATCTCTTTTGGATCTAATTCTGGAAATGTTGTCAAATATTTACGGTCCATTAGATTCTCAATAATAGGAGCTGAGGATATCTCACCCATTTTAGCAAGGGCGATGGCAGCATCCCATCTTATATTAGGTTCTTCATCTTCTAGTAATTGATTGAGTATTGGGACAGATCGGTTATCACCAATAAATCCAAGCGACATTGTGGCTGCAAGACGCTCATCTTGGTAATCAGAGCGTTCAATGATCATTATAAGATCTTCAACAGCTTCTTTTGATCCGACCATTCCTACTGCTTGTATTGCAGCTAGGCGCGATTCTCGTGCATCATCATTTAACCCATTTACCAGTTCTTCCGAATAGAATTTATCCCCTGTAGCACCCATTGCTATTGCTAGGTATGCACGGACAAGGGGGTCATCGTTGATCGAATGTTTATATGCTGAGATCATTTGATCTTTAAATCCTAGATCTTCAGGGATCGTCTCGGGATTATTTAACACTTTTGAAAGTTCATAGGCTGATTGCCATCTTTTAGTTTTAGATCCGATCTTTACCTGATTCAATAGTTCAGATGCATCATGGGTCTCATATGTAATAAATCTGAATAGGAGAAAATAGACCGCACCAAAGATCGCAATCATAAAGGGTATCAAGAAAAATGAATAGTAGAGCGTATAGATACGGCTCGATTCGTTTTTTTGATTTTCTATAGTTACAGTATCACTCATTCCAGAATAATTAAGACCCTGAATTTATTTCATAATCTTTTATTAGAGCAAAACTTAAAGTAGAATTAGTTTTCATTAGAATCCAACTTTAATTGCTCTAAGTCTTTTTTTAAGTGGCCAGTTAATTTGGATAACTTTCTTAATTCTTTTTTAAGCTTCATTATCTCACCCAATAATACCATTGCAAATATTATTACAAGGATCGCAATAAGAGGTATAGCGTCCAATGATTAGGCCTTTTCTTTTTTTTTGGCATCTTGTTTTAATTGCCAACCTAGCAGGATAGGGAAAAAAAATAGAATGACGCAGCCGATAGCCAAAAGACCTACAGCCCATTCCATATTTTTCATTAACCATTCCAGCGTGAACCATTCCATATACAATAATTATAATACCCACATGACCATAGTGACATAGATGATCAGTAAAATGGTACAGGCGATCATAGATATCACTTGGGTTTTAGAAAGCACATTTTTAGCTGGTTCAGTCATAATTATTTTGTAGCTCGCTTAGCTTTAACTACTGCAGCTTTTATTTTTCCACGTAGTACCCTGTTATCTAAAGCATTGATCTCATCCATATCTCCATCAAGACCTTTTTGGACAAGGCGTTCAATGACCTGTTCTTCTGTCTCTTCTTGTGGTTTTGAATCGGTTGCCGCTGCGCTTATTTCAGGCATAGGGGGTCGATCTATAGTTCCTCTTTTTATTTTGACCATCATGGCCTTTGCTTTACCTCGAATAACCTTGTCTGTAAATGCATTTACAGTATCCATATCCCCATCAAGGCCTTTATTAACGAGGTAAGCAACCATATCATCCTTAGATAGTGCTTCAATACCACCAGAGGTGGATGATGTTGTACTTTCGCCTGAAGCCTTTTCAGGACAATTAGGTACCACACCAGTTCTTTTTGCTTTTACTATTCCAGCTTTTGCCATCCCTCTAATTGGTTTTTCAGGAATTGCATTCACAAAGTCCATATTATTTTGCATTCCCATATTGATCGCGTAATCTATGTAATCTTGACGTGAGGCAAACCCTCCAAACATGGATTCACCTGCTGAACCACTTGAATCTTCTTTGTCCTCGGATCCGAAATTGACCTTAGGTACTATACTATCTAATTCTTGTAATATCTTTGATTTGTCTTGCCAGTTGAATTGATTCAATATTGAAAAGAGCCCATGCGATTTACGTCTACATGTGACCCATACTCCCAATTCTGTTTCACGTATCGAAAATTGAATATATTCACTAGTAAGGGGGCTCGTCCTAAAAGTGAAACCAAATTCACTTTCTTTTTCAATGGTCATTATTCTACAATCGAACCAAGGCGCGATCGTCATTGGCCTTATTTTGAAGTAAGCACCCGGTCTTAACTCCATCTGTGAGAATGAGTATTTATGGACATACCGTTCAGTATCTATGACTGGAAGAGCACGCTGAATGCCATAGAACCATACATTATACATTTCAAGCGAGGTCAGCATTTCCCACATGATCTCCTTTGTCGTTGAAAAATGATGTTCTACAACGCTTTCCCCTTTAAAAGGAAACCAATCAGACCAAGACTCGCCAATACCATCTGCCGGGACAGTTGGAACCTTTAATACAGCCTCTTTCTGATCAATAGCCTCAAACTCGATATCTTTGGATGTATAATGCCCTATATGCCCATCAGGAAATTCTATTTCAAACTTCGTAGGGTAAAAGAATATTTTATTTAGCTTTCCTGTTTCGCCACTTTTTCGGACTCTACATGGCGTGCCAGGTTCTATCCTATTAAGAATCATAATTCATAATGGGTTGTTTAACAGATCTCAATAATTACTTTAAAAGGTCTTAATCCAAGTGCGAAACTTAATGAATTGTGTGTGTATTTGAAGTGTAAAAGTTTGGTAAAACAGTAGGGTTATATTTCTAATTTATCCGGCTATATATGAGATCATTTAGAACCTTTATCTTTTTATCAACTGGATTAACCTATCTATTAATATTTATTGGTGGGTTGGTGAGAGTTGCTGGTGCTGGAATGGGTTGTCCTGACTGGCCAAAATGTTTTGGGCGTTGGATCCCACCCACTAATATAGACCAGATTCCCTCTCATATTGATCCTGCAACATTCAATATCGTTTTAGCATGGATCGAATATTGTAATCGTTTATTTGGTGCGATTGTAGGTCTAACAATAACCATAACCTTATTTTTGGGTTTAAAATATTATTCTCATTTACCCCATATCAAATGGCCACTTATCAGCGCATTTGGACTCACTCTTTTTGAGGGTTGGCTAGGATCGGTATTAATTCATACAGTGTTAAATCCACTGACCATAACATTACATTTATTATTTGCACTGATCATTGTTATGTTGCTTATCTATGTTTCACAAGAAGCATATTATTTAGATAACCCAGAGGCAGAAAAGGATAGTAGGTATCCTTCAAACATCCAGAGATTATTTGGATTACTTGCATTTACATTATTATTTGAAGTGATTCTAGGAACAGAGATCCGTGGTGGATTGGAAATGATACGCAAAGATAATCCCATGGTTAATTCACAGTTCTTATTAGATATGTTAGGACCTTTTAAATACGCTCACAGTATATTAGGATTCTTTATTACTGGTTTATGTGGTCTACTATGGTATAGGCTAGTAAAGCAATCTTTGAATCCATCATCTTTGATAGTTCAGACCTCTACTGGTCTTTTAATTCTTATTATGATTCAAATAATTCTTGGAGAAGTATTGGTGTTCTTTGATGTGATCCCTTTAATACAGCTCTTTCACTTATGGATAGCTTCTTGGATACTTGGAATAATTAGTGTACAATATTGTGCATGGAAACGGTCTGGTTTAATTAATGAATAGGATACTTTATATTATAATCCCTGGAATATTACTTCTTGGATTTGGGGCAAATTGGGTGATTCAAAAGGCGGATAGGTCTCATGATATCCCAGTGATCAAACAAGTGCCAGATTTCACATTCTATGATCAGGAAGGTCAACTTTTCAATAAAAATAGATTAGTAAACAAAATAACAGTATTAGACTTTATGTTTACTAGTTGTACAGGGCCATGTCCATTAATGACGTCCAATATGGCCACTCTTTACCAAGAATTTCGTAATGTAATGGAAGTCCAGTTTGTATCTATTACTGTTGATCCCCTTATTGATTCAGAAAGTAAGCTTAAAGAATATGCAGATTTTGTAGGCGTGGATGATGATCGATGGCAATTCATACGCTCGGATATAGAATCCACTAAGGTTTTAAAACAGAATGGTTTTATGCTTTATGCTGGTGAACTTCCTCAGGGACATGCAATTAAATTTATATTGATAGATGAAGAAGGTAATATTCGAAAATACTTCGATGGGACAGACGAGGCTAGTCAAGCAGTTTTAAGGAAAGATATAACCAATCTTGTAAAGGAGTTACGTTCTTAGATGAAACGTATCCCTAAAAAAGCATCAAATAAATACGAAGCTTATTTTGAATTAACAAAGCCTAGTATAACATTTATGATCTTGATATCAACCGCACTTGGTTATTATTTAGGTAGTGACGGTATATTAGACTTCAAGAGATTCTTTTTTACTCTGTTAGGTTCTTGCCTTGTATCATCTGGAGCTGGTGCATTAAATCATTTTGCAGAAATGGAAACGGATCGTTTGATGACACGTACCAGCAAAAGGCCATTACCTTCTGGTATAGTAGCTCCTGATCATGCAAGGATATTCGGAATCACTTTTATTTTATTTGGGACGTTTCTTCTATATATTTTTACTAATCCCTTGACTGCTCTTTTGGCATTAATTACTGCTTTACTATATATCTTTATTTATACACCATTAAAAAAAATGACATGGCTCAATACATCTATTGGTGCTATTCCTGGATCTATACCACCCTTGGGAGGATGGGTTGCAGCTAAGGGTGTTTTAGAACCTGAAGCTTGGGTATTGTTTGCTATCCTATTTTTCTGGCAGCATCCTCATTTTTATGCGATTGCTCTCATGTTCAAAGAAGATTATGAAAAAGCAGGGCTAAAAATGTTGACTGTATTAGAACCTGATGGAAGAAGAACAAACCGGCAAATCATATGGCACTCTTTATTATTGATCCCAGTGTCTCTTGTACCTGTTTATATGAATCTATTAGGTATCATCTATTTTTACGGAGCATTATTATTGGGATTAGGGTACCTTTTATCAGGATTTATGCTTGTGAAAAAATATAGTGTTGATAATGCCAGATCTCTATTAAGGATGTCGGTTATATATCTGCCTGCGCTATTTGGAATAATATTATTGGATAGATTTGTATGAGAAATGATACTTTTTGGATCAGAATTATTTATGTTATATCTGTTGTAATTAGTTTAGTAGTCGCATTTTTAATATTAGGTCCTAGGCCTGAAGGTATTGAGGGAAGTATTGATGTATCTTTTTTACCTTTTGTAAATGCCTCACTCAATGCCATAACTACATTGCTATTAATTGTGGGGTATTACTTGATTATTAATAAAAGGAGAGAGGCTCATAAGAATGTAATGTTAACCTCCTTTGGCACATCATCACTTTTTTTGGTGAGCTATGTTGTTTACCATTGGTTTAAAAGTGGTCCAAAGCTTTATGTTGGTGATTATGAAACCATATATTATTTTATCCTTATATCCCATATTATTCTTGCAGCAATAATCATACCCCTAGCTCTTTTTACACTTTACAGGGGTTGGACATCACAATTAAGTAAGCATCGAAAAATTGCCCGAATAACTTTACCAATATGGTTATACGTATCAATTACTGGTGTAATGATATATTTAATGCTTTATTAGAATATATTTTTGTTTTCTTTATAAAATATAGGTCAATAATAAGCTTGAAGGTTTTATATAATAATCAACTATAATTCTTTAACCATTCCTCCATACTGTTTCTCAATTTTAAATCCATTATTGAAAAAGAATTCCTGGGCATAAAAACCAACAGTGATGTGTGTAATGCCAATATGTTTCATACGTTTGAAAAAATCAGACATGAGTCTTTTACTCAAAGCGATTTTTTGATATTTATCTTTGATCGCAACCCATTCTAGATGAATTCTATCTTTTTCCATATTTTTCCAATAGAGTCCACCAACCAATGTATTCCTACTATTGAATGCTAATAGAAATTCATGTTCTGATGTGAATGTTACTGAAAGAGCTGATTCAGATAGTAATGTATGAAACTGAGCGATCTCCTTTGGTAAGAAAGGTGGTCTTATTCGATATAGTTTTCCGTCACCGCATTCGGTCTGATAGACTAAATTCAAACGTGCTTCTTCACCATGAGTTGTGGTGACTAGTTCTACATAGTCTGCTGAATCAACATGGGGGAATAACATTCGAGCTAAAAAGAATTCCTCATTTTTATTTAGATCAAGCCTTGATTGGATCTCAGTGATCCTATCCTGCAAATTCCAAGGACTAAGGTCATTATTTCTCATATCTTGGATTATAGATTGAAACTCATCGAAAAGTTCTTGTTTGCTATCTTTAAAACATGTCATCATAAAAAATCGAACTCTAGTTTCAGGGTAATCATCTAATAGATCATTTAATTTATAATCTTTGTACAATTCCTTTAAAATTGATGCTTTTGCTTTTAATGTGGCTTCTTGATTTAGATCAAGCCATCGTTCATATCTTAGTGAGGCAAAAACTACTGGTTTTGTCAATACTCCAAACTTATCCACATCATCCAAGAACTGGTCAATTCGTTCAATTGTAAGACCAGTTTGTTCACATTTCTTTTTAACAGACCGTACAGATAGTTCTGATCTTAGTTTATTAAGTAATTCATATCCTTTTTTTACTGTTAATGCTTGAATCGTAGCTGTAAAGATCACTTCCCAATCAGACATATGACTTAATCCAGGATATTTTTGTTCAGTCTGGATAATATAATCAGTGTATAGTCCAAGAAAATGATCTGCCAGGGATATAATAGGTTTCCTACCACTGATAGAGATCAAACGGGTACCAGTTTTATAATCATGTTGAGGAATAATTAAATTTTCAGGTTTTGGCGGTTGTATAGATAGTTGGAAATTTGTTCTATTCCAGAATCCTTGATAGGCTTCAATGCCACTCCATATAAAATGAAGCCACCTCATTTGCCAACGATCCATTTTTGATCGATCGTTTATATCTTTTTTATTTCGATTTAAATAATTATCTAATGTTTCACCTTGGATATATTCTTCCGTATATAACTGGTGTTCTGGCCAATACCCTCCAAAATTTTCAACCAATGCATCATCTTTGAAACCTGAGCCCATTTTAATAAGCCATTTTGTTTCATCATCAATAAACTCACGTTCCCAGCCTTCATTTAGGTTAATGACAAGGTTATGATTTCCAAATGATCGGGTTTTAACTATGACCCGAAATACACTTTTATTATTACGGCTGCCCAGGTGCGATACCCAAAGACCATTTTGAGGTATATCGTTAAGACCAACAAGAAAATTTTTTGAAAATAAAAATAAAGATTCTTTAATTAATGAAGTATCACGTATAGCATTCAAAATGCGATCTTTATGTCCGTGACGAACATTATCATCGAAAGTAATCACATCTTCCCATTTATATTCTTTACCTGTATCAGGGTCAACTGCAATGTTTGTTGATTGCCCTATCCATGAACGGAACCCTTTCACAAGACCATAATAAGCTTTTTGAGCTGTTGATTGTAAAGGTCGTGGAACATTAGATATTTGCCAACTGATCAATTCAGACCGTGCAAGAACAAATCTTGTTGGATGGAGTATTCCAAAATCAGCAATTAAAAATAAAAGTGTCTTGATGAATTCTTTTTCATCAAGACTGGCAACTTCAATATCAGATTTACCATTTTGTAAATATTGAATAACCGAATGGAAGTGTTCATCATTTGTTCGCCCTATATCAAATGATAATCCCTTTGAAGGATCAATTTTTCGCTGATACATATAAGAACCATGCATCATTGTGGCGAAAAGTTCACCAGAAAGTAAAGGAGCCAATGATTCTATCATTTTAATTCTGAACAATGGTTTAGAATGATCCTGATAATTCATATATGTATCGATCAATATAGTCGACCAATTACCCAGATCATTATCAACTATTGATCTTAACTCATTAAATACTCTTGGATCATCTGAAATGAATGCTCTTACAGATCTATGAATGTTGTATAAGATCGTTTCAATATTTTTATCATCAAATTCTAATGCATTAAATGTAGTTCCACTTTCTGGTTTTATTATGTTAATGAGGTCATATTTTTTAGCTTCTTTTAATCTAAAGATCGATGATCCTGCAAAATCTGAAAATTTAAAATTGCCAAGCCAAAGATCAGGGGATTGTATCAGATCATCAAAATCCAATATATCAGTACTGATCTCATATTGAAAATCACCTATAGTAATATTGGAACCTGACCAAGACAATGGTAAAGATCTTGGTTGATCCAAAATTGATAACATATGGCCATCCCATTTCAAATTGCTTTTTACAGTTCCTATCTCTCTTATTAGCCAATTTGGTATCCTTAATTCCTTACTTTGGAAATGGAGTGCTGTGTAATTTTTTTCATATAATGGTACAATTATATCTTTAAAATTTTCTAATATCTTTTTTCTTATAAAACTACCCTTGGGTGTTAATTCTCCTTTCTGTTCTGAAAAAGCTCTATTGATTATTACATAATTAACGATTCTCTCAAAAGGAGAAAGAAAACTATTAACCGATAAGATCATTGAACTGAAGAGGTCTCTAATTTCACTTTCTCTACCTGTATTTAGATCAATTGGTGAGACCTCATGATCAGGATAAATGAGTACAGTGTTGAATTCCCTTCCATCTCCAACAAGGAATACTGATTTCACAGAATCAAAATCTTGAAAAAGATTCTCAATTTTTTGTGGTGCGATAGTTTGACCTCGGCTATTCTTATAGATGTCTTTCTTTCTATCAATTATAAAATAATGACCATTTTTTTGATCGAAAATATCTTCAGTATGTAACCATCCATCATTATAAATATTTGGTTCATCTTCTTTATAATAGTTTTGAGAAACATAAGGGCCTTTTATACATAGTTCACCATCATCTGCTAATTTTAATTGAATCCCAGGGAGTGCTTCTCCTACAGAATCTCTGACATAACCATTAGGTGGTGTCATTGTGATCCCTCCAGTTGCTTCAGTCATGCCATATCCACTAAGAAGTTCTATCCCATATTTATGAAAAAATGAAAAAATATCTGGGTCTAGATATCCGGCTGCTGATAAACCCCATTGAAGAGATCCCCCTGTTATTTCTTTGATTTTCCCATCAATGATCGAATCATCTTCCGAGTCAAGTTCTAGTTGACTATCAAGCATATCATATAATTGAACCCATCGCTTAGGGATGCTAATAAATATGGTAGGCTTAATGATCTTATAATCATTCAATAAAGAATTAAATGCAGGCGATTCTGCAAATGAATATGATGCACCCCAAAAAATACTCCCCATTAACTCAAAATATCTTCCAAATGTGTGGAATAATGGGAGATAGCATAAAAAAATATCATTTGATCCTATATTTGGCAATGCCAATGCGCGAGCAAATCTTTTACTGATAATATTCATTTGATTAAAAACGATCCCTTTTGGATTGGCTGTAGTTCCAGAAGTGTACATTATGGTTTGAATATGTTCCATATCTACTTTATTGAGACGGTCATCCGTATCAAAATCAATTACCCCATCGCCTTGTTCCAGAAAGTGATCCCATGTATTAATATTCCCTTTTAAACTTTCATTATTATCTAAAGTGACCACTTCAACTGATTTTCCATCCTGAGCCTCATTCCAAAGTCTTCCACCTGTTTTACCACCTACAAAAATATGTGTTATTTCTCCATGGGCTAATATATATGAAATATGTTCTGGGGTTGCATTTAGTGGAATAGGTATAACTCTTATCCCAAAGGATAAACATGCAAGATCTACTAAAACCCCATTTAATTGATTATGTGTCAATAGGCCTACTACAACAGGCCTGTTTATTTCTTTTTCAAAGGTTGATAATGCACGTCCTACCTCGATCACGGAAGACCATAATGAAGAATAAGATATTGTTTTTGATTGACCCTTTTTTATAAGATTAAAAACAGTTTTATTATCATATCTATTTGCTCTCTGCTTTAAAAGATGACCTGTATGATATTTAGACCTTTTAATTATCTCGATCAAATTATTTAGCCAAATATCAATTTGCTTTGATTCTGAAATATGAATTGAAACAATACTAAAGTGTGCAAGTTCTAATAATTCATGTAGTATATCCTGTTCAATATCTTGAGATAGACAATCTTGAGACAGCTTGACCAAGTCAATGTTTTCTAAACTATTGCCTTGGACTGCTTGTAAGGCTTGTTCAATTCGTTGTTGAATATCAGAGTTCATACTAGAAATTAATCTATTGTAGTAAATCAATACCTATTCTAATTGTTAGGGAACGTTTCTCTGATGTACATTTATAGTTAATAAATTGTAATATGTAATTCATCACAAATATGGATGCACTAAATAGAATAAAATTCCTAGAAGACCGCCTACATCGCTTAAGTGAGATTGGTATGGCTTTATCCACAGAAAAGGACACAGATCGTTTATTTGAAATGATATTGGAAGAGGCCAAGCACATTACGAAAGCAGATGGTAGAACCCTATATTCAATGAATGAGGATGGAGATCTTTCATTTGAGATACTGAGAAATGATTCTATGGATACCATTATGGGAGGGACTTCTGGAGTTAAGATCCCTTATTACCCTGTTCATCTTTGGCTTGACGATCAAACACCCAATCAAAAAAATGTATCAGCCTATGTAGCTCTGACTGGGAAAACGGTCAACATTAAGGATGCATATAAAGAGGAGGGATATGATTTTGAAGGTACCATCAACTTTGACAAAAAGAATGGATACCGTTCAAAGTCTTTCCTAACAGTTCCTCTAAAGAACCATGAAAATGAGATCATTGGTGTAATGCAACTTATCAATGCCAGTAATGAGGATGGTGATGTTATATCGTTCAATGAAGAGATGGAAGAGCAGGTTGAGTCTTTGGCATCACAGGGTGCTGTTGCACTTACGAATAAACGTCTGGTTGAGGAACTCAAAGTATTATTCGAAGCATTCATTAAGCTAATAGCCACAGCGATAGATAAAAAATCAGAATATACCGGTGGGCATTGCGCGCGTGTACCGGTTATTACAATGATGTTAGCTGACGCAGTAGCAAAGATGGAGGATGGAAAATATAAAGATTTCAATATGAATGACGAAGAACGATACGAACTTTACCTTGCAGCTTGGTTACATGATTGTGGAAAAGTTGCAACACCACCACATGTTGTGGATAAAGGGACAAAATTAGAAACGATCTTTGACCGTATTGAGTTAATTAGGACACGAATGGAGTTATTAAAACGTGATGCAGAGATCGCTTTCTTAAAGCGCCAATTGAATGGCCAATCAACAGAAGCTTATGATGATAAGTATTATGAGACCATAGAGAAATTAGAAGCCAATATGAAATTCCTTGAAGAATGTAATGTCGGTGGCGAATTCATGAAACCAGAATTGCAGGAGCGAGTTAAATCAATTGGCAAAGAGATGATCAAGTTAAATGGGAATGAACAGACATTTCTTACTGAAGAGGAGACCCAGAACCTTAATATTCCAAAAGGAACCCTATTACCTGAGGAACGTGAGATTATTAATGATCATATTGTAATAACCATTGAAATGTTAGAGCAATTACCATATCCGAAAAATTTAAAAAATGTACCCGAATTTGCTGGAGGTCACCATGAAAAAATGGACGGTACAGGCTATCCTAAAGGTTTAAGCTCCACACAGATGTCTACCCAAGCAAAAATAATGGCAATTGCAGATATATATGAAGCCTTGACAGCAGCAGATCGTCCATACAAAGATGGTAAGAAATTATCACAGGCAATGCGTATTATGGGATTTATGAAAAATGATTATCATATTGATGAGGATCTTTTTGAGATCTTTGTTTCATCTGGAGTGTATAAAGAATATGCAAAGGACTATGTCGCCCAAACGCAGATCGATGAAGTTGATGAACTTTCTGTACTAGGAAAGAAATGAAATTAAATGAATTAGATACAAAGGGATTAAAGGCTGAATTATTATCTTTAATGGATAAGGTAGTCGTTTTGCTGGATAATGAACCAAATGTTGATAAGTTCTTAGATGAGACAGATCTTTTTGATGCTTGGGAACTTGTTCTTCCTGAGGCAGAATACCCGATCTTTATAATGGCTGTTCTTAATAATATTAGAAAGCCTGTTATTATTGACTCAATTATTAAAGCAATTACAAATGAACGTATCCATAAGGATCTTTATCCAGAGTCTAAACCAAAGAAAGTTGAAACACGATCACATGTTGGTGAGCATCCTTTTAGTTGATATAATAATTGATCTTGTATCGAATCTAACTTTATGAATCCTGATATTGTACTTGTACTGAGCCTTCTATTTTTTGGGTTTGTTCTTTTTGTAACAGAAGTATTCTCTATAGATGTAACAGCGATGATACTTCTTACAGTATTATTCTTATTGGGTTATCTCACTCCTGAAGAAGCCATATCTGGATTCTCAAATCCAGCAGTAATTACGATAGCCTTTCTTTTTATTATAAGCCGTGCTCTTCAAAAAACACGAATATTAGAATATCTTATTATAAGGATCCGGCGTCTTGCTGACCGGTCGATGACCCTTGGCCGTGCTGTTTATCTTTTTACTATAGGCATCGCTTCAGCAGTGGTCAATAATACTGCTATTGTAGCGATCTTTATGCCTGTTACTATTAGACTAGCTCAAAAGTATAAAATGAGCCCTTCTAAAATGTTGATCCCGTTAAGTTATGCAGCTATACTTGGTGGAACACTTACATTAGTGGGGACTTCTACAAACCTGCTTGTTAATTCTATATATATATCCCAACCAGGTGTTGAACCCATGGGAATGTTTGAATTTATGAGATATGGAATAATCCTAATGGGAGTTGGATTACTATATGTCCTTTTTATTGCTCCGATGATCTTACCTTCAAGGACCTCCACATCAAGCCTTACTAGAAGTTATCACTTGGGTGGTTATCTAACGGAAATGAAGATCACACCAGAGTCGCCGCTTAATGGAAAAACTTGTCTGGATAGAGGAATAAATAAAAACTATGATGTTATGGTATTAGATATACTAAGAGATGGTAAAATGATCACGAATATGATCAGGCTGACACGATTAAAAGAAGGTGATATTTTATTTGTAAGGGGTACATTGGAAAACTTTCTACGCATGAAAGAGGTGGAGAAGGTTAAACTACTTACTGATGAAAAATTGACACAAGATGAGCTTGAACAAGAAGATAATATATTGGTTGAATGCCTATTGACATATAAGTCCGATCTTGTTGGTAAGAGTTTAATGACAGGCAATTTTCGAAGGAGATTTGGAGCTTTTATTCTTGCGATCAGAAGGGAAGGATCTATTCTGCGTAAGAAGATTGCACATGTTGTTTTAAATGCATATGATACATTATTGGTCTATGGACCTGAGAATAAAGTAGATGAGCTTTCAAAGAGTGGTGATTTTGTGGTTCTGGGAGAGGTCCAAGCAGAACTTAGTAAACAACGGTTTTGGTGGATGACCATTATAGTAATAATAGGAACAATAACACTTGCTGCTCTAGGAATAATGCCTATTGTAAAAAGTGCCATGTTAGGGGTTGTTATTTTATTAGCATTAAAGATCATAACACCTCAAGAAAGTTATCAATCAATAAATTGGCAGGTCATTGTTTTGATATCTGCACTTATTCCAGTTGGTATTGTAATACAAAAAACTGGTACAGCAGAGTGGATAGGTGGTTTCATCTCGTCAGTTGCAAGATCTGCACCAACAGAACTTCAGCCACAGGTTTTACTTGGTCTGATATATTTAATGACCATTATTTTAACAGAAATATCTTCAAATGCGGCAACAGCCATAATTATGACACCAATTGCACTAGCTGTTACACAGCAAATGGGTTTTGATCCTAGAGCTTTTGTTTTTGCTGTAGCATTTGCGGCTTCAGCATCATTTATTACTCCAGTAGGGTATCAGACCAATCTAATGGTCTATGGTCCAGGAGGGTATAAGTTTAGTGATTATATAAGAGTTGGTTTCCCACTAGCTTTGATATTTTGGTTAATGGC
>CAYOJL010000041.1:0-18027 GCA_964404235.1 uncultured bacterium | reverse complement strand
GCATTCACAGAATGACTGTCAGTTCCAATCATCATACCTCCAGGAAAAGCGTAATTCTCCAATATCACTTGATGAATGATTCCTGCACCAGGTTTCCAAAAACCAATTCCATATTTATTAGATACAGACTCAAGAAAATCATATACTTCACCATTAACATCCATTGCTTGCGCAAGATCACTCGATGCATTATCCTTTGCCTGAATAAGATGGTCGCAGTGAACTGTTGAGGGAACAGCAACTTTCTCTCTACCAGCCATCATAAATTGTAGTATCGCCATTTGTGCAGTTGCATCTTGCATACCCACTCGATCTGGAGAAAAATCCACATAAGATCGACCTCTTTTATATTGCTCAGTGGGATTGCCCATTGAAAGATGAGAATATAATATTTTCTCAGTAAGTGTTAAGGGACGTTCTAATATAGCGCGAGCAGCATTTATACGCTCATTCATTCGATTATAGACACTCTTAATCATCTCTAAATCAAACATAATATATCACACTCCGATAATTAGGGTTATTCCCAAGAAAAACAAAAACGAAACTTATCATTATAATCAAGAGTATGAACTTACTCGTTATTATCAATACTTTCCAATGTCGCAGATGCAGTCTATAATATAATTTTAATACCATGATAAAATATCTCACTTATCTGATTTTATTAAGTAGCATTCTTTTTTCGTCTGTTTCAAAACAAATTATAAAAAATGGAAACAGGAGCTTTATTATAGAACTAAATATAGATGCACTCACAGAATCTGATCTTTTTCCCACATCACTTCTGGTAGGATTACCAACAGAAAAACTACCTAATATAAAAATCGATTATAATAATGAATCACCAATCCCATTTAATTCAATGCAGCATGCAGAAAAAGGCTTTAAATGGATAAACCAACAAAAGTTGAAAAATCTTGAAACTGCCACTCTAATGATATCTCCTATATCATCTTCAAATAATTATTATAAGAATATTAATATTCAGTTCGATTTTGATAATCCCGAAACAAACTATAGAAAACCAAATAAATCTGAAATTGAGTCACTAAAAAACAGGGTACTCAATTGGGAGATAGCAAAAGATTGGATCATTAATGATAAAAGAATTAATTCAAGAATATCTACACTACCTTCTGGAAGATGGTTAAAATTCAATTTAGCTGAAGATGGCATGAATTCTATTCCATTTTCTTCTATTTCTTCTTTGATCAATGATATTACAGAAGTTGATCCAAGATCCTTTTCAATATTTATGACCAATGAATTAGGACGTTCAAGGACACAAGCATTTGATCAGCCGATGGCTGAAAATCTCATTGAGGTATCAATTTTGGTAATTGGTCAAGAAGATGGAACCTTTGATAGTAATGACAAGATAATCTTTTATGGTCGTGGTCCATCAGGGTTTGACATAACTAATGATGATATATATTGGCACCAAAATCTTTATTTTAATTCTAATGTTTGCTGGCTTTTGATTCCAGATGATAGCCAAAGGATAGGCAAGCGTATTCAACCAAGTCAACAACCAGATTCTGGTACACTGATTGATTATGGTATTGCATCTTCTCATATAGAGTTAGATCTGATAAATCTAAGAGCTTCGGGAACGGAATGGGTTTCAAGTCCTATTGTATCTGGTGCATCTCAAACAGTTTTATTAGAAATGCCAAATCCAAAGGTTGGTTCTGATGTGTCTTTCAAAGCCCGATTTAGAGGTCACTCAATTACTGAAACCTCATCATCATACCATGAACTAAGTCTACTTTATGGGAGTACAAATGGTAACCAAATAGGGCCAACAATCAGTTGGACAGGAAGTGCAGCACGTACATTAACAAGTACGACAGTGGATCTAACGTTAAACAATGGCCCAAACTTATTTTTTATTAAAAATTCATCTAGCGATGCAAATTCATCACCATACTTGGATTATCTTGAAGTACATTATGGTAGAGAACTTTTTTTTGAAGGTGAATATGAATTTGTTTCACCTATATCAGGTCAGAATGTCAAATTTTCAATTAATGGTATAAAGTCTGAAAATACAAACTTATGGAATATTACTAACCCTGATGATATTCATGCTCTTGAAATCGATGATTCGGGTTTTTGTAACTTTAGTGCTCCAGATGACCATTTAAGCCGTTTTGTAATTTTCAATCTATCAGAAATCAACACTATAACAAACCTAGAATTAATACAAGATCAAAAATTTGATTTATTACGTCAAATAGGAATACAATCTGATTATGTTATTATTGGTCCCGAAAAGTTTAGAGATGAGTCGATGGATCTAATTGAACTTAGAAACCCGGCTGTTTATGCAAGTTTGGAAGATATTTACATAGAATTCTCTGGTGGTAACCCAGATCCTATGGGAATAAGAAGTTTTATTCAATGGACTCAAGAATCATGGCAATACCCGCAACCTAATTGCGCTTTAATTCTTGGTGATGCAGGTTATGATTATAGGAATATAACTGGACAATCTTCAATTATTGTTCCTACAATTCAAGTTCAATCATCCCGCACATATGCTACTGATGATTTACTTTCGGCTGTCTATGGTAATATACCTGAGATTGCAACTGGAAGATATCCCGCAAGAAATGAAGAAGAAGTATCTAACTTTATTGAAAAAGTTATATCGATAGAGACAGAACCAGAGTTTGGTCCTTGGCGTCAAAAAGTCACATTGGTTGCAGATGATGCAGCTCGTCCCGAACCAAATCATGGGTCTATCTCTACGGGTAAGTCGCATACTCTTAATTCAGAACAACTAGCATTACTTATACCAAATTCATTATATACAAATAAAATCTATATGATGGAATATCCGGAAGTAAGTGATGCATCTGCATATGGTGTAATAAAACCAGATGCAACAGAAGCATTAATGAATACTCTAAATTCGGGAACTGCAATAATATCATATATTGGTCATGGTTCTCCATATCAATTAGCCCAAGAAAGACTTCTTGATATGAATCGAGGCGATATAAATCAAATTAATACTGGTAATAAATTTCCTCTCTGGATAGTTGGCACATGCTCTTTTGGCCATTTTGATGATCCTATCAGCGAATCATTCGCTGAAGAATTAATTAGAGAACCAATGAATGCTGCATCTATGATCATTTCGACTACTCGACCTATAACGGTAACTGGGAATGAGCGTTACACACAAGATTTATTTGAAGCAATATTTATAGATAATAATGTTAGTGAAAGTAAAGTAGGTATTTTACTGCAATCAATAAAAGATGGAACAAGCGAGGCGCAATATTTCCATCTCTTTGGGGATCCAGCAATGCAATTACCAATACCTAAGGATACATTAATTTCTGTAACAATATTACCTGATACCTTGAGGACACTTGAAACTGGTACGTATTCAGGAATACAAAATATAACAGATGATATAGGTAGTGGATATGTAGGCCTAATCGATGCAGATGAAGATATCACACGAGAATATGAAATCCTATCTGAAACATATTCTTTATCATACACACTACCGGGAGCAACATTATTTCGTGGTCAATTTTCATTCTCTGGTTCATCAATTAGTGGCCAAATAAGAATTCCAGAAGATATTTCTTACTCTAATAAACCTGCTAACCTTCTATTATACATAAATGATGATCAAAATGAAGCAAGGGCTGTAATTAGTACAATACAACTAGCAGGTGGCGAGGCAACCGGAGATAATTTTGGTCCTCAAATAATATTTGAGACTGCAAGTGGTACTAGATTAGAAGCAAATGATCATTTAATAGAAAATGAAAGCCTTATTGTTCGTCTATCTGACCCATTAGGAATCAATTTAACAAATGAAACAGGCCATGAAATCACAATTACTAACTTAAATTCATCTAATTCTGTTACGGTTACAGATGATTTTTATTATGACCAAAATAGTATTACAACTGGAAAAATCAATTTCCCTATAGATGATAATGTTATTCATCTAAAAGTTAAAGCGTGGGATAATGCTAATAATCCATCAGAAAAAGAAATAAAACTATTCAGAGCTGAACAAAATAAATTAAAAATATATAATGCTTTTAATTTTCCTAACCCTTTTATTAACAAAACTCAATTCTCTTTTGAGGTCACACAGGATTTTGATCTAAAATTTGATGTTTACAGTTTAGGTGGAAGGAGAATCAAATCTTTTGAAAAATTTAATCTACCTGCAGGTTTTAATATATTGGATTGGGATGGACGGGATGCCTTTGGTAATGAAATTGCAAATGGCGTATATATCTACCGCTTAAAGGTTATAAATGGAAATTCAGTTGTTTCGTATATTGGTCGTTGCGCAAAATATCAATGAATAAACTAAAACAAAATATTTTAGCATCTGCCTCACCAAGAAGAAAAGATATACTGAATCAAATAGGAATTGATTTCTCTGTAATCCCAAGCAACATAAATGAAGATTTTAATTTAAACCTACCTCCCGAGGCATTTACAGAACATTGGGCTAGAGAAAAAGCACTAAATATATCAAAAAATCATCCCAGGGCACTAATAATCGGAGCAGATACAATCGTTGTCTTGGATGGCGAAATAATAGGTAAACCAAAAGACAAAAACAGTAGTAAAAAAATGTTGTTTAAGTTATCGGGAAAAACTCATGAGGTTATAACTGGTGTCTCTTTAATTCAAATTGATTCTAAAATAGATATGACATTTAATGCAAGAACATTTGTTTCTATCAATACTTTAAGTAATAATGATATATTTCATTATATTAACAATTATAACCCATATGATAAAGCTGGAAGCTATGGAATTCAGGATGGATTCTCAGTACATATTAATAAAATAAAAGGATGCTATTATAATGTTATGGGTCTTCCAGTCTCTAAGTTTTACATGAATTATAGATATATATTAGAAAATAAATAAAGATGATTAAGATTAATGAAAATCTATTTATTTTTGATGAAAAAATAAAATTCAAGGCAGTGAGATCAACTGGCCCAGGTGGTCAACATGTCAATAAAGTATCAACAGGTGTTGTATTAGAATATAGTATTTTAAACCATAATTATCCGGGATGGTTAATAGCTAATATAAAAAATAAAATTAGTTCTAATAAATTATCTAAAAATGGTATGGTTACCATAAAAGCAACAAACTTTCGATCTCAAAATAGAAATAAAAAAGATGCAACAGAAAGACTGATAAACATATTTAAAGAATGCTCAAAAAAACAAAAAAAGAGGAAAAAGACCTATCCGACAGCTCAAGCAAATGAAAAACGCTTAGAAAAGAAAAAAAAGTTAAGTCAAAAAAAGATCCTTAGAAAATCTCCAGACATTGATTATTAAACTTTTACTCAGTGAATACCTACCTGTAATTTCACAATAACTAAAGAATCATTATGGCACAGTTTTATAAAGAACTAAAAGAACTTCGAGAAACTCGTAAAATCTCCCTCGAAGAAATAAGCGAGCGCACAAAAATTAATGTCCAATATCTAATTGCAATTGAAGAAGGTAATTTTAATGAAATGGAGATACCTTATTTGCGATTATTTTTAAGAGCTTATGCTGAAGAAATTGGCGGTGATTCAAGAAGAGCCCTAGAACAATTAGATTCATTTATGGGAACTAATAGAGCGACATTAATTACGGCAAAAATAGTAGAAGAAGAAATTGATGAGGAATATGAACCAGAGAATAAAACTTTAAAGTTATTATCAGGAAAAAAATTGAGGCAGGATTATATTATTGGATTCATATTCTCTATAATCCTCATTTTTACAATTTTGATCTTTCAAAAAATATTTAATAAAGAGAGCAAAGCAATAGTAACTCAAAATGGTCCTATACTGAAAAATAAGATAGAATCAATATCAAGTCAAGATCTCTTGAAAGACTATATGATGGACAGTTCAAGTGAAGAGTTACTATCAGTTTCTCCTCCTTTCTTTGTGAAACTCAAAACATTGCAGCAAACTGCATATACTTTTATAAATGATACCCTCTCTTCTACTTCTGATATACTCAATGCAAACCAAGAATTAGATCTTGAGACTTTCGTTAGTGCTTCAGAAATAATATTTACTTCTACTAGAGGTCTAAGCTTGTTTATTAATGCAAATGAAATTAAACAAGTCTCAGGGCATGAATTTCCTATTCGATTAATCATTCGACCAAAACCTCCATCTATTTCAATCCAGCGATATAAGCCATTACCCTAAAAACTATCGGTAATATTTAAATTACCCAATATTACCCACCATATATAGTTATTATAGTTATATATGAGATATCCTCATATATTTTATAATATTTATTGACATTATTCTAGTCTATATATTAAGATTGTGGGTAGTTGTGGGTAACTTCCCCTTAAAAACATGACTTTGACAAATAATACATTTATAGGCGAATATGCATATGCTCTTGATCAAAAAGGGCGTGTAAATATACCTGCCAAATTCAGACAAGCCCTTTCCAAGGATAACAGAAATACATTTGTTATTACAAGAGGAATGGACTCTTGTGTGTGGGTTTACCCCTTGACTCAATGGCAAATAATAGAGGCCGACCTTAGAAATTTATCTTCTTTATCAAATATTCATAGGACGTTCGTACGTAATACGGCACGATACGCTTCCCCTTCCACATATGATAAACAGGGGCGGATTACTTTATCTCCGTCCCTGATTGCATATGCCGGATTAGAAAAAGATGTTCAAATAATTGGAATGATAAATAAAATGGAAATTTGGAATCCTTCCGAATTGAAAAGAACAGATAAGCAAACAATTAAAATTGATCCAACAGCATATGATGATCTCGCTGATAAAATTAATATCTAATGGTTCAAATAAAGCAAACGGGAACGAAAATGCATGTTCCGGTTATGCCGAAAGAGGTACTATCCTTTCTCAATATCACTGCCAATGGCATTTATGTCGATGGGACTATTGGTATGGGAGGGCACTCAAGCCTTATTCAATCCCAGCTGTCCAGCCAAGGGCATTTAATAGGCATTGATAGAGATGGAGAGGCAATTAAAATATGTAATAAAAGTCTCCCCACAACCACAATCCCTTTATCATTATTTAACGATTCATATCATAACCTGGATTCAATCTTGGATGAATTGGAGATTCGCCAAGTGAATGGGATATTACTAGACCTTGGCCTTTCATCAGTGCAGTTAGATAGTAATTCAAGAGGATTTTCTTATAGATCAGATTCACATCTTGATATGAGATTTGATATAAGGCAAAAACCAACAGCATTTAATATAGTTAATGACACCTCTAGGAATGAGTTAGCGGATATAATTTATAAATATGGAGAAGAAAGGCGTTCTCGGTCCATTGCTAAGTGCATTGCAATGATGCGCCCAATAAAGAAAGTATCAGAACTTGTTGAAGCAATTCGAAGGTCAACCCCGCCGAGGAATAGGAATAAAACTATTGCACGAGTGTTCCAATCAATAAGAATCGCGGTTAACAGTGAGTTAGAAAAACTAGACTTATTCTTATCTTACTTTTACCAAAAACTTTGCACTGGTGGAAGAATTGTAATAATAAGCTTTCACTCTCTTGAAGATAGGAGGATTAAACACTCATTTAGAGAACTTGGGTCAAAAGGGGTAATTAAAATATTGACAAAAAAACCAATCATTCCCAGTATAAAAGAAATGGAAAATAATAATAGAAGTAAAAGTGCAAAATTACGCGCTGCTGAAAGGGTTAGATAATGCCTAAAAAACGTATGTCTAAAAAAAATATGAAAATATTGCAGAGTATGATCTTCTTCATATCAACTGTTGGTATTATTTTATGCCTTATAGTATATCTTTGGGTATATACTGAAATAGATGAGACCCTACTAGCAATAGAGATACAAAACTCAACTGCTGAAGAGCTCCAAAACGTGATATATGAATTGAACAATCAAATTGAATCATTAAAGCGTGCAGATGTAATAGCAAAGAGAGCTGAAAATGAACTAAAAATGGTATTTACTGAACCTGAAACACTTAGGGTCACGGTTGATATAGTAAGAAACAAAAGATTATGACCAAAGCCTACCTTAGATACCGTTCACGAATTATAACCTTAGCAAGCTTTGTAATAATATCCTGGATGGGTCTATGTGTTCGTTTATTTCAAATACAAGTTCTAAATGGTGCTCAATACCAAGCAACTGTTGTTAAACAGGCACAAAAAAAACAAAATATTCCTGCTATAAGGGGAAATATTTTTGATCGAGATAGTCGGGCTTTAACAAGGAATATTATCCATTACACACTATCTGTAAATCCGAAAAATGTTCTTGATAAAGTTTCATTAGCAAAGGCAATTAGCAAAAGAACAGGTAAACCAGAAATAGAATACCTAAAAAAACTGAATTCAAATTCTAAGTTCATATACCTAGAGCGAAATCTTCAGCGTGAGACACTTGGTTCTCTAGAGGTCGCAAATATCAAAGGCTTAAACATAGAAAGGAGATACAGAAGATATTATCCTCATAATCAAATAGCTGCTCAACTATTAGGTTATACGAATCTTGATGATAAAGGTATATCGGGTATAGAAAAAGACTACAATGATTATTTGACAGGTACACCTGGATGGATTTACAAAACTAAAGGATGGAGCGGTAAAATACAGCATAAAAGTGGGATGCCTTTCCAAAAGCCCCTCAACGGTAGCAATATACAGCTTACTATCAATCTAGAATACCAAGCTATATTGGAAGAAGAACTTTCAAAACGGCAAATTGATACAGGCGCAAAATCTGCTACTGGTATAATTATGAATCCTCAAACAGGTGAGATATTGGCAATGGCAACAACACCAGGGTTCGATAATAATAAATTTAATTCAACGGATCCAAATTTTCATCGTATCCGTGCTATAACAGACCAGTTTGAACCTGGATCAATATATAAGGTTGTTTCATCAGTTTCTGACATTTATGATAATAAATTCAGTTTAAAGTATGAATATTATTGTGAGAATGGAATTTATAAATATTACAATACCCCAATTAAAGATCATAAAGAACATGGAATGCTAACCGTACCTCAAATATTCTATTTCTCAAGCAATATAGGTACAATAAAGATGGTGGAGGAAATTGGAGCAAAAACTCTTTATACATTTAGCAGGGATTTGGGGTTTGGTCAAAAAACTGGAATTAGTTTGGACGGCGAAGTAGCAGGAAAATTGAAACCTACTACAGAATGGAGCGCTCTATCCCTTGGGCAAATCGCAATGGGACATGAAGTAGGCGTGACAGCATTACAAATGGCTTCTGCCTATTGTGCTATAGCAAACGGAGGGTACTTATTAAAACCCAGAATAATAAAGCAGATCATGGATCATGATGGAAACATAGTTTACTCAGAAAAAGGTGAAGCATTTAGGCAAATTGCTGATAAAGAGACCATGGAAAAGGTACGTAGCATGTTACGAGGAGTAATCATAAATGGTACTGGAAAGAGTGCTGACATACAAGGATGGAAAATAGCAGGTAAAACAGGTACCGCTCAAAAGTGGTATAATGGAAAATATTCAGATCATAAATTTATTTCAAATTTCATTGGTTTCTTACCCTATGAAAATCCAGAGCTACTTGGATTCATCATGCTAGATGAACCAAAACTGCCATATCATTGGGGAGCTGAAGGTGCCGCTCCTGCTTTTCGGAACATAATGATTAGGATTTTAAATATGGATGATAGTATTACTCCTCCAATTGAAAAAAATATTGTGGTTGAGGAAATCACTGAAAATTATACTCTATCAGATAATCACTCTAATAATTTACCTCCCGCCCTTTCAACTATTGCTGAATTTAAGAATAAAGCTTACGTACCTGATTTAAGAGGTTTAAGTATGCGCAAAGCTATGAGGACTTTGGGGGAATTAGGTTTAATACCTAGGCCACGAGGAAGAGGGAAGGTCCTGTCACAAAGTCTTAGACCAAAAACACTAGTGAACAAAGGAACTGTTTGCTACGTTGAATTGAAATAATGAAATATTTACCTCAAATTGTCCATAACCTTATACCACTTAAAGAAAGTGTGCCCGATACTCGCATTTATGGCCTCACAATGAATTCTAACGATGTGAATGAAGGTGACATATTTATTGCAATCGATGGGAAAAAGGCAGATGGCCATGATTTTATTCATCAGGCTGTTGATCGAGGAGCATCAGCTATTATTTCTAATGGACGCGATGTAGGCAACCTTCCTGTTCCGCAAATAAAAGTAGCGAATCCACGTAGGGCAGCGTCTATTGTAGCTTCAGAGTTTTATGGACATCCAAGTAAGCATTTAACAGTTATTGGCATAACTGGTACTAATGGTAAAACAACTACGGCATCATTATTAAAATCTATTCTTGATCAAGCTGGACATAAAGTTGCTCAAATAGGAACGCTTGGATTTATAGCAAATGACCTTGAGCATTTTGAAACATTAACGACACCAGACCCTATAACTTTGCAAAAATTATTCTCAGAATTAAAGGATGAAAATTACTCACATATTGTCATGGAAGTCTCTTCACATGCTCTCGACCAGTATAGGGTCGCTGATGTCGATTTTGATATAGCAGCTTTTACTAATTTAGCTCCAGAACACCTTGACTATCATTCTACATTAGAATCCTATTACCAAGCCAAGCTACGCTTATTTACCATGCTTAAAATTGATGCAACAGCCATTGTAAATATCTCAGATTCCTTTGGTAAAAGAATATCAAAGAAATCCGTAGCCCCAGTAATAACATTTTCAAATATTGTTAATAATTCCATTCACTTTAGTTCAAAGGAGATTTCAATTGAAGGTCTATCTGGAAAAATAGTCGCTGGAAAAGATAATTATTCAATAACATCAAAATTAATAGGTGATTTTAATTGTGAGAATATCTTAGCCGCAGTTTCAATTGCACATGCGCTAGGACAAGGTAAAATAAATATTGAAGCAGGAATAAACAATTGCACCATAGTGCCAGGTCGTATGGAGTCTTATGGTATTGCTTCTGGTGCAAATGTGATAATTGATTATGCTCATACTCCAGATTCTTATGCAAAAGTTTTAAACACATTAAGGAATGCTTTACCCAAATTGAGCAATATGTATGTTGTATTTGGTGCTGGTGGAGACAGAGATACAATAAAACGTCCTGAAATGGCAAGGATTGCTGAAAAATTTGCAAATCACTGTTTTATCACTCCTGATAATCCCAGAACAGAAAATCCAGAAGATATTTCAAATCAAATAGCTACGGGCTTTAAAGAAAGTGCATACACAATCTATAAGGATCGTGGTACAGGATTAAGGAAAGCAATAGAGCGAGCCGTAAACAAAGACATTGTTGTTGTCTTAGGAAAAGGTCGTGAAGAATACCAGGATATTAAGGGTAAGAAAATATTTTATTCAGATATTCAAATAATAAAAGAATATATATGAGAATTTCAATTGAACATCTAGAAAATTTTGCTGCAGTTTTTGAATCTGTAACAAAAAATAAATTGTATCGACCGATTACAGGAATTACTACAGATAGTAGAGAGGTGCAGACCGGTGATCTATATATTGCTTTACTAGGTGAAAAAGTAAACGGTCATCAATTTTTAAATCATGTTGAAAAATCAGGTGCAGCCGCAGCGTTAGTGGAGAAAAACGATAAAAAGTTAAACATACAACAAATCGAAGTAGGTAACCCACTTCTTGAAATAGGGAAAATTGCAAATGAGTGGCGTTCAAGATTTGAAATCCCTGTAATTGGTATCACAGGTTCAAATGGAAAAACTTCTACAAAAGAATTATTAGTACATGTCTTATCAGATGATTTTAATGTGCATGCCACTGAGGGGAATTTCAATACTCATATTGGACTTCCCCTTACCCTTCTACAAATGAACCTATCTCATAATATTTCAATACTTGAAATGGGTGCAAGTATACCAGGAGAGATAGAAACTCTTTGCAATATATCTATGCCAACACATGGTTTAATCACAAACATAGCACCAGCACATTTAGAGGGTTTTGGATCAATTGAAAATATTGCTCATGAAAAAGGTGCTCTTTTTCGATCACTAGAAAGTAATGGTATCGGATTTTTTAATAAAACAGATGATATGATTAATGATATTTCATTTAAAGGCAAAAGAATTACCTTTGGACTCACCGCTGAATGTGATTTCCCTGCTGATATATACCAAGAAGAAGATGGGACACTAACGCTTATATTAGATGCAAATGAGATTCCAACTGGTTCTCATAATTTATCATTTATTAAAAATAGTATTGCAGTTTCCGCAATTGCAATTACTCTTGGCATTAGTTGGGATACACTAAAGACAAAATTACGTTCCTTTACAGCCCCTTATGGAAGATGTAATGTAAAACATTTTAATGATGTAACAGTGATTGATGATACATATAATGCAAACCTTGCATCTTCATTAGCTGCACTGGAATATCTAAGTGCCTTCTCTGGCAATGGTAGAAGAATTTTTGTATTTGGCGATATGTTCGAACTTGGGCCTACTTCGATTGAGCAACATCGTCGAATTGGTGAAAAATGTTCTGAATTAGGTCTAGATGGCGTTTATACATTAGGTGAGCATACCAAACATACAGATTCTGCAATTAGCAATAGTGTGGAGCACTCTCATTTTAACTCAAAAGAGAACCTAATTATTTCCTTGAAAGAGAATATTGAAGCAGGTGATAAAATCTTATTTAAAGGCTCTCGAGGCATGGCGATGGAAAAGGTTATAAAGGGGGTTTTTGACTTTTAATGTTATATGATTTTCTATTACCATTTAAAGATTCATTTTCAATAATTAACTTATTTGAATACATAACATTTCGTGCTGCAATTTCTGCAATAACTGCACTTATCATAAGCTTCATTATTGGGCCCTGGGTTATCCACATACTACAAATAAACCAGATTGGCGAAGAAATTCGTTCAACAGGTCCCAAATCACATATGAAGAAAGAGGGCACGCCCACAATGGGAGGAGTCATCATATTAATGGCGGTACTCCTCCCAACCCTCCTTTTTTCAAAAGTCAACAGTGTTTTGGTCCAGATAATAATATTTTCAACAATATGGATGGGTATTATTGGCTTTTTAGATGATTATCTTAAAGTAGTAAAAAAAATGAAACGAGGCCTAATAGCTCGTTATAAACTGGCAGGCCAAATAACCCTCGGATGTATTGTGAGCTTCTGGATATTGAATACACCAGAATTCATAGAGTTCAATAGCAAGACGACTATGCCATTTTTTAAAAATGTTGAAATCGATCTGGGGATGCTTTATCCTTTAATGGTAATTCTAGTAATTACTGGGACCTCTAATGCGGTTAATCTAACTGATGGGCTTGATGGATTATTAGCTGGACTTTTAGCTATATGTTTTACTGTATTCTCAGCAATAGCTTATATCACAGGTAGAATTGATTTCTCTGATTATCTCAATATACTTTATATACCAGGCGCGGGTGAGCTCACTATTTTTACTTCAGCCATGGCTGGAGCTTGTATTGGATATTTATGGTTCAACTCCTACCCTGCTGAAATATTTATGGGCGATACCGGTTCCCTATCGACAGGTGCCGCACTAGGAACACTAGCAATCCTTTTAAAAAAAGAATTACTTCTTTTCATTATTGGTGGGGTCTTTGTCTGGGAAGCATTATCTGTCATTATACAGGTATCATATTTTCGATATACAAAAGCTTTTACAGGCCAAGGGAAAAAAGTATTTAAAATGGCTCCAATACATCACCATTACGAACTAAATGGCTGGCCTGAATCAAAAGTGGTTATTCGATTTTGGATTATAGGGCTATTACTAGCACTTTTCTCTCTAACAACTTTTAAAATTAGATGATCGACATACAAAAAAAAGACAAAATTATTTTAAAAGATAAAAGAATTACCGTTATAGGGCTAGGTATAAGCGGAATGGAAGCAGCTAAACTCGCAAACTATCATGGCGCTCGAGTATTCGCCAGCGATTCAAAATCCAGTGAAATTATTAATACGCACGCCATGGATTTGATGCATACCTATCACATTCCAAGCGAGACAGGACTTCAAAGTGAGAAAATTTATGATTCAGATCTATGGATATTATCTCCCGGTGTATCAAAAGATAATGATATTATTTTAAAAGCAATTGAAAAAGGTATTCCCATCGTTGGAGAAATTGAGTTTGCCAGTTGGTTTACAGAATCTCCAATTATTGCAATAACTGGATCCAATGGTAAAACAACTACCTCATTTATACTATCCGAAATGTGCCAAGGCAAAGATATTAATGGTGTAATGGCTGGGAATATGGGTCTCCCATTTTCTGAAAGAGTTTTAAATGAAGTGTTAGAGCCAGATAAAAATAGAATCTATATATTAGAGGTATCAAGTTTCCAGATGGAGTTTACTAAACATTTTTCTCCAACATTTGCCATATATACAAATATTTCTACAGATCATTTGGATCGCCATAATTCAATGGAAGAATACGTTAAGATGAAAATGAGGGTAGTTAATAATCTTAAAAAAGATGGATATATCATTTACAATAACGATGATCCTGAATTGAAAAAGGCTATAAGTATAAGCACTAATCAAACAAAATCTTTCAGTACCATTAGAAAAGATACATTATTCTATTTAGATAATGATATAGTTGTTGGTCCATCAAAAGAATCACTTTTAAATATAAATGACCTTGAAATACATGGAAAACATAACATTTCTAATTTATTTGCAGCTGCAACATGTAGTCACTTAATTGGTATTTCTGAAGAACATATTACCAATACTATGAAAAATTTCAAGGGCGTGGAACACCGTTTGGAACATGTCAATTTCATCAATAATGTAGAATATATTAATGATTCAAAAGCTACAAACATTCAATCTGTAATAGTGGCAGTTGAAACATATACAAAACCTATAGTTTTAATCCTTGGTGGTTATAACAAGGGTGCAGATTTTCGGCTACTCCTTCCACATATCAAGTCAAGTCATGTAAGAGATATAATCTCTTATGGAGATGCCGGCGGGCAAATCAATACTGCATTAGGGGATGCGGTGAGTTCGGTACAAGTAACCGATCTTAGCTCTGCAGTTAAGAAAGCCCATTTACTGGCTACTCCCGGAGATATTGTTCTTTTATCTCCGGGCTGCGCCAGTTATGACGAATTCGAAAATTATGAAGTTCGAGGATTATTTTTTAAATCAGTTGTGAAAAATCTAATAAAACAATGATAGATATGATTATTCAAAGGTATGATCGCCAATTAATAACATACTTATGTATTTTAACTATCATAGGTACCATAATGTTATATAGTGCAAGTTGGTACGAGTCTTTTAACTCATCTAATGGTAGAACTGATATGTTGTTTCTCCAAAACCATTTAAAAAGACTCTTAGTTGGGGTATTCTTTTTATTTTGTTTTACAATTATTGATTATAGAAAACTCAAGGAGATAGCTCTTTATCTTATTATCAGTTCTATTGCATTATTAATCGTAACAAAAGCATTTTACATGTTGCAAGGATATTCATGGTACAAGCCAGCTCGCTGGCTATATATAGGGCCTTTGTCATTGCAAACATCCGATATAGCCCGCTTTTCAATAATAATATTTATGGCATATTATGCTGATAAAAAAAGGGAATCTCTAAAAGATTTTCAAACAGGCATACTCCCTGCCATATACGTTTTAATTATCATTATGGCATTAATTATAATCCAACCAGATTATAGTACCGCCCTTATGATTGGCATAATTGGCTTTATGATTCTTTTCATTGGTGGTGCACAGATTTCACATCTATCATTAATTGGTGCCTGTGCATTATTAATTGGTTTCCCAGTTCTTATTTCCAGATCATATAGATGGGAACGAATACTAGATTATATTAATAGATTATTTGGCAACGGTAATAATTCGGATATTGGTTACCAGGCTACACAGTCACTAAATAGTTTGGGTAATGGTGGTTGGTTAGGTGTTGGATTAGGAAATAGTATTGAAAAAAATCATTTTCTACCAACGCCACACACTGATTTCATTTTTGCAATTATTGGCGAAGAGTTGGGTTTGGTTCTTGGCACTATCCCTGTTTTAACACTCTTTATATTAATTTTTTTAAGAGGATTGAAAATTGCAAAAACATGTACGGACCCTTTTGGTGTTTTCCTGTCATTAGGGATTGCATTTAATATTGTTATATATGCCTTTACAAATGCAGCAGTGGTTACAGGTGTTCTTCCTGTTACGGGTCTTCCAATGCCCATGGTGAGCTATGGTGGTTCAGGGATGGTGGTCAACATGGCCATGATGGGCATACTATTAAATATATCTCAATCACGTCGTTCTGTAGTTGGTAATAAAAGTTGGAGGCCCGCTTTTTATGGCTAGCCGGAGAATACTAATTGCAGGAGGAGGAACAGGAGGACATTTATTTCCTGCTTTAGCTATTGGTGAAGAAATACATCGTCGAGATCCAGATGCGGAAATACACTATGTAGGTTCTATATTTGGTCTTGAAGCAAAAGTGTTCCCGGTTAAAGATGTTTGGCATACCTTATTACCCATCCGTGGATTCCAGCGTGGAATAAGCGTTACAAGTATTTCTAGAAATCTATTACTTCCCTTCCGAATTATTCGCTCCTTATTTAAGACAAGAATCTTATTAAGTGAATTTATTCCTCAAATTGTTGTGGGCACTGGTGGTTACGCATCTGCTCTGCCACTATATATAGCATCAAAAAAGAACAAAACACTTCCCATCATCCTTCAAGAACAAAACTCATTCCCAGGCATTACAACTAGATTATTTGCAGATAAAGCAAAAAGAATTTGTGTGGGATTTAATGAATCAGAAAAAAATCTTGATTCTAAAACAGTACTAACTGGTAATCCAATCAGAAAAGGAATCGAAAATGGAAATCGCATTAAAGGCCTAAAAGAGTTCAGTTTTAAAGAAAATAACAAAACAATATTTTTATTTGGGGGTAGTCAAGGTTCCTCTTATCTCAATAAAATGATGAGTCAGATTGTATCAAATATTTCAAGTGCAGGTATTCAAATAATATGGCAAACAGGCGATTTAGAGTATAAAAAATATAAAAAAATGAATTCTAGTAGCATATGTATTGTTCCATTTGTTAATAATATGGATGATGCATATGCAATTTCAGATCTTCTAATATGCCGAAGTGGTGCTCTCACTCTAGCAGAAATTACTGTTTGTGGTAAACCATCTATATTAATTCCTTACCCATACGCTGCCGGCGATCATCAAACGAAAAATGCACAGACACTTGTTAATGCCGGTGCTGCACGTATTCTCTTTGAAAAATCACTTAAATCAAAAGATTTACTGCATACAATTATGAATTTAATTCATAATAAAAACGAACTTCACAAAATGGGACTTGCTTCTAGAGGACTTGGAAGACCAGATGCTACACATGAAATCGTTAATCATATATTCAAGGTATTGAATTGACTTTTAGAAAAATAAAAAATGTATACTTTGTTGGTATTGGTGGTATTGGGATGAGTGGTATTGCTGAACTACTGATGAATTTAGGTTTTGATGTATCAGGATCAGATATAAATGAGAATGATAATGTAAAACGATTAAATAATTTGAATATCGACGTAAAGATTGGTCATAGTCCTAATAATCTATCTCGCGATACGGATGTTCTAGTTTATTCTAGTGCTGTACCAATTGAAAATCCTGAGATTATCCGTGCTCGCCAAAAAGGGATTCCTGTTATACGTAGAGCAGAAATGTTAGGAGAACTTATTTCTGTCAAGGAGACTAGCATAGCGGTTAGCGGTACACATGGAAAAACAACGACATCATCGATGATTGGTACAATCCTAGCCTATGCCAAAAAAGATCCAACAATGGTTGTCGGAGGTCTAGTACATAATATTGATACTAATTCAAAATTAGGTAATGGAGATA
>CAYOJL010000040.1:0-18773 GCA_964404235.1 uncultured bacterium | reverse complement strand
CATCTATTTTTTTTGAATAAACTATATAACCATGTAAAAGTTCATCACCTTCATAAGGTGGTGTTAATTCATATCTTTGGACTACATAACCATCATGGCCAGGTATTAATTCTAGAGCAACATCAAGATCATAATCCTCATATTCAAATTGCTTTTTGTATATATTGAATACTTCATCACTAATATCTGGTTCTGAAAGAATATTTCTTTGATTATAGGATATAGTAAAATTATCTAAAGATTTATCATTTTTAGATTTTACAAGTCTGAAACCATTGCCTAGACTACGATCAAATGGAGAAACACTCTGGTATTCATTAAAGCTATATGGGTTGTCAAAATAAGACCCTCCAAGAATTGAATAATTAATCTTTTCCAAACCCTTTGGATTTGTTGCCCATTCCCTAACATTACCAGCAATGTTTTTTATGCCATAATAATTTTCTCCTCTGGGATCATTTACATCCCACAAATAATTTGCTTTTAGATTACTATTGCTGATGTCTGGTAAATTGTCCACGAAACCAGATAATCCTGCTGCACTCAACCATTGAAATACATTTGGTAATGCTAGCCCTTTATATCTGGCATATGCTCTGGCCTCAAACCAGGATATCCCTGTAACGGGAAAGTTTTCTCTATTTGTTGCAAATTGTCCATAGGACCAATCCAAAGGACCAAACTTACCATGTTTATCAACAAAAGATTTAATTACCATATCATAAGTATACTCTTTACCATCAATAATGACAGGAAAATCCCAATATTCCTCATTTTCATAACCTCCAGTATCAAGAAACTCTTTAAAATCTAAATTTGAAACTTCAGTTTTTGATATCGAAAATGGCTCAAATGTAATCAAACCAAAATCAATTCCAGGGAAATACATCAAATGATTTTTTGAACCAGATATAATAGAATGGTCCTCAGGAAATTCATCAATCTTGCCAAAATAAAATTGTCCAGATTGATTAGTAGCGGCCAATATTGATCTTTCATTAATTATGAATTTTAATTGAAAATCTTTTGTTGCTTTATGCCTTTTTGTAGATGCTGGAACTCTTAAACCATCTATCGGAGTCTCGCCGATATAGTGCCATATTGTATCTGATTCATATTTAATATAGGCTTTTGCTAATAATGAGTCCGTATTAATATTAATTGGAGCAGTTGCTTTATTGAAGTAAAGATTTAATAACTTATTTTCTGGATATGATTCCAATAATTCTTTTGCTTTTTGAAATACAAAATAATTATCGCCTAGATCAAAATTCCCAACAATATCTACTATGCCATTATCTAATATAATTTTTTCATTAATCTTCTTAAAAATAAAAATAAAGATGAAAATTAAAGATAATATTAATAAACTTTTTCTTGATAAAATTTTATCCTTAAACCGAATATTTGTATTTGCATTCTCATCTATTATTTTATCACCTTTCGGTAAGTCTTGAGATATTATACTATATATTTTCACATTTTGAAAAACACCTTTTAAAGTAGGCTCACCTAAAAAATAAGTCTCAAAATCTGGGTCTCTTTCTAAAGCTGTATTAACCCTGCCTGATATTGCAATTCCTCCTGGACCTGCAAAAGGTTCAACCCTCGATGCTATATTTACATCATCTCCAAAAACATCACCATCTTTGTAGAGAACTTCGCCCTGGTGAATTCCTATCCTGAGATCTAGATGATCTATTGATTTAGCAATCTCTTGGATTTCAATACAACATTTAACAGCATCTAGTGTTCCATTAAAAGTTAATAGCAACCCATCTCCAATTTCTTTAAGCCATTGTCCATTATAGGATTGAACAATAGGTTTGAAGTAAATACGCTGATTATCTAGTAGCTCAAGAGCAAGAGGTTCATTTTTAGAAGAAAGCTCTGTAAATCCGACAATATCAGTAAAGACAATCGCGGCTAATTTTCTTGTCGGCTCTCCCATTTTTTAATTCAAAAACAATATATTACTATTTGATATATAAATAAGCTGATGATATAACTACCTATAATATTAAATATGCCGCAATCACTAACTAACATATCTCTTCCATGAATTTGATACAATGGCATACAAAATAACCACTGTAAGCAATTAAAAACTTTTTTTTCATTACCCTACTATCATTCTTATTTATTCGTTATTTAATATAATAACTTTAATATTATATCTTGGGTTATTTTAAATCAGAAAAATTTCCCAATAATTTTAGATTTATCATGAACCAAATTAAAAGATCTCCCACATTGCTCATCAATGAAAAGGTCAAAACCATGTGGCAACAAGGTGAAGATATTCTTCACGCAGCGTTTGGTGAATCAAGATTCCCAGTGCATCATGATCTGTCCAAAGCATTAGATAATGGAATATCGAATCGTTCATACCTTTCATCCCTGGGAACTGATAGACTCAGAACTAAGATCGCTGATTATTATACAAAGAAACTTAACAAGGAGATCTCCTATGATCAAGTGATCGTTGGAGTTGGCAGTAAATCTCTTCTTTATTCGATTATCAAAGCGATAGATGGAGACCTTCTATTACCAAAACCTTCATGGGTCTCATATTCTAGTATTGCAACCATATGTAATAAAGGCATTACACGATTTGATCTTGATAAGGATAATGGATACAAATTAAACATAGAGTCATTGAATAATGCTTATAGTTCAGCAAAAAAGAATGGGGCTAACCCATCTATGTTGGTTTTAAACTCACCGAATAATCCTGTAGGGAATTCCTTCTCCAGATCTGATATTGAATTGGCTGCTAATTGGGCTCAAGAAAATGACATTACAGTTCTTAGTGATGAAATATATGGTCTAATAACTTTTAAAGGGAACGACCACCACACTCCCTTATCATATTATCCAGATAAAACGATCGTTTTTAGTGGCCTGAGTAAACATTTATCTCTAGGCGGTTGGCGACTTGGAATATCGATCCTTCCAAGAAATTCGTTCGGTGAACAGTTGATCTCTAAATTTGAATCTATTGCAGGTAGCATTTGGTCTTGTGTACCTGCCCCCTTTCAAATCGTAGGAGAAACCGCTTTTAGCGATAATGAGTCCATTGAGAATTATATAAATGTATGTGCCAATATCCATAAAATACGTACGCTTTTTATTTATGATCATTTTCAAGATCTTGGTATTGATTGCCCCAGGCCAACTGGAGGATTTTATATCTATGCATCATTTAAAAAATGGAGTGAGCAATTATCTAAAAAAGGGATAATATCCTGTACTTCTCTTTCTGAATATTTATTGGATAAACATAAAATAGCGACCTTACCTGGATCAGCTTTTGGTGATGATCCTGAAAATTTATGTCTAAGGATATCATCTAGCTATTTGGATATGGAGACAGATGAAGCTGCGAAAAAGATATTAGATATTTATAATGATGGTGCGGATGAAAAATCCTTTATTAATGATCATCATCCAAGGTTAAAACTCTTTCTATCAAAAATGAATGATTTCTTAAATACTATACATCAATAACAATGAAAGAAGTTGTTATCGTAGATGCTGTTAGATCCCCTATTGGCAATGTTGGCGGTTCCCTTGCAAGCATTCGACCTGATGATCTTTTAGCAGACATATTGAAAGGATTGGTCAATCGAACAGGAATCGACCCCGCTTTGATCACAGATGTATATGCAGGTTGTGGCAATCAAGCTGGTGAAGACAATCGCAATGTTGCTAGAATGGCTGCACTCCTTGCAGGATTTCCTGTTACTGTACCTGGAGTTACTGTTAATAGAAACTGTTCATCGGGATTAGAAGCAATAAATCAAGCAGCTAAAGCTATCATTGCTGGGGAAGGCGATATTTTTATAGGTTGTGGAGTGGAATCAATGAGTAGAGCACCCCTTGTCATGCCTCGACCTTCAACAGTAACTAAGATCGGTCATCGTTCTATTTATGATTCTACTGTAGGTTGGAGATTTGAGAACACTAAAATGAATAAACTTTATCCAATAATCAGTTTAGGCGAAACAGCTGAAAGAGTTGCTGATAATTACCAGATCAGTCGATCAGAACAAGATGAGTTCTCTTTACAAAGTCAAGAACGTGCTATAAGTGCTATTAATGTAGGGAACTTTAATGATGAAATAATTGAGGTCAGTATTTCACAACGGAAGGGCGATCCAATAATTTTTAATACTGATGAATATCCTAGGTACAGACAAGAAAATGGGAGATTGATTTTAAACACCTCAATTGAAAAACTATCTGATCTTAAACCAGCATTTCGTAAGGGAGGCACTGTAACCGCTGGGAACTCTAGCGGGATCAATGATGGTGCTGCAGCAATATTAATGATGAGTAAAGAAAGATCAGAAGAATTAAAACTGAAGCCTATTGCAAAATGGAAGGGATCCGCAGTTGCTGGAGTTGATCCTTCAATTATGGGGATTGGACCAGTGCCATCAACGAAAAAGCTACTGGATAGATTATTATTGGATATAAAAGATATTGGATTGATCGAGATCAATGAAGCATTTGCTGCTCAGACCATAGGTGTAATGAAAGAACTTGGATTGGATCATGAAAAGGTAAATGTAAATGGAGGCGCTATTGCTCTAGGTCATCCATTAGGATGCTCTGGCGCTCGTATCTTTACTACACTGCTGCATGAAATGAAAAGGAAAGATACCAGATATGGACTAGCAACACTTTGTGTAGGGGTAGGGCAAGGAGTATCCACTGTGGTGGAGTTAATTTAAATGGATAGACCTCTTAAAGGGATACGTATTATTGCCCTTGAACAATATATGGCTGGACCTTATTGCTCAATGCTTCTTGCTGATGCTGGTGCAGAAGTGATAAAAATTGAAAGACCTGGAACGGGTGACCCCAGACGCTCTATCCCTCCATTTGCAGAGAAGGATGGAATCAAGAAGGCTGGTGGTTTCATGGCATATAATAGAAATAAAAAAAGTTTATGTTTAAATGTTCGCGAGCCTAAAGGTAGATCTGTTTACATGGACCTAATAAAAAAAGCAGATGTGGTTGTTGAAAACTTGAGACCTGGGTCTACAGATAAACTTGGAATTGGATATAATGACCTTAGATCCATCAATCCTAGATTGATCTACGCTGCTATTTCAGGATTTGGTAGACTAGAAGGATATCGGGGTCCTGAATCAGATAGACCTGCTTTTGATATTGTTGCAGAGGCAATGAGTGGTATAATGCATTTAGTTGGGTTTGAGGATAAACCCCCATCATGGACCATATACGGTATGGCAGATGTCTATACAGGTCTTTGCACCTGCTTTGCGATCACTCAAGCATTATTCCAACGTGAGAGAACTGGAAAAGGTCAATTTGTAGATAGTGCGATGCTAGATGCCATGATCTCATTAAACGAACGAATGGCAATGCTTTATACCATGACAGGTGAAGAACCTCACCGAGGACGCTTAAAACATCTTTATCCACGCGGCGCATTTAAATGTAAAGATGGATATTTGGCCTTGAATGTCCCTGATGATCTGGTTTGGTCGCGCTTATGCGAAAGTATGGAAAGAGTAGATCTGATCAATGATGAGCGCAGTAAAACTGGAACTGACCGTGCAGCGAATAGTGATTTTCTCGGACCAATTATTGAAGAGTGGCTATCGAAGATAAATCGGAGTGACGCTGAAAATATATTGAATAATAATGGAGTTCCCGTTGGGTCTGTTTATACAGCTAAAGATGTATTTCAATCGGAACAGGTTAAATCTAGAAAACTATTAGTAGATATAGAAGATCCTGAAGTCGGAAAATATCAATTTACGCGTGGGCCTGTCATGCTTTCTGAATCACCTGAGATAGAAACTGATCCTGCACCAGACCTTGGACAGCATACTCATGAGATATTATCATCATTGCTTAAGTACGATGAAGAAAAGATCAGTGACCTTGTAGACTCAAAATGTGTAACAATAAATTCTTAACGATGAAAAACATTATGCTCCAATTATTATTATTAAGCTTGTTGATAGAACCCATATTTGGTGCAAGTTCAAACCCTGTATATGGTGAGAATGGTATGGTAGTATCAACTAGCAGGCAGGCCTCTCAAGCAGGTATTGATATATTAAAAAAGGGGGGCAATGCAATAGATGCAGCCGTTGCTGTGGGATTTGCTTTAGCAGTCACCTCATCAAGTAATGGGAATTTAGGTGGTGGTGGATTTCTTGTTGCTTCACTTATTGATGGGGCATCTTTTACCCTTGACCATAGAGAGAAAGCTCCTTCAAGTTCTAATAGAGACATGTTCTTAGATGATTCTGGTAATGTAAACCCTGGAATGTCATTGTACTCTCGTGCTGGCAGTGGAGTCCCTGGAACTGTGGATGGACTGATACGCATCCTTAAAGATCATGGTTCAGGTAAAATATCTATTAGGCAAGTTTTAGCACCCGCAATACGTTTAGCGGAAAAAGGATTTTTATTATCTCATTATGAAGCTAGGCGATTTAATGCTTATAAGGCATTTTTTGAGAAAAATGAGGCTGCTGCTGATATTTTTATTAGGAAAGATGATCGACCTTGGAAAGAAAAGGATAGATTCATTCAAAGAGACCTGTCAAAAACCCTTAAACGAATCGCAAAGTATGGAAGAGACGGTTTCTATACCGGACCTGTGGCTAAAATGATAGTAGAAGAAATGAAACGTGGCAATGGACTTATATCAATGGATGATCTTTCTAATTATTCATCAAAATATAGAGATCCCGTGACCGGATCTTATAAAGGATATGAAGTGATATCAATGGGTCCACCTAGTTCTGGTGGTGCCTTATTGATAAACATGTTAAATATGTTAGAGCTCTATGGAAAAGATAGCCTAGAATGGAATTCATCTGATTATGTGCATATATTAACTGAGATCGAACGTAGGGCTTATGCAGACAGAGCTGAACATATGGGAGACCCTGATTATTGGGATGTGCCTTTGGAAATGTTCAGGTCCAAAGAATATGCAAAGGGTCGTACCATTGATATTGACATCAATAGGGCGACGCCCAGTGATCAAGTATATGCTGGGAAACCTGATGGTTATGAATCTCCTGAGACCACTCATTATTCAGTCGTAGATCAATGGGGAAATGCCGTAAGTGTCACAACAACTATAAATTTGGGATATGGAAATGGATGTGTTGTGAAAGGTGCTGGCTTCTTTCTCAATAATGAAATGGATGATTTTTCTTCTAAACCTGGTGTTCCAAATGTATTCGGTCTGATCGGTAATGAAGCAAATGCTATCGAACCAAATAAAAGACCGCTTTCTTCAATGACCCCAACAATTATTTTAAAAAACAATAAACCATTCTTGGTCATTGGTTCACCAGGTGGATCAACGATAATCACTACTGCAATGCAGACTATTTTAAATGTAGTAGATCATGATATGGATATTAAAGAAGCGGTATGTGCGGCTAGATTTCATTCTCAGTGGCTACCAGATATAATTCAGATCGAACCACATGGATTGGCTAAAGATGTAATTCTCAATCTTCAATTACGTGGTCACCAAGTAACCCCCCGTGGCGGTTATATTGGGGAATCAAATGGGATAATGATAACAGAAGATGGAATCTATGGCGGAGGTGATTGTCGTGGTGAGACCTCAGCTATAGGCTATTAAACTCCCATTATATTATCTAATAAATTCAAATATATTGAAGGCCCAACTAAAAGTGCCCTTTCATCCATAGTAAAATGGGAGCAATGATGAGGGGTTTCAAATAATTCTTTTTCATTTGGGGCAGATCCTACAAAAAAGAAACACCCAGGTTTTTTCTTTAAATAATATGAAAAATCTTCTCCTCCCATGGATAAATATGGCATACCAGCCTTATCCCCAACAACCTTCTGAGCAGCTTTTAATACTTTTTCTGTCGGCTCAATATGATTTATAGTAGGTGGATAACCATCTTTATAATCAAAAATGATCTCCGCATTATATGTTTTGGCAACTCCTTGGATGATCTCCTCCATTCTAGTTTTGATCAGGTTACGATTTTCTTCACTATAGGCACGAGCAGTACCAGAAAGAGAAACTTCATCTGCAATAATATTAAAATTATGTCCACCATTTATCTTTCCAATCGAAATAACAGTACTTTCTAATGGATTCGTATTACGGCTTACAATAGTTTGAAGTGCTTGCACTAAATGTGAAGCAACAACGACACAATCTACAGTCCCTTGCGGTGCAGCTCCATGCCCACCTATACCTTTGATCTTGATATCAAACATATCCGCTGCCGCTAGAACAGGTCCATCTTTTACACCAACTTCACCTACTGGCTGATAATTCCAAACATGGATCCCATAGATCTCATCAACACCTTCAAGACAACCATCCTTGATCATATACCTAGCACCACCTTCTCCTTCTTCTGCTGGTTGAAATATGAATCGGACAGTGCCATTATATTGATCATCTTTTTGCGTTAAAACTTTTGCTGCTCCTAAAAGCATTGCCATATGGCCATCATGACCACAGGCATGCATCACACCATCATTTTTCGAAGAGAATGACAATCCACTGGTCTCTTGAATCGGCAATGCATCCATATCTGCTCTAAGACCAATCATAGGACCGTCGCCAAATTTGAGATCTGCAGTAACACCTGTTTTACCAACTTTTACTTTCGGCTTTAACCCCATAGATCGTAATTCATCTGCAATAACATCACCTGTACGATGTTCTTGAAAGCTTAATTCAGGGAATTGATGGAAATCCCTACGCCAATCAACGATCATCTTTTCAATTTCTTTGATCTCTTTTCGAATATTCATTATTTTATCCTTTCAATGATTCCAGAAAGTAACTTGATTATTTTTTGTTTTGATCTTTCAGCATTGGTCAACACTTCTTCATGGGTTAACGATTGCTCAGATATACCTGCAGCAAAATTAGTAAGAAGTGATAAAGTTATTACATTTAATCCCAATGAACCTGCTTCTTCAATCTCAGGTAGTGTACTCATTCCTACAGCAGATCCGTTTAATGATCTCAAGTATTTTATCTCTGCTGGTGTTTCATACATAGGTCCCATTGTCCAACAATAATTCCCTGTTGCTAGGGGAATGTGATTTTTCCTTGCCACACTTCTGGCAATAGAAATTAATTGTGAAGAGTGAAATTTTTCATCTGTGATCAGATCTGGGTCTTCAATATTATCTTGAAATGTACAGTCCAAATGTCCTGTTATCATCATAATTGTCCCTGGCTCATTTGTTTTATTTAGACTACCAGATGAGTTTGTAATAATTAGATTTTCAACTCCACATTCTTTAAATACATGAATTGGAAAAACAACGATCTCTCTTGAATAGCCCTCATAACAGTGCATCCTCCCCTTGGCAACAATAAGCTCTTTATTATTTAATTTCCCAATTACCATTTCCCCAGAATGTCCCTCAACTGTTGATCTTGGATAATGTGGAATATTAGAATATTCTATTATTTTATGATCTGTTAAAGCATCTGTAAAACCTCCTAAGCCAGAACCTAAGATCACCGCAGTATCCCCATTAAAGCTTGTTTGGTCCAATATTACCTTTGATGCTTCTAATGATCTATTCATAAATCATTATCAGAAATAGTAGCTAATTGTCCGCAACCAGCATCTATATCCTGACCTTTACTCCAACGGACCGTAACAGGAAAAGGGGCATTATTTAATGATGATATAAATGCATTTATTGAATTATCAGTTGGTCTTCTATATTGACCATCTATCTCATTATAAGGAATAAGATTAAGTTTACAATTAATCGGAGCCAATATTTGTTTTAGCTCTTTTGCATCCATCTGATCATCATTCACACCAGCCAACAATACATACTCAAATGTGACCCTTTTGCGTGATCTAAGAGTATAATATTGAGATACTTCAAGTAATTCTGAAAATGATTGGGCTTTTGTAATTGGCATCGTTAATAACCGTTGCTTCTCGTTTGATCCATTTAGGCTAACAGCAAGTTTATATGGGTGACCATCATTAGCAAATTGTTTGATCTTCTTAATAATACCAGCTGTTGATATTGTTATACGCCAAGCACCCATATTGATCCCTTTTGGATGATGAAGAAGATGAGCTGCTGAAATTGTATTTTCATAGTTTAAAAATGGTTCACCCATACCCATAAAAACAACATTTGTAATTTTATTTTTTATAATATTTTGAAGTTGTAGAAATTGATCAACGATCTCTCCAGCTGTTAAATTTTGGATAAAACCCATTTTACCAGTAGCACAAAAATCACAATCAACTGCACAACCAACCTGAGTAGATAGGCAAACTGTCACTCTTTTACCATCTATCATAAGAACAGATTCAATCATTTCACCACTTTCTAATTCAAATAAATACTTTTGTGTTTGTTTGGAATTAGATACATGATTATTAAGCATTCTCAGAGGATGTAGAGGTGTCCCAGATAGTTTTTCTCTAAAATAAATTGGCAGATCTGACATTTCAGAATAATTGTATACATTTTTTCGATATATCCAATCAAATAGTTGTCTTCCACGAAATAATTCTTCTCCTAAAGATTGTGAAAATGACTCAAGGTCTTCCATTGATTTACCAATTAACGGTTTTTGTTCTGTGGTTAGACGTTCAGACATAATATTAAATTTTTAATAAATGATGTATAACTCATACAGGAAACTATTTAATTAATTATACGTTTAATCTTTCTTTTTAGACCAGAGTTGGTTCGGTAAGTTTTGCCCCAATTTATAAAAATAAAAGCATCTTTTATTATGACAGAAACACAACAAGATCTTGCATCTTTTGAAAAATTAGCTCAGGCCAGAGAATCTTTTCTATCAGAAGTTGGTAAAGTAGTAATTGGCCAACATGATATATTAGACCATTTACTAATTGCTCTTCTAGCGCAAGGTCATTCTCTTATAGTTGGTGTCCCGGGACTTGCAAAAACTTTGATAATTAAAACCTTATCAGAGGTTTTAGATCTTTCTTTTAATCGTATACAATTCACACCGGATCTAATGCCTAGTGATATTACAGGAACTGAATTGATAGATGTTGACCTGGATACAGGCAAAAGATCATTCAGATTTTATCAAGGTCCAATTTTTGCGAATATAGTTCTCGCAGATGAAATAAATAGAACACCACCAAAAACGCAAGCAGCATTATTAGAAGCTATGCAAGAGCATAAAGTGACTGCAGGTGGAAAGACTTATAATCTTGATGAACCCTTTTTTGTATTGGCTACACAAAACCCAATCGAACAGGAAGGAACCTATCCTCTTCCTGAAGCACAACTAGATCGTTTTATGTTCAATCTTAATATTAAATACCCATCTACAAAGGAAGAGGTCGCAATTGTCCGAGCTACAACAACACCTGAAGAACATGTATTAAATCCGGTCATAACAAAATCTGAAATAGCATCCTATCAAGATCTAGTAAGACGTGTCCCTGCATCAGATAATGTTGTTGAATATGCTGTAAGATTAGTTTCTGCCACTAGACCAGATTCTGATTCGGCACCTGACTTTATTCAACAATCAGTAGATTGGGGTGCTGGACCTCGTGCCTCACAGTATTTGGTCCTAGGTGCAAAAGCTAAAGCAGTTCTAGATGGACGGCCTTCTCCAAATATAAGTGATGTTCAATCTTTGGCTCTTCCAATCCTAAGACATCGAGTTCTACCAAATTTTAATGCAGAAGCAGAAGGGCTAAAAGTTGAAGATATTTTAAATCAATTAATGGATGCCTTGGGTGACTAATGGCGATTAATACAGACAAAAGAAAATATCTACAACCAGAAATGGTTGCTGTATTGAATTCAATGGCATTGAGGGCAAGGTTGGTTGTTGAGGGATATATTATTGGACAGCATCGTAGTCCATATCATGGTTTCTCTGTTGAGTTTGCTGAACACCGAGCTTACGGTCCTGGAGATGAGATACGTCATATTGATTGGAAATTATTTGGAAAAACAGAAAGACTTTACGTTAAAAGATATGAAGAAGAAACGAACCTACGTGCGCACATAATTTTGGATACCAGCAGATCGATGCTTTATAAAAGTGGTAAAGTATCAAAATTGAACTATGCAAACTCTTTAGCAGCTTCTCTTTCATACTTGATGATAAATCAACAAGATGCAGCAGGCCTCATACAATTCTCAAACAAAATTGATACATTTATACCACCAAAATCAAAGCCAAGTCATCTTAATATAATTCTAAAACAATTAGATGATCATAAAACTGGTAAAGACACTAAAATTGAAACCGTTCTTCATCAAATGGCAGAGCGTATTGATAAACGTGGAATTGTGATCTTAATATCAGATCTTTTAGATGATCCAATAGAAGTGATAAATGGTCTAAAACATTTTCGTCATAAGCACCAAGAAGTAATCGTATTTCATATTTTAGATAGAAAAGAGTTAGAATTTGATTTTAATTCTCGTACCAGATTTTTAGACATGGAATCAGGTGAAGAAATCATCACAGAACCATGGCATATCCGCTCAAGCTATACAGAGCTTATTTCTGGATTGCAGAATTACTATCAAAAAGAATGTAGAGAGTCCCTCATTGATTATGTACCTATTTTTACAGATGAGAGCCTTGATAAAAGCATAACAGAATATCTAAATAAAAGACGGAAACTATTTTAAATAAATTAGGATTGGTTATTGTTTTAAATAATCAATTCCCTTCTGCAACATCCCTTTTATATCGTACTAATTCCAAATTTTTCTGATATGTTTCTTTATTATCAATATCTATTACCATAACTGATTTTATCTTTTTTTCTGCTTTTCGGTACCATCTTGAAGCTTTATCTAAATCTTTCTCAAAACCTTCAGCTCCATTTAAGTAATTATCACCTAATCCCTCATATGATCTGGCCATTCCTAATGCTGCTTCAAAATCTTCTTCATTCAAGAAAAAGGCTTCATCAAATGATATTTCTGCAGATTCATAATTGCCCATTTGGTTATGTATAACTCCAAGGTTGAAATAAAGATCAGCCTTGGTCGTATCATTCTCTTCATTGGCGATAGCATTCTCAAATACCTGAATAGATTCTTCTTTTTTACCTAGATCATAATATGTACCTGCTAATTCTCTAAGAGCCTTGCTATTGGAAGGTTCAATAGAGGTTGCCTTTTCATAATAAGGTAAAATGTCCTCGGATGACATTCCTGCACGTCCTAATATCTGTGCAGCACTAAAATTTGCATCAAAACTATCAGGATTCTTTTCTACTGCGGTCAAAGCAGCGTTTTTTGCAGATTCTTTATCACCTTGGTCAAAATAGCATTTAGCTAAAGTAGCATGAGTATTAGCATCTGAAGGATTAATAATAGCTGCATTCTTAAAATGCGAAATAGCTTTGCTGATATACTTGGGTTTATTATCCGGGTCTTCCTGAATTTTCTTGAACTGTTCTACTCCTATATTGAATTCTTTTGCCCAATAGAATTCAATATAATTACTAACAGCCTCCTTAACAGAAATAAAAGCAGCTCGAATTTCTATGACCTTATCTGGGTCTATTTCCATGGCTCTATCAAAAAGAGCGATCATGTCTTCCCAATCTTCATTCTCTGCATGAATCTCTATGGCCATGACAATAGGTATTTCAGGATTGTCCGGCTCTACAGCCATAGCTTTAGGCAACCATTCAGCAGCCTTTTTAAAATCTGATTGTTGAATAGCTAATTTCGCTGTTGTGTATTCTTGACTTGAGCAAGATATAATAATCAGTGCTATTAAGAATATAATTTTAGAGAAGTATTTTTTATTATTCATTGTAGCGTCCTTTAAAAAAATTATTTATAGAATTTAAATTTACCTGAAACCAATTTATCCATCCAAGAATTTGTACTTAATTGATCCATAATACTAGGTACAAAAAATATTCTCCCTCAATTTATCCATTTGGCTCTTTTCAAATTGAGCACCTTGAATTTGGATGATCTCTTCTGCTAAGTAAACAGCTACCTTCCCTGCTTCTTCGTAGTTATTTCCCCTACAAATAGAAGCCAAAAATCCTGCGGCATACATATCACCTGCGCCTGTGGAATCCATGGCAAGTATTGGTTTAGGTTTTATAGTATACTTTTTCTTTTTGTTAAAGATAATCGAACCTTCTTTACCCAATTTAATCCCGCCAGATTCTACAATATCAATTAAACCATTGATCGCAAAATCAATACTTTCAGAATTAAATAGAATTTTAAGCTCAGCATGGTTTGCGAAAACAATATCTACATCATTTTTTATTAATTCAAGAAATTCATCCCTATTTCTTTTCACTAAAAATGGATCGGCAATATCAAAAACTATCTTTACCTTTTTCTTATGGGCAACTGAAATAGCTTTTTGAATCGCTGATTTTTGCGATTCTGTATCCCACATATATCCGGTAAAATAAAAATAGTTTGATTTAGAAAGTTTTTTTACATCAATATTATCTAAAGAATATTCTCTACACATACCAAGATGGGTATTCATTGATCTTTCACCATCAGGGGTTACCAAGATAATACTTGAACCAGTAGTCCCATCTCCTTGAACAAGTCCTGAATCAGCACCATATTGCTTTACCCGTGCTAAGTATATATCTCCAAAATGGTCTTTTCCAATCTTACCTGAAATGTGAGAATGAGTACCTAATGCAGCACAAGCAAGAATCGTATTGGGAGCAGAACCACCGGGATTATATCGAGGTTCTGATGTTTGAAAATAATCAAATATTTCCTTTTGACGCTTTTCATCCACAAGTTCCATGGTCCCTTTATTTATACCTAAACTGATCAGATCTTCATCTGCTACAGTAATAGTTATATCAATAAGAGGGTTTCCTATTCCAAATACAAAATTATTATTCATTAATTATTCCATTAATAATATAGAAGTTGAAGAGATAGATTTAATGGGCTGTGAATATAATTTTCTAAAGATTAACAAAAAACTTTATTCATTTAAAAATTTGACATGTGTATTAAATCAAATATTTAAAATCTTGCAAGGGAAAAACTAAAAAAAGTATATTTAGGAACAATGGATTCAAAAACCTTTGCAATAATTACAGATATTCATTCTAATCTGGCTTCTCTTACTAAAGCATTGGCCATTATAGATGAACGTAAAGACATAGATCAAATTCTTTGTCTGGGGGATTGTTTTGCCCTTGGGCCAGAGCCTGAAGAAACATTAAAGATGTTAAAATCTATTCCTGACTGTATTTTTGTACGTGGTAACCATGATAGGTATTTAATTGAGAAACTTTGGGAAGATGAATTGCCTTCTTTGGAAGGTATGGACCCTTATGACCCAATCTGTAAAGCAATCGTAGAGAATGAAAAATGGACAGCAGAATTACTGGGTGAAGAAGGACATGACTTTTGCAGTAATATGAAGATCGCACATCGAGAAATTATCGATAAAACATTAATCGAGTTTACTCATGCATGGTATAAAAGGGATGATAAGCCTCCTACTGTAACTGAGGCGTTGAACTGGCGAGATCATGTTATTGAATCTAATCCAGAGATTGAAAATGTCGTTTTTATTCACGGGCATGTCCATGTACCAAGACATCAGATCATTGAGAACCTTACAATTCTATGTCAAGGAGCAACTGGCTTGCCCTTTGACCGAGATCAAAGAGGTGCTGTTGCCTTTCTTTCAGTTAAAAATAATCAGGTAGATTGGGATGTAAATCGTTATGAATATGATAAAGAAACAACCACCGAACAATTAGAAAAGCGCAAACCTCCATTTTATACAATTCTGAAGAATACAATTAAATTTGCCTCTATTCGTAATGACCTTTAGGTCATAATTTCCATTTTAAAGATTTTATTTTTACGGAAAAATATAATTAGTAATGTATTATTTTGACCATAGTGCAACCACCCCAGTTCATTCAGATGTATCTGAGCTGATGGATTCTATTCAATCAACAATATACGGCAACCCATCATCTATATATTCTGCTGGGCAAAAAGCTAAATCAGTCATAGAAAATGCACGTAGACAAATTGCGGACTCGATCTCAGTTGAACCTGAACAAATTATTTTTACTAGTGGGGGGACCGAATCAAATAACCAAGTTATATGGTGCATACTACAAAATCAAAAAAAACATGTAATCTCTAATGATATTGAACACCCCGCTATAATCAAAGTACTTGAATTCCTTAAACCATTGGGACTTGATCATACTTTAATAAAGGTGAATAGTGATGGAATTGTCCCTAGTAATAATGTGATAAAAGCAATAAATCCCCAAACCTCATTAATATCCTTGATGCTTGCAAATAATGAAATAGGCAGCATCCAGCCAGTAAAAGCTGTCGTTGATATAGCGTATGAGAATAATATTATGGTCCACTCGGATGCAGTACAATGTATGGGGAAAATGGAACTTGATATAACAAGCCTTGGTGTAGACTTTTTAAGTCTGTCTGCACATAAATTTTATGGGCCTAAAGGTATTGGTATATTATATGTTAAAGAACCAAAAAACATTTCGTCTCTCATCATTGGAGGTGGCCAAGAAATGGGGTTTCGCGCTGGTACTGAAAATGTTGCTTCCATAGCCGGTATGGGGCTTGCTGCTGAACTTGCGACTGCATCTATTGATAAGCATATAAATTCATTGTTAGAATTTGAAAAACAATTCAAAACAGGATTAAAAACATTTTTCCCAAATGCGATATTCAATGGCGACCAAGTAAATAAACTACCAGGACTTGTCAATGTCTCTTTTCCTGAATATCGATCTGATATTCTTATGGCAAAACTAGACAGAGTTAATATTGCTATATCTAATGGTTCAGCTTGTGGAGCAGGGGATATAAAACCTTCTCCAATCCTTTCTGCAATAGGAGTTGAAGATACTATCAATCTTTCTACACTTAGGTTCAGTTTTGGATCATCGAATACTCCTGAACAGATCGACTATCTCTTAAATCAATTAGAATCTATTTTAACATTAAAATGAGTCGAATTACAGTTGGGATGAGCGGTGGTGTGGATAGTGCTGTAGCAGCATCCATACTTATTGAAAAGGGATATGAAGTTGAAGGACTTTTCATGAAAAACTGGGAAGAAGAATCGGAGTTTTGTTCTGCCGAAAAGGATTATAAAGATGCATTACAGGTATGTGATGTCCTAGGGATAAAAATTCATTCGATTAATTTTGCAAAAGAATATTGGGAAAGAGTATTTGAACATTTTTTAGAAGAATATAAAAATGGTCGGACCCCAAACCCCGATATACTTTGTAACACGGAAATAAAATTCAAAGAATTTCTTCATTACGCTTTGGATCTAGGTGCTGATATGATAGCTACTGGACATTACGTACGCAGCCATCATAATAATCATGAAGTATTACTTAAAAAAGGATCGGATACTGAAAAAGACCAAAGCTATTTTTTACATGGTTTAAATCAACATCAAATCTCTAGTGCCATTTTCCCAATTGGAAATCTTGAAAAGTTTGAAATTCGTAAACGAGCAAAACAACTTGGGTTTAATAATTATAATAAAAAAGACAGTGTGGGTATTTGTTTTATCGGTGAAAGAAATATTAAAGAATTCTTACAAACTTATATTCCATCAAAAACTGGCAATATTGTTGATCTTAACGGGGAAATAATGGGGAAACATGAAGGCGTAATGTATTACACCATTGGACAACGGAAAGGACTGGGCATAGGCGGCGGTCATACTAATAACAATGGTGCTTGGTATGTTTTGGATAAAGATGCCACCAATAATGAATTGATTGTTGGACAGGGACATGATCATCCAGGACTTTATCATAGATGTCTTATGGCATCAAGCCCTCACTGGATATCAGGTATTGCTCCGGAAAAGGATATGTTAAATGCAAAAATACGCTATAGATCAAATGATATTGCATGTAAAATAATTGATCTAGATATAAATAATATAGTGGTTGAATTTGAACGACCTTGTTTTGCAATCGCACCTGGACAATCTATTGTATTTTATGATAAAGATATTTGTTTAGGTGGTGCAATAATTGACTCATATTCAAACTAATAAATATTAATAAAAATCTATTGTCTCCTATTTTGGAACAAACTTACCTGTATTAAATTCAATAATTGATGAAACAAACTTTAAAACGAATTCTGATTATGTTACTGTTGGTTGGAATAGCGACTGCGCAATTTCGATCTGAATTACCAGTGCAATCCTTGCCTACAAATTTAAATGGTGAGTTAGATAATCAAGGATCTGTATCCTTATTTAATCCTGACCGATTTAATCTAAGCCACGGCTTTACCATGTCCATGTTATCAAATGGACAATATTCTTATTCAGTTATGGGGTTGACAAACAATATTAATTATCTTTTAAATGATAAATTAATGCTAGATGCAAATCTCACTCTTTATAGTTCTCAATTACCATTACAACAAGGTTTAGCCTTTAATCAGCTTAATATTGGTTATGATGCTGGAATCACATATCAACCTACCAAAAATTCATTTCTGCAACTTCGGTTTCAGAACTTACCACATAACCAAAAATACCAAACTCGTTCTCCCTTCAATATGAGGTTCATTCAATAAGTGGCCAAAAATAGAACTCGTCGTAAAACTAAAAAACTACAACAGCAAGACCTGACACTTAATGCAGCTATAGGTATTGTTGGTGTATTTCTTTAAGGATTCATCTACTCGTTTTCCCAAAACACATCCTATACAGG
>CAYOJL010000039.1:0-19168 GCA_964404235.1 uncultured bacterium | reverse complement strand
ACAATGCTACGTCATTTCATGAAATCCTATGTACAGTTGTTAATTTATACATGCCATAAAAGAGGAGCACAAGCAATGGGTGGTATGGCAGCACAAATTCCAATAAAAAATAATGAACATGCAAATAAGCTAGCAATGAATAAAGTTTTTGAGGATAAATTAAGGGAAGCTAAAGCAGGTCATGATGGTACTTGGGTTGCACATCCAGATCTTATTCCTATTGCCTTGAAAGCATTTAAAAATAATAAACTCACTTATTTTTCACCCACGTAAAAACCTTGGAAAATTAACATCTAAAGATAAACTAATTCCAGTTCAAAATAATATTAATGTAAGTGTAAAGTTTCATCTTCATAATAAACAGCGTCTGTACCCGAATTCCCATGGAAGGAAATATTGTTTAAATTCAAAATGGAGTTATTCATCGCAACAATTCCTCCAGTGTATGTATACATGGTTACCCCATGATGTAAATCTATTGCACTATTATTATAAACTAATGAGTTACTAAAAAAAATAATTGAACTATCAATAAACATCGCTGCTCCACCATTAGAACTACCTTGTTTATTATTACCATTAATTATCAAGTTTTTAAGTTTAGCTTGGGAATTAATAAGATGTAATGCCCCACCTCCATCTGTATTGATATGGTTATTTCTAATCCTTAAGTATGATAGAGATGGACTCGAATCAACGCATTTAATAGGTGCAGTACCAAAAGTTCCCGTAATAGTAAAACCAGTAAAATGTGCTGTTGAATCTTCGCCACTAATAAATTGTACTCCTCCAAAATAGTCACCACAATCACTGTAATAATCATAAGGATTCCCAGGACCTAAAATTGTCGAATCAATAATAGAATCATTATGATCAATTATATAATGAGAACCAACTACAATATTTTTTCCTACAAAATCAATAGAACCACAATAAATACCTGGACTAACTAAAACTGTATCAGCATTATTTGATGCATCAATGGCCTTTTGAATTGAAATAAAAGGGTTATCATCTGAACCATCTCCTGTTTCATCTGAACCATTAGGTGCTACATACCAAATTGGTCCTGAATATCCAATAGCAGGAGTCTCTAATGCACCTTCATCTATCCATTGAGCAATAAGATCGATCTCATCAGAATTAAGATCATCATCATCATATGGAGGCATTTCTCCACTATTCACTTTCTGCCATAATATACTTGATGCGTGATCACCTGGAACAATTACATCTCCATTATTGCTACCAATCATTAGACTATCATAATTAACAAGATCTAGTCCGCCATAATAGGCACCTCCATTAATATGACAGTTAGTACAATTATCATTGAAGATCGTCTGTATTTGCGTGTAATAGTCTACCTGACCAAATAACGAACTCATTATAAGCACAAAATAATTCACCGATCGTTTCATAGTATCCCTTTTGTATTCCATTCAAATCTACATATTATTTTTGTAATTAAATTTGTCCATGGATAAAACAGATTTAAGAAAAAATGTAACTATAAAAACTCCAAGAGTTCATTCAACAGCATTTGTTGCTGACGGAGCTAGGATTATTGGAGATGTAACACTTAAAAAAGATTCTTCTATATGGTATAATTCAGTAGTTAGAGCAGATATAAATAGTATCGTAATTGGCGAAAGATCGAATATTCAGGATAATTCAGTTATACATCTTGAGAATGACCAAGGTGTGATTGTAGGCAATGATGTAACCGTAGGACATAATGTGATACTACATGGTTGTACGGTTGGCGATGGCGTACTAGTGGGCATGGGAGCAATTATAATGAATGGCGTAGACATTGGAAAAGGATCTGTGATAGCTGCAGGTGCAGTCATCAAACAGAATATGATCATTCCTAATAATAGTCTGGTTGTAGGCGTTCCAGGAAAGATCGTGAAAGAAAATTCAACTCAAGTATATGATCAAAATGTGAAATGGGCAAAAAAATATGTCGAACTAGCAAATGTTCATCGTCTGCACAGTTAGTATCTATTATTCATAATATAATTCGCTATCGGTCTTAATGATAGTTCCTCCCCACGTGCCAATAATAAAACCATCATCAGATGTTCTATTAATATCAAAACCACCAAGACCATTTGCATAGATGGTCACCGTCTCCTCCATTGGACCCCACTTATGTACCCAAGTCCCATGATTCTTATGCTCTGCTGTCCAGGCAATACCACCATTTACCGTTGTTGTTATAGAAAAATAAGGTATACGTTCGACAAAATTCAGTCCTGACCACGAATTTTCCTCTATCAAATTACCTTCATCATCTATTTTCATATAAAGTACTTTAGCAACTGAACCACAAGATGATATATTGTGATTATGTGCACATTTATCTCCAATCAAACCATAACCTCCATCATTTAATGCTACTATATCATCTGCTTTCTCCATATAGGGCCCACCATATGTCTTCTCCCAGATCTGTGCTCCATTCTTTTTAACCTTTACAACCCAAAAATCTTTATAATACATGAAATTGAATGCACAATCATAATTTTGATTTCCATGACTTTTTTCACCAGCTATCATCAACATCCCGTCAGGTGCTTCTATAATAGAACGAAAAATATCATCTTCACATTCACTTCCAAACCATCTCCTATTCAATACGCTACCATTTGAACTGAATTTGACAAATTGTGCCTGTCCAGCTCCAGGACCACCAACTGCATAATATGAGCCATTACTATGTTCTATAGCATCTTCATAAAATGGATATCCACCGACAGTATGGCTCTCATTCTTCCACTCTTCAATACCATTAGAATCTGCTTTTACAATACCCTCCCAACTGCAATACAGATATCCGCCATCACTTGTTTGTATAACCGATCTTGTATAGCCAAAATCTCCAAGGGAATATGTATTTTGCCATTCTTCCTCACCATAAGGATCAAGTTTTAATAACCATGCCTGGCCTCCTACTCCTCCTGCTACAATATAACCTCCATCATTCGTCTGCCTAACAGCAGACGTTATATTTTCAACATATTTTTCAAAAGTTATAATGGACTCTGGCTCAGATTCAGAGCCAGCATTATTAGACGCTTCTTCACATCCTACTATCATTAGAATACAACTAATTAATAATGGCGATAGATATTTGAACACGTTATAATCTAAATATTTAGACCGATAAAATACATTTATGACATCCTCATGATTTTGAATGCCAGTAAGCTAGACCAATAAATACAAATTGAAAAGGAAGTCTACCCCATGCTATCAAAGGTGTTGTGCCCATTGCTGCACCATTTGTTGACGCAAGATATATATTAGCAGGGTATACTGCGATCAGTAATAATATCAAGCCCCATCCAGCAAAATAACGCATACTGGGTATTAATAATAATCCACCAAATAATATTTCGAAGATCCCACTTATATATACTAATTCAAACTTGTAAGGTAACACCGGTGGTACTATCTGAGCATACCACCCTGGGCGTAAAAAATGATCAATACCCACTAATATATAGAATGAGCTCATGATCAGGATACTTATGGTCTTAATATAATTCATTTTAATTATACCACACCCCTACCCCTTTCTTACGTAATTCTTTACCTATCATTGTTTCAATGTCTTCTGCATCTTTCCTTGATGGTATAGGATTATATTTTTCATATAGATCTGGTCTTAATCTTATCCCATATACTTTGGCATAATTATTTGACTTATACCCCTCTTTATGTTGTTCAAATCTCAGCTCTGGTCTTCTAGATGATTGACCAACATAAACACATCCATTACCTTTTATATATCTTGGATTTTTCTGGCGGAACTTTCGACGATCAGCCACAACCGGATCTAGTTCAATAACGTATACATAATATTTTGCCAATTGTCGCTCACTCTTCTTCATTTGAAACTATATTCAAATGATCACCTTTTTCTCTAATTTTGCGGTGTTGCTGAGCTTCATAAATGATCTTACTTGCCATTGCTTCTGCTACATCTTCACTGATCGGTGTTGTTTTTTTTATTTTCTTTTTTTTTGCTTTTTCTCTTGATATATCACCTATTAGGATCAAAGCAAATACAAGACTAACCATGTACTGTTCAATATAGATCATAACTATGACATTAATAGTTAAGATCACTAAAACAATATTCCTTATAATTGGTTTTTGCACTTCTCTTACTAGGAAAATAAAAGATTCTTGCCAAACTGATTACTTTTAACTGGAATATTATTCTCAGCATACCACTTCAAACCACCGATAACATGTTTTAAATAGTTAAATAATAGTGGCTTGATAATGAAAAAGAATGGGAACCAGTTCAATAATTTATGTCCCTGGTTGAATATATAAGGGAAAATTTTTATTGATATATTTGTTTTATCACCATTTTTCATAACTCTCCAGGAAACATGTGAAGCAGGCTTACCTGATTGATGAATATTTAGATCATAGCCTTCTTTTTCAACCCAATTTGTGAAATTCCTTTTTAGAATCAGACCATTCAGATATTCTATCTCATCTATCGAACTCTTTCCAGGCCATTCTACTACTCTATTACTTTTGCAAAATGGATGAAAGGCCTCAAGGTTAGATCTCATTGTAATGATATGCCATATCTTATCGATAGGACAATCGATAGTTCTTGAATATGAAATAAACCAATTGTATCGTTTGATATAATTATTGATCATAAATAATTAAATAAAATCTAGCCATACAAAAAACCCCACAAAAGTGGGGTTTTTAATTTTCGATCCTAGATGCTGTTCAGGAACTAGTAATATCTGTTGGGGCGTCAAGAACATCATAGGCTTTATAAGTAACATTTACAAAGTTTGGATTACTGCCAAGCACCTGATCATAGAATTCACTATTAAGATAATCTTCCATTGACTGGTGATCATCCCAAGTATAAACCCCACCATATGTATTATTATCCTCATCTGAAAGCCATACCTTGGATCTTAGACCATTCAGTTCTTTAAATGCAGGAGCCACTTCTGAGGCTGCGCCTAGATATTGTTCATGATTTATTCCTTCAAGATTAAAATTAACTACTTGTATAACCATACTCTTCTCCTTCTGTTTATTTTTATAAAATATTAGATTGAATTATGTTGCAGATCTATCAGTTCAATCATCTACTGCTTTTACATAGATAGCAACTGCTTTTCCAAATTTTTCAATGTAGGAGTTAGATGTAACACCACCTTCTCCATCCATACTTAGAGATTGATGTACTTTATTATCAGTTCCAACTATAACGATACCATTTGCACCTAATTCAGATGCTGCTATCTTTAGACGTTCAATGACCTTATTACTTTTACTTTGCCACGTGAATAGAATATCAGGATCTTTTAATGCGAAATTACTACCTGCATCTACCAATGCTATTTTCTCATATTCGGTAGGATAATCTAAATATAATTTTACTTGTAGCGGTGAAACCGGTGGTCTTACATCGCCTATTAAAATATGAGATACTGGATAACATCCAGCTATTATAATAATAATAAATAATGATACAATTTTTTTCATACTGAATCCTTTTCTGTTCGAAAATCTACCTATAATCATTCATTAATACTTACCAAATCACCAACGATATACTTTCCATGGTATTCAATACCACCTATACAACTATGTAAATGGTCAATATTAATATCTGTTATTCCTCCCGCAGAAATGATGTTAAAACGTGGAGAATATTGAGAGATCATATTTTTTATCATATCCTGACCTTCTAGTGCAGAATCTTTCCCACCAGAGGTTAGTATACTGGTGATTTCTTTTATATCAGATAGCTTATCAAGTTCTGTTTTAATATCAGCCGTATGGTCTATAGCTTTATGAAATGTAATATCCATTGGAGCAGCTTTTCTGGCAATTGCAGTTGTTAGTTCAATATCTATTTGTGAATTTTCATTCAGCATTCCAAATACAACCTCGCTCACGCCAATTTCTTTACAAAACTCTATTTCTGATTCCATTTTTATGATATCCTGATTTGAATAAATAAAATTTCCACTTTTTGGACGGATCATTACCTTCACTGGAATGGATAATGATTTTATTGTCCTGTCTATAGTTAATCTGTTTGGAGTCAGTCCATCAAGGTCAAGTCTACTGCATAATTCAACTCTATCTGCTTTACGCTCCTCAGCAATTATAGCTTGCTCAAGAGATTCAACACATGCTTCTTTGATTATATTCACAGGATACTTTCTACAAAAAAGATAAATTGTATGACTAATAATAGTTTAGTGGAATAATATAATTTAATGCTGTAGTAACTTATGCGGATAGATTAAAACATAATTTTTAGTTATAGAATAAGTATTAATGATATCAATTTTAGGCATTCCAACAGATACGCACTCTTCATTTATGACAGGAGCTGCACTAGCTCCGCCTCTTATTATGAAAGAATTCCATTCCGAAGCTGGTAATAGGTTCTCAGAAAATGGTTTAGACCTTGGAAAAGAGGACCTTTGGAAAGATCTTGGATCCATAGATCTGACAAATAAAGATAATGAATTTGAAATAATAGAAGATTCTATAAAAAAAGTATTAAAGAATGGTGATCATTGCATATCAATTGGCGGTGATCATAGTATAACATATCCAATAATTGCTGGATACCATGAATTTTACCCTAAACTAAATATCATACATATTGATGCTCATCCTGATCTATATGAGAATTTTGATGATGACCTCTTCTCTCATGCCTCTCCATTCGCTCGTATTATGGAGGATAGATTAATAAATGATCTTATTCAGATAGGTATCAGGACCATGACAGATCATCAAAAAGAACAAGTGGAAAAATACAGTATCAAAGTGATCACAATGAATGAGTTCTCATCTGATACGGTTTTCCATTTTGACGATCCGGTCTATATATCAATAGACCTGGATGGCATAGATCCTGCATACGCACCTGGAGTATCTCATCCAGAGCCAGGAGGATTATCTACAAGAGATCTTATCAAAGTTATTTCAAACATAGATGGCCAGGTAATAGGTGCTGATATTGTAGAGTATAACCCAAAAAGGGACGTCAATAATATCACCGCGATCACGGCTGCTAAACTTTTAAAAGAATTAATGGGAAAGATGTTGTAATCAATCAAGAATTGAATTTTATGTCGAATATTATTGATTTTATAACATGCAGGATCACGATCATAACAAATTTATTACCTGTGTATCAGATATCAATGCTCGTCTATTTAAGTGTCCCCGTTGTGATCATTACATATTATCGCTTTAAAGATCCTAAGGTTCATCCGATCATTCTAGCATTTATTTTATTACTAATATGGATACTTCAGATAATAATATGGGAAAAAGTCTACCAAGGATCATTAAACTGAATAAAGACTGTGATGGTCGTATCATATTCACAACTTCCATCATCATATGTAGCAGTACTATCATAGTTGGTCGCAAGATCATCTGTACATCCACAAATATTTACTCCACCCCATTCACCTGCACAGTCCTGTAAACAATCATTAGAAGGGTCATCATCACACACACCACAACTATCTAAATATGCAATACCTCCCTCATTATCAAACGTGATCCAAGTATCATGCCCACCACAGTCACTTGAATCTGAACTAAGACTATCTTCACAGCACCAGAACATCAAAACTATAAATATTACTATGGGTAAATTTTTTACCATATTCAAGTTCTCTTAAAAAAAAAGCCTCACAAATGTGAGGCCTTTAAATATTTAACAACCATGTTAATCGATATTAGCAAATTTTTCTTTTAATCTGTTACGTAGCGCATCATTAACTGTAAAATAATGCTCACCTTGTTTATGAATGTTATCACCAGTTTGATGAAATTGGTTAATATGTAAGTAAAATTCTTTTATATCTATTTCTACATCAATACCTTTATTGTCTTTGATTGTAAAGGAAACATCTTTAATTCTCTCTTTGCTCTTTACTTGTATCGGCTCTGGATCTTTTAGATCGATATATTTTCCAGTATATTTACTTTGATAGTTACCACAATCGATCCATTTCAACCAAGGTTCACGACATTCACTATCAAATATCATGCCTTCATCATAACTCTCTTTTCGTGACCAATGTACTGAAACCTCTGTAACTCCTTTTGGCTCTGTGGTCATATCAAAATCACTAAAGATATTATCATAGAAATACCAGTCACCTGTTCTTTCTCCATTCATATACCTTCCTTGCAATACTTTTTGGTCCATAGGAAATGAATAATTTTGCATATAATCATAAGATTTAAGATCTGCCTTGTATACCATCACAGAACCATGTTTAACCCCATCCCTATATTCAATACTTGTAATAGTTTGTATATCGTTTGACTCCCAGGATCTGTCTTTCTTATGGACTGATGGTTCTATCCATGTCCATGTGCCCTCTTTTCTATCATCCATATACAATCCCATGACCCCTCGAACTTGCTCTATATGATCATAGTACTGCATAAAAACACCATTTTTAGCACCATCAACTATTGTACATTCTACTATCTTAAGCTCACTTTGATCTTTAGAATATATTTTCAATCTCCCCGTAAACGGTTTATCACTATTCTTGACATACCAGAAACCATTATTTTTTACTAAACTATCAGGAGAAAATAAAAATTGATCAGCATTATTATAGAATACTTCTAATTCATCGATCAGTTGACCTGAACTCAAGCTTATAAAAAGAATTAAAAATAAATACCTGACCATATCAAAATATACCCATCATTAAAACACGAAGTAAGATACAGATCTAGTTAACTTTTCTTTCAAGAAAAATTATGAAGGCTTCTCTTTTGAAAAATAAGAACATTCTTCTCTTTTCTCTTTCTACAGCTTTAATAGAAAATCCGTCTTTTAAATACGTATTAAGAAATTCTGTTAAACGAGATGTATCAACCTTGGCTGCACCTAGAAATAACGTGCTTAATGCACTTTCATTATAATTGACCACTATAGCTTCGTTCATAAGACGCTCCTATTTTTTAGTGATAAAATATAACAAATAATTATATATCATTTTTTACTATAAAAACTGGATTCAATCAATTCGAAAAGAGCAAGAATCTGGTCTTTTAAATATTAGATGTCGGTTTTTTGAAATGATCCAATATATTAGGTCACGTATTGGAAGAGGAATAATCCAAAATATCGGAAACAATACCTTCCAGTTCCACTTTAAGTATAGCAGACATCGTATTGCTGCTGAAGATCTTATATAGGTTATTCCATTCCTTATTAGATAGACCGTATCAGCTCTTTTTTGCCACTCTGGAAAGGTTATAATAGCGTCTTGAACTTCAGTGGATTGAATTGGTCTATAACCAATATCAACGCCTGCTGCTAGTCTATGATCCATAAACAATGCTAGTCTATGACATAGACCACATTCTCCATCAAGTAACAAGACATCTCTTTCAGTATTTAACATTTATAATATCATACAATGGCCATAAAAGAATCATCAATTATTTATTCTGTCTGCTCTCCTTCCTAATTAACTTCGAATCTAATGATAAAAATCATTCATCATGAATTATAATGATTGCAGCGACAGTAATTCCTGCCAGATTTGCAACCATATCCTTAATGCTAAAATAGCCTTTTTCCCCTCGATTATCATTTAGCTCCTTTAGTAATCCTGCACTAAAACTTAAACCAGATGATAATGGTAAGGAATTCGTCTCACTTTTCTTATACTTATTCACAAAGATATATTGGCAACCTAATGATATAAGACAACTATATGAGAAATGCTGCAGCTTATCAATGGCTAGCCATCTATCAGTTTTAGCAGCATCATTGTTTAAATTTTCTTTCTCATCCAATGATATTAATGAGGTATTCTCATTTATTTCATAAATATTACAGTAAACTATATTAGCATGTAATAAACAAAAGAAAAGCATTAGAGATATATATCTAATCATATTTAAATCTATCAATCATGATGTCTACAAAAAACCCCACAAACGTGGGGTTTTTATCATTAATGGATCATAACTATTATTAATCTTTAACTAGTTCAAGTTTTTTGTGTTCAATAAGTAGTACTTTTACCGTGTCATTCCCTACATTCATCATTTGATGTTTTACAAGCTTTTTCCCATGACCAACAAATCCATCAGTGATATCCATTTCATTTACTGTTCCATCAGCTAGAATATTTTGCATTTTACCACCTTTAACAGCATAATAGGTTGTTACACCATGTTCATGCATATTATCACCTTGCCCAGGTGGAAATGTTACCATCACGGCCTTAATATCCTCATTTTCAAGCAATACTTCATAACGATCAGGTGATACCTCTTCTGGAAGAATGAGCTTTTCCTCAGAATAGTTTGTTGACTGTTCTCTTTTACGCTCTACGAGAATCAATTTTATAGTACTATCACCAATATTTTTTACCTGGTGTCTAACTTTTTCAAGCTGATGGCCGGTAAATCCACTTGGAATCTCCCTTTCATTCACAGTTCCATCCGGCATAGTGACCTGCGCTTTGCCTCCTTGAAGAAGATAGAAGGTCACAGGATAATGGTCATGCATATTATCACTTTGTCCAGGTTCAAACGTAACCTCTAGCACCTTTACATCCTCATTGTCCAATAACACTTTGTAAACATCTGGAGATACCTCTTCCGGTAGTAATACTTTATCAGAAGAACATGAAATAATCAAAAATAATAACGATGGAATAATGAATCTGGTCATCTTTTTTCCTTTTATGTTTATTTTTTAATGGCTAATGAATAAAACACACCAGCTAGTTTTTTCTAGACTCATATGTCTCTGTTTTTTTTATCCTCATCCTTCTCATAATGAAGAATATGAGCATAAATATTGCAATTCCATATAAAATATTTGACCACATTTTAAACTATGATAGCCTTACAGCAGTACCATATGCTAAGATCTCAGAAGCACCTTGCATGATCAAAGATGTTGAAAACCTCAGGTTAATTACAGCATCAGCATTTAATCTATTTGCATCAGCGATCATTCTCTCTAATGCCTGTTCACGAGCATCTGCCTGTAATTTTGTATATTCTTCAATCTCTCCACCAACTACATTCTTAAATGCTGCAAAAATATCTCTTCCTAAGTTTCTTGCTCTTACAGTACTACCTCTTGCTATACCTAAAACATCTGTTATTTCTTTACCAGGAATATTTTCTGAAGTTGTTATGGTCATAATATTTGCCTTGATAATTGGTTATATATAAATCTATACAAAATCTACAAACTATTATTTATTTGCCTATAATATTTCATACCCTATGTTCAATTTTTAATATAGGCATCAATTTTATGTTTGTCATCATCCTCCAAACCCACTCTATTGGCCCATATTGGAACCTCTCCAGCCATTTTATACAGGACACCAATAACAACCCCCAGATGAATAACATGATCAGGATTTGAGATAATCTATCCATATATCCAAACAAGCCTAATCCAAATCCATAGAATATGAATGTAGCTAAAATTGTTTGGATCAGGTATGATGTCAGTGCAGTTCTACCAATTGCACTCAATCTGTTTTGAAAATTCCTCATAATACCTTTTCGTATCCAGATCATAATAAGTCCTATGTAACCAAAAGCAATAAACGGAGTGGCTATATGATTTGGCGAGCGAGCTAGAAATTGTACATATTTCCAATGCCAATCAAAATAATATGTTAGATATAATCCTATAAGTGATAATGTTAAACCAATACCAAGCCCATAAATGATCAACTTTTTATAGAATGCTTCAGATCGTGCATTACTAAATACACCCCAAGTAAAACATGCCATTCCTATTAACATCATCCCAATAGATCTTGAAAAAAGATCATTTAATAATGCCAGGCCGATAATTCCTTTACCAATTGCACCTGGATCATCATTTTTATTATCCGATGACCACATTTTTTCCCTGTATTCAATTTGGTCTGAATAAGAACCTCTATATACATCAAGCTCCTGTTGAATTATTTCATCTGTAGGGTTCCAGTGTCTAATAACAACATTTTGTTCTGATCGATCTAAATGATCAATTACATACTCGTAAGTAAGATAATTTGTAATCGCTGGGAACAGATATATGATCAATCCTAAAATAAACTGTTTCCATGGTGATAGATTTTTAAAAAAATAGAGGAAAAAAGAACAAAAAGCATAAATGAATAAAATATCACCATACCAAAAATAAGAGGAATGGATATAGCCAATAATAAGAAGCCAAAAGTTGCGACTGTAAAAAAGCAGGAATGGATTCTTTCCTTTTTTTATTGTACTCTGTATAAATAGCAATGTACTTGCTCCAAAAAGCATGGAGAATATTGCCATGAATTTTTGATCTGCAATAACATGGCTGATACAGTAAATGATATGGTTTGAGATAGTCACATCATACACTAGTGGAGTAAAATATGACATTGCGGGCATCGCAAAACTCGTAATATTCATTATAAGTATACCTAATAACGCAAAACCTCGAAGGACATCTATTGATATTATTCTATCATTCATTATACTCAAATTACCTATCATCCTAATAACAAAAAAACCCCACAAGTGTGGGGTTTTTTATTTATAAAATAATTTTATTATTTCATATGTGTGACCTTACTTGGTTCTTCCAGTACTGCAAATCCTTTATCGGATAAGTTAACAAAATTAGGATTATTTGCTAACGCTCCTGCATATAATTCACCATTTCTATATGCTTCGCAGACATCCTGGTTTGCCCAAGAGTATACACCGCCATAGGTGTTATTCTTTTCATCAGACAACCAGACTTTAGATATAAGTCCATTTAGAGCAGCAAAATTTGGAGCAACCTCATTTGCCACACCCATAAAATCATTATGTGTAATGCCTGATAGATTAAAATTAACAACCTGAATATATTGAGGAGTTTCATCTAACAAATTAGATGTGACACCACTGGCCACTGCTAAGATATCAAATCCCTTATCAGATAGGTTAATAAAATTTGGATTATTAGCTAACGCTCCTGAATATAACTCACCCTTTTGGTAAGAATCCATCTGTTGTCCACTACTCCATGAATAAACTCCACCATAAGTATTATTTGCTTCATCAGATAGCCAAACTTTTGAGACCAAACCAGGAAGAGGCGCAAAATTTGGAGCAACCGAATTTGCTACACCCATGAAATCATCATGTGTAATTCCTTCTAGATTAAAATTGACAACCTGGATAGTAGGATTAGCGTTACTTGATATTGTTTCCATAGGTTCTGCTACATTTACCGCATCTTGTGATGTCGTTGCACATGACTGGAATCCAAGAATACCAAAACTGAATAGTATTGTGAACTGCCATGCGGAATTGAGTTTTTTTCTGTTCATGATTATCTCCTTACGGTCTAGGGACCATTTCATTTAAGGGCTAAATGTAATTTAACTTTAGACAAGAAAACAACATTGCACTTATATTGATACTTAAAGTTTTACTTTAAATAGAATAGTATTTTATTAGCAACAAATATCAAACACTAAGAGATGAGTAGCTATGCTTGAAGGTCTGTTCAAGGTAATTACCAAAATGTAACGGTTCATAATGAGGTGGATTATCTTTATTACAAAATTCTTTTAAAGGAGCTACGATTGTATCAAGATTTGGTTCAAAGAAAAATGGTACTGAACAACGAGTTTTATTTTTTGGTGGTATTACACGATGAATGGTAGCCTTATAATAGTCATTGGTCCAACGCTGCATCATGTGGCCAATATTGACTAGAAATGTCCCTGGAATGATTGGTGCACTGAACCATTTATCATTAGAGTTCTTTATTTCCAGTCCACCAATCTTATCTTGTAATAAAATTGTTAAAAAACCATAGTCAATATGAGATCCAATTCCAAGGCCAATATTATCTTTCTTATCATTTTCATATGGTGGATAGTTTGAAATTCTCATATAACTATGAGAGTTATTGATAAACGAATCAAAATAATTTTTTGGTAATCCTAAACTGATGGCAAGACCCTGCGTGATCTTGTTTCCCAAAATGATCATAAGAGCCCAATGTGTTTCTAATAGGTTCCTTAGGTCATTTGGTCTCTCGGGCCATTGGTTGGGTCCCAATAATTTATTTTGGTTCATTATTTGAGAATCATTTTGGTGAATATCTGGACCAAAATCCACACATTCGTGCCAATCATATTTATCATTTGTGAGTTCTTTACCTAATGGTGTATAGCCTCTATAGATATCTGAATTATTAATATGAATTTTCATTTTTTCTTCTAGTGGAAGATTAAAGAATTGTTGAGTCAATAAAATCAAATTATCAAGATGGGATTGTGATATCTGATGGTTTTTTATATAAAAAAAACCAATATTTTTGCATGCATTCATGAACTCATATCCAGTTTTTCTTAACGCTCTTAAATTATTGTTTGAATCGTATAATGGTGAAATATCTATAATAGGAATATCCTTAGAGATCAATGTATTATTCATGTTTTTATCCATATTGAGAGCTACCTACCATATTGAGGACAAAAAACCCCACGAATGTGGGGCTTAATGCAAAAACTATTATTATAAAAGTTTAATTTTGATTATTATGGGAAATTAATATTCAGTCCCAACCTTAGATTATTTTCGTTATTATCCCCCATTATAAAATCAAGGTCCAATCCAATATTATCTAAAATATTATAATTGGCACCGATGGTGTATTCAGGGTCTGTACCATCATGACCAAAACCAATTTTTCCAAATTTCCACCCCACGTACAAACGATGATCAGTCCCATCTGTATCATATCCGGTAAATCTATCATTTCCTAGACCAAATTTTAGGCCAATGGCATCTGTAACCATAACCTCATCATTTATTTGATCATACCTTATAGAAATGACAGGTGAAATATCTTTAGAAAAAACAGATGTAAATAATAGTATGGTAATTAGGCTAATTTTTTTCATTTAGCAATGTCCTTTATCTATAATTACTTACTGATTAATTATTTAGAAGCCCCATCTTATATTGATCGATATGGAAGTATCTTCTTCATCAGCACTTTTTCTATAGTCAATAGATGTCCCTAAAGTGGTACTTATCTTTCCACTTCCAGTCCACCAATCATATCCTAGACCTGTAAGAGCTGACGTTCCGCCACCACTTTCTTTAACACCTAATCTTAGAGTAATACCTGCTGGTAAATTTCCAGCTTTGATCATCATTCCATAGATTGTATCATAGCCGAAACTCATATTATCGTTAATATCAAAATCAAGGCCAAAACCATTAGTGACAACCGCATCACCAGAGATATTCCCATAGTTCATGGTCTTATTGAAGGTAATGGCAGAGAATGCAAATGAGCTCATTAAAAGTACTATACCTAGTTTTTTCATACTTGGATTCCTTTACTTGTTAAATAAAAATGATAAATAATGTTTTATACAGTTTAATCTAATTCATTTCCTGCTATTATAAACAGTATTGCGTATAAAATGGAATATACTTACCATCTTCAAAATTTAAAAGATAACAAATATTATATCTCAGAATATGCCAAGAGAATCCGTTTTTATTAATGAAGGGTTGCTAGTAATAATGAAACCATTATCATAGGCTGCAACAACGCCCCAAGCACCAAGACCAAATTCACGGTCAATGGTGTTTCTCGTAAATAGTCTATTACCAGTATCAGGATCATAACCCCATAACTTGATCTTACTGTCCCCTGTAGTTGGTTGTTTCATGCCAGCGACCATCAAAACGTTCTCATTTTGATTTAGGGCCAATGCATGACCCATGTCTTGGTATCCATCCCCTCCTGCTTTTTTATCCCAAATAATAGTTCCATTTTCTGAAATACGCACAACCCTCATTGCACCATAGCCATTGCTGTTAATGGTGCTCATCCCAGTTGCAGCAAAACCCCCATCAGGCATTTTGATGACATCAAATGCCATGTCGTATCTATCATTTGTACCAATTTCTCTAGACCATACTTCATTCCCATCTGCATCAATTTTTAAGAACCAAAAGTGATCGTAGAAATAAAATTCACGGGCTTCAAGCTTTGATCCTACAGCCACAAAACCACCATCGTCAGCCTCAACAACCTCCCAAAACGTATCCTTGGGTGTATTTAAAAGCCCAAAGCGCTTGATCCATTGTAAGATACCTCCATCTGATAATCGAACAATGAAGGCCTGCCCCCTTTGATTGTGTCCTCCCGTTCCCGGGTCGCCACTTACCCATCCAACCGCAATATAATCACCATCGGTAGTTTCTATTGCATCATTGACATAGTGTGGTGCCTCAAAGGTTGGTACTGACCATGTCCAACCGGTACCAGGAGCTTCCGGAGGACTAGCCTTACTAACAAAATCTATATAGGTAGTTAGAAAACCACCATCGTTTGTGGGATTAAACCCTCGTGTGGGTGGTACTCTCATTCCATTATCTTCCCAGGATGGTAAAATATTTCCTAATTCATCTAATAACTCTGTACCATAAATACCCGCTAAGATGTATCGACAACCTGAATATCTTGCGATATCAATAGCTGGCAAAGGAAGCGTAAAAGTGGTATCAATACCACAGTCTGATGTCTCAGATGAGTCTGATAAATCTTCAGATAGAATGTCTTTTGTGCATGATAAAAAAGATACAAAAAGGACGATGACCCAACCTATCTTTATTTTTATCAGATTTCCCATAGTTTATTAAGTTTTTATTAATTGAGTTAACACAGAATAATATCTATTATTTATTCATTAATTAAATAAAAAACCCTACAGATGCAGGGTTTAAAATTTTGATAATATTACAACCTGATTATAATGTCGCAACCTTTTCAATTGCAGTAATTGTAAACTTCGTTTCCTTACCTCGAATATCAAGTGTGAAGTCATCGCCAACTTCTAATCCAATGATCGCTTGTCCAAAGGGCGAGTGCACAGTGACAACCAGAGGAAATAGGTCCATTTCAGATTCAATGGGCCCTAGTAGATAATAGTCCTCAGCTTTTTCTTTGCCCTCCTCGTGAATTATGACCTTATTGCCAAAACCTACTGTATCTGTTTCAATCTCACCTTCTTCAATGATTTGAAATGGCGAATAAGATTGCAATGTCTGCATTTTTCGTATTATCAAACTTTGCTCTTCCCTTGCAGCATGATATTCAGCATTTTCTTTAAGGTCACCTTGGTCCGCAGCCTCTTTAATTCGTAATGCAGTTTCATCTTTCAATCTATCAAGATCTTCCATCTTTTTTTCTAGGGAACGGTGTGAGTCCCGCAAAATCAAAGTACCCATATTAACAGTCCTAATTATTAAGTAAATATATTAATTATAATATTCAAATCTATTCATCATTGTAGAAACAAAAAAACTAATGATTCTTTTTAGGCAGAATTATGTTATAAAAACTTCTTTATTTGATGTTTTTAAAGTAATAATACCGATTTAACCCAATGCTGTATAATAGGCTATTATTGTTAGTACTGCAAAGATAACCATCGGTGGAATTGGTAATTCATCACCAAATCCTCTGAGTTTCCCAGATATTAAAGAAATATTTACTAAAATGAATCCTGTTCCCAGAGATAATAGAACTGTATTAGCATATTGTGGTGGTAGGTTTCTACAGTAAATCGCCACCATTCCTAATGCTAACCCTAATCCACCATTAGCAGCACGAAATAAAGCTGAGATATCAATCGCTTCACTTGGAAGATTATTCATTGTTTTCTCATTAACAACTTTTGGTATTGAAATGAAAATAACGCCGATCGCGGTCAAAACTGACCCGATAATAGTTAATGCTAAGTTAGTATCCATTTTCCATCTCCTGTTGATATGATAATTGATATAATTAATCTACAAAATATTACTCTATAATTTTTAGGACTAGATTAATAATATACAATCAATCATTATCTAATTATTTGAATATTTTTCATTTTCAATTTTATTAATAATGTATTCAATCATACTATCTTCTTCTTTATTTTGGTTATAGACCGACTGAAGATTATGACCAAAAACTCTAGCAGTTAACTGCCAAAACCCTGCACTAAAGACATTCCTAAAATCTTTAATTATATCATAAGATGTTTTGCCAGTCTCTCTATCAATTAATCTAATTAAAATTCGTCCCTGACTTTTTCTCAATTTCTTAATCGAATAACCATATTTTTTTATTAATTCATCTTCAATTTTGGAAAATATCTTTCTTTTCTTATAATACCTATTAAAAACGGCATATTGTTCTAGGCTATCTATTATAGAAGAATATTTAACCAATAATTCTGATGTTTTTTTTGCATAAGGATATACTTTTCTAACATCTCTCTCTAATCTATTATACCTTTTTCTTGATTTCTTATTTTTACCAACAACATTAACTAAACCTAGAGCAATCGATTCGTTTTGCAAATGCACTACTTTTGATATATCAATAAAGGGTAATGTAAAAGTACTATAGCCAATCATTGAAAAAGTGATTTCATCATTTGTATTAAATATTCCCAAATTACAAAAACCATATTTATCTGTAGTCGTCCCATTACTTCCTGCAAATACATTAACATTTTCAACTGGATTGCCAGTTTGATTATCAATTACTCTTATAATTTGAGCATTTATAGAAGATAGGATTACTATAAAAATTAAAACCTTCATTTTCCATAAAATCTAACCATCATAATTCAAACAAAAAACCACACGAATGTAGAGTTTAGTAAAAAATAATATTATAACAACTTAGTCTATTGAATTAAAATTCACTCCATAGATTTAGCAGCCCGAAGTCCAGATAAATATGCGCCATGAATAGTTGCAGGATAATTTTTATGAGTATGCTCTCCAGCAAAGTATATTAGGTTATTAATAGGAGCACTAATTTCAAAATATGTTTCTGCTGTATTCCCTACAGCAGTATAAGAATAGGATCCATATGAGAATTTGTCGGATGCCCATTTTGTATAGTGAACATCTAATGGCTCAGAGATATTTTTCCCATATGTATCTCGCAATATACTCATAATATCCGAAGTTATAATGCTATCAGGTAATGCCTCCTGATACTTGGCATATTCACCCATTGTAAAACAAAGAAGTATTGGTTTACCAGTAAATGTATAAT
>CAYOJL010000038.1:0-19922 GCA_964404235.1 uncultured bacterium | reverse complement strand
AATTAAATAATTATTTTACAAAAAGAACCCTGGCGGATGCAGGATTCGGCCTGCGTCTGCATACGAGTATGTTTGAAAAAGATCTATATCTTAGGCTAGATTTTCCAATCTATATTTTTAATGGTGATATCTCAGATACTAATTTTAAAAATTGGTTATTCAGTTTTCAAAGGAGCATTTAGAAAATTGATTGAATTACTCGAGAGAGTACCTAAATTCAAATAGGGAAAGGCTTATTATAGTTTGAGCCAGTATACAATTTCTTAATCAATATATAACGGGAGAGATACCGTGAAAATAAGGCTAACATTTATAACACTCCTTTTTTCATTAAATCATTTTCTTTTTTCACAGGATGAAGAATTATGTCCACCAGCTAGTATAAATGTTTTTGGTGGCAATGAAGAGAACATTGTATCTTGGGGAGAACCAGTAGGCAACATTGGTTGTGGTGATTATGCGGTCAATGAGATGCCTTTTTCTGACCAAGGTAATAATTCAGGAATGGGTGATGACTGGCCAGTTGCTGGTTCACAGGGAGAGGATGTGGCCTATACCCTTAATGTAAGTGAAGCAACTACATATGATTTTACATTATGCTCAAATGTAACTGATTATGATACAAAATTAGAAATATTCACAAATGACCAAGAGTGTATCACTCCTGTATCAACAGGCAATTATAATGATGATGATTGGACCAACTGTCCTGATTATGTTGCTCCCTATCCGCCTAGTGGATTATGGGCTGTTACCCTTCAACCCGGCCAATATTATGTTGTTGTAGATGGATTCGGTGGTGCGACAGGTAACTATGAGATCTCAATAGGTATAACAGGTGGCAGAACCAATAATGGTCATGCCAATAATTCAATTAGAACAGTATGGCCTGCTGAGATCAATAAAATGGCAGATCTGGGTTTTACACAGGATGCTATTGATGCCTATACATCAGCAGCTATGGATCCAATTCGCTATACTATTCCAGATAATTTGACAAGAGACATCCCTGAAGAGTGTGGTACTTTTAGTTGCTACCGTGTCTATGATGCTGCTGATAACACAATATTGACCTGTACAACTGATCTTTCTTTTACTCATGGTGATCTTACCAATGGAGAAGAATATTGTTATTATATTACCACGCTTTATGATGAAGGTGAATCAGAGCCCACAGAGACCGTATGTGGTGTTCCAAGCACTTTTGATCCTCTTCCTCCAACCAATGTATATGCTGAGGTATGGGATGAGGAAGTATCCGTCTATTGGACTGCGCCAGAAGTGAATAACCTTGGTATACCTTATTATGAATCATTTGATCAAGGTGGTCTATTGGATCTATGGCTAGTAGATGGTGGTGAAAACTGGTATTATGATGAGTTTACAGGTAACCCTGAGCCATCCTTTAGATTTAATTGGAGCCCGACAGCAACTAATTATGATCAAAGTTTATATTCTCCTGTTATTCCATTAGGTAATCTTACAGAGGCAACTGTAGCATTTGATCTAGAGTTTGATAACTGGGCAGAAACGGGTGCTGAATTTTTAGCAGCAGAGTATAAGACTGGTAATGATGTGAACTGGACAGTATTGGAAGAATTCTCAAATGGAGGGGCAGAGTTTACATTTACAAATTATAGCTATGACATAACAGGCCTATCAGAAAATCTATTTGTGAGGTTTCATTGTTATGGTGCAACAACCTTTGATATAAACTGGTGGTTGGTCGATAACTTTTCTGTTACTTCAGATGGAAGAGAAAGTCGAAATGAATATGATTTCTTGGGGTATAATGTCTATTTAGATGGTGTTTTGAATAATGATGATATTTTTGATACAACAGGTTATACCTTCTATAATTTAGATAATGAGATAGAATATACGTTTGGTGTAACTGCTGTATATGAAGGTGCTGAAGGTCAGGATAATTATGAGAGTGACCCAGTAAATGTCGTTGCTCAATCTGTATATGTTTTTGGAGATGTGACGGGAACAGTCACAGACCCAAATGGTACATTATTAGATAGTGTGGTCGTAACATCAGGCAATGCTTCTGATACCACAGGTACAGATGGTGTATATACTCTCTGGAACCTGGATGTTGGTGTGAATAATGTGCAAGTACGTAAATCAGGATTCTATACCACTACTGCTGAAGTTGAGGTATTAGCTCAAGCTGATCCAACGATACAAAATTTTGAGATGAGTCCAGATATGCCAAGTCCAGTAGGATTGAATGCCTACCCATTGGATGAACAAGTATATTTGCAGTGGCGTCAACCTGGTGGTGTGGATTTTTATGATATGGCTTACTATGATGACTTTTTTGAGGCTCAGATCGGTTGTGGTGCACCATGTCAATTTGGAGTGCGCTTTACACCTCCGAACTATCCTGCTCTTTTAACCGGGTTAGTTCTATCCTTTCAGGGTGGAGCAAGTGCAGTAGCAGCCAATGTGGATGTATATCTAGATCCAGATGGTTCAATGGTTGGGCCAATTGGAGACCCGATAAATCTAGTTGCATCTGTTGATCTTTCTGCGCCTGCTGAATTGGTCCAATATCAATTTGATGTTACCGGTGCAGGAGTTGAGGTTAGTAGTGGTGATATCTATATTGTTGTAAATGAGAATGGAAGTGGGTTTTTAGGTATAGCCAATGATATAGAGCCACAAACTCCTGAATATTATGACCGTAACTGGGTTACCACAGGTGCTGAATGGGCAACAATAGAAGAAATTGTGGGTGGTGACCCTGGCTTGACCGGTGATTTTGGAATTTTAGCGACATTCTTAGGAGCACCTGGAACTCAATATGCTATGAATGCTGCTGGTAATGTAACAGAGATCGAAACCGTAACATCTGGTGTTATCTCGAATTATAATACCTCAAATTATGAAAGTGAAATTCAGTCAGTTGATTCAGATCTGGTCACACAATTAAGTACTCCCTATGAACCACAAAATCCATCTGTCAGAGATATGGATAGAGATGATCTAATTGAATACAGGGTATATGAAGTTGATATAGAAGGGAATGAAACCTATGTTGTTTCAACGACAGATACGTTTGCGACTGTTTCAGCTAGCCCGAACTATGTTGAATATTGTTATAATGTATCAGCTTATTGGAGTACAGATGATTATGGCGAACTTGAATCGCGACACTCTAATGTGGCATGTACTGTACCTTATGCACCTGGAGATGCTGATTTTGATAGTGATACTGATATTAACGATGTATTAACGGTTGTGGACTTTATTCTTGAAGAAGATTATCCTACTGAGGATGAATTCAGAAATGTAGATGTAAATATGGATGAGGAGATCAACATTGCTGATGTGATCATGATGGTTGATATTATTTTTGGATCTACAGGTCGAACTATGGATTTTGATCCTAGTGAATTAGCATATATTGATCTGGTCTCAGACCATGACAATTCTCGCTTGCTTTTTGAGATCGAATATAATTCACCTATCAGAGGGATTGAATTAGAATTGAACTATGATTCTGATATTGTTCAAATACAATCCCCAAGGTTATTCAATTTTCAAGAAAATGTATTAGCCTCTTCAAGGATAAAGGAACAAGGCGTGGTGAAGTTCATAGCTGCTGAACTTTCAGGTGGCTTCATTGAAAGCAATAATAGATCTTACTTAACGATTCCTGTAGAATTTAATGGTCATAACTATGAAACTGGTTCTGTTATATTAAATGAGGTCAAACTATCGGGCCTAGATGGCGGATTGATTGATTTCGTTATACGTTCATCTAGATCAGATATAAAACTCATACCTGATGAATTTGCACTCCAACAGAATTTTCCAAATCCATTCAATCCTTCTACGGAGATCAGATTTGACCTTCCTGAAGGTGGATATGTCGAGCTTGCTGTCTTTAATATGGTAGGTCAGAAGATCAGAACGCTTACTTCTGAAAATATGCAACCTGGATATCATGCCATTATTTGGGATGGTACTAACAATATGGGACATAAAGTTTCAACAGGTATGTATTTTTATACGATCAGTACTGTTCAATTCAAGGCTACTAAAAAGATGCTTTTCTTAAAATAGTATAATTGGATCTATTTTTAAAAAAGCCCTGTTTAATAATACCAGGGCTTTTTTATTTTTTGGAACCTAATGCATTATGATGCATTTTAAATAATAAATATTTAGGATCATTGATGAAAAAAATAATTATTTCGGTATTCCTTATATGTATTGTTACAGCACAGAATTCTGTTGTTCGACAATTTAGTAAGGCTTTTGCAGATGTAGCTGAAAAAGCAAAACCAGCAGTGGTGACTATTATCACTGACAAGGTTGTATCACTTAATCAGTTTGATGATTTTGGATTCTTTTTTTATCAGCCAAATATGCCAAGACAAAGAGAATTCAAGACAAATGCTTTGGGGTCAGGAGTTATTGTTGATTCTAAGAATGGTTATATTCTTACAAATAATCATGTGGTCGACGATATGGATGGTATAAGAGTGAAATTGATAGATAAAAGAGAATTTGATGCGACCATTATAGGGACAGATCCTAAAACTGACCTAGCTGTCTTAAAAATTGATGCTGAAAATTTAGAGGATATCGATCTAGGAGATTCTGAAAGCATTAGAGTAGGAGAATGGGTCATGGCCGTTGGCAGTCCATTCTCAGAAAATCTTAGTCACACTGTAACTACTGGTATCGTTTCAGCAATTGGTCGAAGCAATATTTTGAATTCTGGTAGTTATGAAGATTTTATACAAACAGATGCTGCGATCAATCCCGGTAATAGTGGTGGTGCATTGTTAAATATGGACGGTGATTTAATTGGCATAAATACGGCTATTGCAACCGGAGGTTATGAGAAAGGGAACCGTGGAGTTGGATTCGCAATTCCCTCAAATATGGCACACCGCATAATGTCAGATCTTATTGATAAGGGTTATGTGACTAGATCGTGGTTAGGGGTTATCATTCAGGAGCTTGATAATGAGACAGCTGAAGCATTGGATATCGATACAAGAAATGGAGCGCTAATTGCTGATGTTGTAAAAGATAGCCCAGCAGAGGATGCAGGAATGCAAGAAGGTGATGTAATTGTGGAGTTTAATGGTAAACCCATTGCGAATACTGCCAATTTAAAGAATGTTGTATCATTAACAGCACCAGAAAGTACTAATAGAGTTAAAGTAATACGGAATGGATCACCAAAAACAGTAAAGGTTACCTTACAAGAATTACCAGAGAATCCCCAACAATATGCTATACGGCAAAGAAATGAATCAAATGAGTTTGGTTTAGAATTAAGGAAGATCACAGATTCATTAAAAGAAAAATATGAAATTAAAGAAGAAGATGAAGCGTTGGTCGTAACACGTATAGATCCTAATGGTGAGGCATATGAAAAGGGTATTCGCGAGGGCGATATTATTAAACGAATTGGTACAGAAAGAGTAAGATCTTTAAAGGATTATGATCGCTTACTAGAAAAGGCTAAAATTAAAGGAACTGTACTTGTTCTTGTTAAGAAACCAGGTGGAGCATCTAGATACTTTACACTTAATTATCAATAAACTAATAATTAATATATAATAAACGCTCCTTTTGGGGCGTTTATTATTTTTAAAACATCCGTGACTATCGTTTATTTATTGAGATAAGTTCCTCGTCTTATTTCATCAATATTTAAATAATTTAATGAGTATAAAAAAAGTAGATACCAAAGTTGATTTTATTTCAGCAGAACATGATGTCCTCGAATTCTGGAGTCAACATTCCATTTTTGAAAAACGCCGTAGTTTGAATAAAGATAAGGAAAAATGGAGTTTTATAGATGGTCCAATCACTGCTAATAACCCAATGGGTGTACACCATGCGTGGGGAAGATCATTAAAGGATATTTATAACAGATATAAGTCAATGTCTGGTTTTGAATTAAGATATCAAAATGGATTCGATTGCCAGGGTCTTTGGGTAGAGATAGAGGTTGAAAAAGAACTTGGTTTTAGATCAAAAAGAGATGTTGAAGAGTATGGAATAGAAAAATTTGTTAATCTCTGTAAGGAGCGTGTTGAAAAATATTCCAAGATACAAACTGAGCAGTCAATACGTCTTGGATATTGGATGGATTGGGATAATTCATACTATACCATGTCTGATGAGAATAACTATACAATATGGTCATTCTTAAAGAAATTATGGTCCGAAGGAAAAGTATACCGAGGATCTGATGTCGTACCTTGGAGTGGGAGATCAGGTACATCTTACTCACAAATGGAAATTATAGAGGGGCGTAAACTTGTTGCTCATACCTCTGTATTTGTAAGGTTTCCAATTAGAGGAAGAAAAAATGAATATTTACTTATCTGGACAACAACACCATGGACGTTATCTTCCAATGTAGTTGTAGGAGTTAACGTAGATCTAGATTATATAAAATTAAAAACACCTGATGATTCAATATATTATTTTGCTAAGGATAACCTTGAATTTCAGCGTCTTGAAAAGCAATATAAGGAAAAGAAACAATGGATAGACGGTGTTCCAAAATTAAAGACCATCGCCCAAATATTTAAGGAGAGAGGTGGCTATGAGGAAATAGGTACAATAAAAGGCATTGATATGATTGGCTGGGAATATGATGGCCCATTTGATGATTTTGAAGCGCAACATGAATATGGTGGTCATCCTATTGTGAATGATGACTTAAAAGATAAAAGAATTAATTCTGCTGATCACCATAGAGTTATAGATCCAGGAAAAGATAGTATGGGTAATGATATAGTTATTGCTGGCGAAGGCACTGGAATTGTACATATGGCCCCAGGCTGCGGTGATATTGATCATACTATCGGTAAAAAAATTGGTTTGGTCAATATTGCTCCATTAGATGATGAATCAAAGTTTATTGAAAAATTTGGTTGGTTAACTGGTAAAACAGCAACTGATAAAGATACCACGGGTTCAATTATTCAGGATCTTAAAAATAGAGAATTACTTATTTATGCTGAGGAGTATCCTCATGTATATCCACATTGTTGGCGGTCTGGAGATGAACTTGTATTTCGTCTTGTTGATGAATGGTATATAAATATGGACTGGCGTGATAAAATAAAAGCAATTGTAGATGATATTGATTGGATTCCAGAATGGGGAAAGGATCGTGAACATGAATGGTTGGATAATATGGGTGATTGGATGATATCAAAAAAAAGATTTTGGGGATTAGCCCTTCCTATCTGGACTTTCGAAGATGGTTCATTTTTAGTTATAGGTTCAAAAGAAGAACTTAAAGAGTTAGCTATAGAAGGTTGGGATAGTTTTGAAGGACAATCTCCTCATCGTCCTTGGATTGATAAAGTTAAGATCAAACACCCTCAAACAGGCCTGATTGGTACTAGGATAAAAGATGTCGGCAATCCGTGGCTTGATGCTGGAATCGTACCTTTTTCTACATTGAACTATAATTCAGATAGGGATTATTGGGATCAGTGGTTTCCTGGTGATTTTGTTACAGAATGTTTTCCCGGACAATTTAGGAATTGGTTCTATTCTTTATTAGCAATGTCTGCAGAACTTGAAGGTAGAGCTCCATTTAAAAAATTACTTGGTCATGCTTTGGTCAAGGATGAAACTGGTCGAGATATGCATAAGAGTTGGGGTAATGCTATCTGGTTTGATGATGCCGCTGAAAAAATGGGGGTAGATGTAATGCGGTGGATGTATGCATTGCAAAATGTTGAACAAAATCTATTGTTTGGATATGGTCCTGCTGATGAAGTTAGAAAAAAACTTATCACCTTGTGGAATGTCTATTCATTCTATGCAACCTATGCTTCTGTAGATGGATTTGATCCAATGGCCAATCCAATAAAAAAAGATCAACTTACTGTTTTGGATAAATGGGTCATTGCAAAGACACATTTGCTTCTAAAAACAGGCAGAAATGCGATGGATGAATTCAGAGTAGATCATTTTATGAAATCCTTTGAGATATTTCTTGAGGAATTATCAAATTGGTATGTACGGCGTAATAGAAGAAGATTCTGGAAGTCAGAAGACGATCAAGATAAGAATTCAGCCTATGCTAGTCTATATCATGTTCTAACGCACATAATTAGATCTATTGCTCCTGTATTACCATTCGTGTCTGAAACAATATATCAAAACTTAGTTGTCAATTCAGAAGCTGATACAGTTGAAAGTGTTCATTTATGCGATTATCCAGATGCAGATGAATCATGGATTGACATGGGCCTAATAAAAAAGGTTGATGCATTAAAAAAATGTGTAGAGTTGGGTCGTTCTGCCCGTAACCATTCTAACATAAAGATCCGCCAACCGTTAAGTAAGGTTTTCTATGCTTTAGAGGATGATAGAATTGCTGAATTTTTTAAGGAGAATGAAGAGATCATTCTAGATGAATTAAATGTTAAAACCATAGAGCGTATTACAGAAGCAGATAAACTTATTTCATATAATATCAAACCTAATTTGAGAACACTAGGTCAAAAATATGGAAAAGGGCTTGCCGATATCAGGGAATTAATTAATAAAGGTAATGTGAATCAGATGGTTAATGAACTGCAAGAGAAAGAGCATATTAGATTAGATAATGATAATTATATATTAGATAGAGATGATGTTTTTATCGAAACACAAGCGACAGAAGGTCTTTTAGCGGAAAGTGGTGAGGGTATTACTGTTGGTATCGTAACTGAATTAAATGAAGATCTTATTTTAGAAGGCTTGGTTCGAGATGTGGTTCGTTCTGTCCAATCAATGCGAAAAAATGCAGGTTTTGCTGTGGAAGATAGGATTGAAATTTCATGGGATTTTGATGGGAAAATCGCAAAAGCATTGGGTAAATTCGAGGGTTATTTTATGTCAGAGACATTGACCAATACAATAAGTGGTGATATTGAAGATTTTGATTACTCAGAAGAACTAGAAATAAATGGAAAAAATTATAAGATTATTTTAAAAAAGTATAATTAGGATACTATATATGCCTCCAAAAAAATATTCGAAAACAAAATTAGCAGCATTTAGAAAAAGCATTGAAAAAAAACTTGAAGATGTTGTCCATGAACTGGATGACATCAAACATACTTTAGATAAGAATACTCGTGGTACTGCTAGTATGTCTCAAGACTCTGTTTATAGCGTTCATATGGCTGATGCTGGAACAGATTCTTATGAAAGAGAAAAAGGATATCATTTTATGAATCGAGAAACTGATTACTATAAACATCTTACAAAAGCTCTAGAAAGAATTGATGATGGTACCTTTGGTATATGCAATATTTGTGAAGAACTAATACCAGAAGAAAGAATGATGGAAGTACCTAACGCTACTAAATGCGTTCAATGTAAGGAACATGAGAAACTAAATATTTGAATTAAATGTATCTTTATGGACTCATTGCCGTTGTGATTGCTCTTGACCAATGGTCCAAATGGGTAATCAAAACATCTTTTAATCTTTACCAATCCAAACCTATAATACAGGACTATATCCATTTCACCTATGTGACAAATGAAGGGATGGCGTTTGGACTTTCGTTTCCAGGTGGTAAACATATTTTACTTGTTATGACAATATTGCTTACAGGATTTATTATCGGTCTCTTATGGAAAGAAAGGGAGGGTCACCCTTTAGTAAAATATGGTCTTGCGCTTATCCTAAGTGGTGCGATAGGAAATCTCATTGATCGGATGTTATTCGGTAAGGTTGTTGATTTTTTGGATGTTATGATAGGTGATTTTCATTGGTATATCTTTAATGTTGCTGACTCTGCTGTTACGATAGGAATGATTCTTTTTATATCACATTCTGTTCTTTATGAAAGGTCACATTTAAAAGACGAATCAAAGGTTTGATTACTTTCTCTATCGATAAATTAGAAGAGGTAGGAAAGCGTTTAGACCACTATCTGGCATTTAATCTGAATGATCATTCTCGATCGCAGATTCAATCCTGGATACGATCAGGCTTTATTTTAGTCTATGGCCAGAATGTGAAAACTGGATATTCATTAGAATTAAATGATCAAATTTATGTGGACCCACCCAAGGTTGATAGTTCTATGGAAGGATTAATTGCTGAAGAAATAAAACTCGAAATATTATATGAAGATAATGAAATAGTTGTAATAAATAAACCTGCTGGAATGGTGGTCCATCCAGGTACAGGCATCTATAAAGGAACACTAGTAAATGGATTAATACATTATTTTAAAAATTTATCTGATATCAATGGGGAAACACGCCCTGGTATTGTTCACCGTTTAGATAAGGATACTTCAGGTGTTATTTTAGTTGCAAAGACAAATAGAGCTCATTCTAATTTGGCAGAACAGTTTAAAAAAAGAAAAGTGAGAAAAGAGTATACTGCTTTGACCTGGGGTAGATGGCATAATGATAATGGAGAAATAAATGAACCAATATCTAGAGATAGAAAGGACCCAACAAAATATACAATATCTGAAAGTGGTAAAATATCATGCACTGATTATCAAGTTAAAAAACCATTTCGACACTGTAGTTTAGTATCATTTTTCCCTAAAACAGGTCGAACTCATCAAATTCGTGTACATGCATCGCATATTGGTAATCCGATCTTTGGAGATGAGAAGTACGGAGGTGGGGTTGCAAAAACCAAAGGTTTCCTTCCAGAGTTTACACAGTTCTATAAAAAGGAAATGTTTCAATTCAACCGTCATGCACTTCATGCTAGTTCATTGAAAGTAGCACATCCAAAAAATAAAGAGCCAATTATTTTCAAAGCACCCTTGCCATTAGAATATTTAACTTTAATAGAATCAATTGAGTCATTTTATGAATGATAATGGGCAAGCATATATTGATAAATATTTAGATAAACTTGAAAAAGAGAAAGGTTTCTCGATGCATACGATTGATGCTTATAGAAGAGATTTGAAAAAGTTTAAATTATTTTTAATTGATTATAATGGAGAACCATTTAAAGATTTTAAAAGTGTAGATAAATGGGCAATAAGGAATTTTCTAGGTAAAGAACTTGAAGATAAAATGAGTGGTAAAACACGAAGAAGGAGGTTGTCATCTATAAGAGGTCTATTTAACTATTTAGTTTCCATAAACGAATTAGATGATAATCCTGCTGCATATATAACAGCTCCAAAAATTGATAAAAGAATTCCTGTTATAATACAACAGGGAATGAGAATAGATCCAAAAGATAGAGATGGGGAAAAAATAGAGAATATTGAACTTTTAATGCGTCAGCCAAAAGATCATAGGAAGAGTAAAAAAGAACGAAAAGATTCTCACTTAAAAATGCTTAGAAATACAGCTATTCTAGAATTATTATATGCAACAGGGATCAGACTTAGTGAATTAATTGGTTTAAATGTTGGTTCAATTAATGAAAAAGAAATGTTAATTAAAGTTCTTGGAAAAGGTAACAAAGTAAGAATAATCCCTTTTGGGAAAGAAGCAAAAAAAGCGATTTATAAATACTTGAGAGAAAGAAACTTAACTTGGAATGCATCATCTAATACACCCTTATTTTGTAGTTGGTCTGAAAAGAGGATTGCAAAGAGAACGGTACAGAAAATATTAAAAGCATATTTACGTCTGGTATTGCATGATGGTACAAATAGTAAAGAAAAAGATGATAAGAGAGATGGTACAAATCCTCATACATTAAGACATACATTTGCAACACACCTTCTTGAGGGAGATGTAGACATCAGAATAATACAAGAGTTATTGGGACACAGTAGTATCTCATCAACACAGATATATACTAAAGTAAGTACTAAAGATATGAAAAAGATTTATAACCAGGCACATCCACATGCATCTTAAACATAGGAAAATAAAATGAAGGTCAATGGTAATGATCTGGGCCTAGAAAGCCTTGGACTATCTGATTTAAAGAATATATATCGAAATCTATCTGTATCAGAGCTCGTTGATGATATAGTAAATAATAATGAAGGTCTGATTGGTTTACGTGGAGCTGCGATGGTTGATACTGGTATTTATACTGGACGATCTCCTCAAGATAAATACATTGTAGATGAGCATTCTTCCAATCAAAAATTATGGTGGGGGCCAGTTAATAAAAAGATATCTGAAGATATTTTTAATACCCTTTATGGCAAAATTACTGATTATTATAATTCAACAGATTATAACAAGACCTATGTATTTGATGGTTTTGCAGGTGCTGATCCTAATTATTCTTTAAACGTACGAATAATTGCGAAAAAAGCCTGGCAAGCTCATTTTGTGCATAACATGTTCATACGCCCTAAAAACGGCGAACTAGATAACTTTAAACCTGGTTTTACTATTATTAATGCATCTGATGTTTCAAATGAACGTTTTGATGAATTTGGTATGCATTCAGAGACGTTTATTATTTTTCACATGGAAAAAAGGATTGCAATCATTGGTGGAACTGAATATGGTGGTGAAATGAAAAAGGGTATCTTCTCCGTACTACATTATCTTCTTCCACAAAAAGGCGTACTTTCAATGCATTGTTCAGCCAATGTACAAGAGGATCAGAAAAATCCTGCGATTTTCTTCGGTCTATCTGGTACTGGTAAAACGACATTAAGTACCGACCCAATTCGGCCTCTTATAGGTGATGATGAACATGGTTGGTCTGATGATGGTATATTCAATTTTGAGGGTGGTTGCTATGCGAAGGTGATCAATCTAAATCCAGAAGAAGAGCCAGATATATATGATGCCATTAGAGAGGGTGCATTGCTAGAGAATGTCGTTTATAACGAAGACACATTAGAGATTGATTTTACAGATGGATCAAAAACAGAGAATACTCGTGTATCTTATCCTTTAGATCATATTGATAATTCCATTTCAGGTAAAGGAATGCCTAGTATGGCATCTCACCCTGAAAAAATAATTTTTCTTACTTGCGATGCATATGGTGTCTTACCCCCAGTTTCAAAATTGACCTCAGAACAGGCTATGTATCATTTTATAAGTGGATATACAGCTAAGGTTGCAGGTACAGAAAGAGGCATTACTGAACCTACAGCTACTTTCTCGCCCTGTTTTGGTGGCCCTTTTTTGACCCTACATCCTTTGCGGTATGCTGAGTTATTAAAAGAGAAAATGGAGAAATTTAACGTCCCTGTATATTTAGTTAACACAGGATGGGTGGGTGCAAGTGCACAATCCGGGGCCAAGAGATTTAGTCTTCCTAAGACACGAGAGATCTTAAATTCCATACTTAATGGAGATATTGAAAAAGTTAATTATGAAAAAGATCTTTACTTTGGGTTCGATATACCAACGACCCTATCAGATATAGAGCCTGATTTACTTGATCCTTTAAAAGCTTGGGATGACTTAGATCAATATCATAATATTGCGAAAGAACTAGTCAAAAAATTCCAGCATAATTATCAACAATATGATTTAGGTGATGATGCAATACTTGATGCTGGTCCCAAATTACCCAATAAAAAAAATATTTGAATCTAAAATAAATATAAGTTAAGTTTTTTGCAGTCGTGCTTTGCACCGTATTGCCGCGACCTAAAATAAATGCGCTAAAAAGGTAAATATAAATAGTAGCCGGACCTAGTGCCGGCTTTTTTTATGGAAAAAATACAAGATATATTATATAAAAGATTACTTGTTATGGATGGTGCCATGGGGACCATGGTACAATCATATGGCCTAAAAGAATCTGATTTTAGAGGGAAGGAATTTAAAGATCATCATTCTGATCTAATGGGTAATAATGATATCCTAAGTTTAACAAGGCCTGATATTGTTAATGATATACATACTGCATATCTAGATGCAGGAGCAGATCTTATAGAGACCAATACATTTAATTCTACATCTATATCGCAAGCAGATTACCAGATGGAAGATATTGTATATAGGCTAAACTATTCTGCAGCAAGGATCGCAGTAAAGGCTGCGAAAAGATTCACCAAAACAGACCCAACAAAACCAAGGTTTGTATGTCGGGCTATCGGCCCACCCAATAAAACAGCATCTATGAGACCAGATGTCTCAAAACCCGAATATCGAAATATTAATTTTGATGAATTAGTGGTTGCGTATGAAGAACAAGCAAAAGGTTTGATGGATGGCGGTGTAGATATTCTACTTGTGGAAACTGTATTTGATACATTGAACTGTAAGGCTGCTTTATTTGCAATACAGTCTCTATTTAATAAGAAAGGAGATAGTATACCTGTTATGGTTTCAGGTACGATCACTGATGCTAGTGGGCGGGTTCTATCAGGGCAAACTATTGAAGCATTTTGGTATTCCATACGCCATGTTGAATTGCTTGCAGTCGGTCTTAATTGTGCTCTTGGTGCAGAACAGATCCGTCCCTATGTTGATTCTCTATCCAAGATAGCTGATACCAATATTTTAGTATATCCAAATGCAGGCCTCCCTAATGAATTCGGCGGTTATGATGAATCCCCTGAACAGATGTCCAGTTATTTGAATGAATTCAGTGATGCTGGTTTAGTGAATATTATAGGGGGTTGTTGTGGAACAACCCCAGACCATATACGGGAATTCTGTAAAACTGTTAATGGAAAAGATCCTCGGAAAATTCCAAATATTGATTCATATACCAAATTAAGTGGGCTAGAACCATTGGTCATTCGTCCCGATACAAATTTTATAAATATTGGTGAAAGGACCAATGTAACAGGTTCTCTAAGATTCAAAAGGTTGATCAAGGAAAATCAATTTGATGAGGCTCTATCAGTTGCCCTTCAGCAGGTCAATAATGGGGCTCAGATCATAGATGTAAATATGGATGAAGGATTATTAGATAGTGAGGATGCCATGGTTAAATATCTTAGGCTTATCGCCTCTGAGCCTAATATAAGTAGAGTACCGATCATGATTGATTCTAGTAAATGGGATATTATAGAAGCTGGACTTAAGAATATTCAGGGTAAAGGCATTGTTAATTCTATATCTTTAAAAGAAGGAAAAGATGAATTTCTTCGGCAAGCGATGTTAGTAAGACAATACGGTGCTGCTGTTGTTGTAATGGCATTTGATGAAGATGGTCAAGCAGATACCTTTGAAAGAAAAGTTGAGATATGTGGTAGGGCATATCAAATTTTAACGAAGGAAGCTGGCATCAAAGAAGAGGATATTATTTTCGACCCAAATATCTTTGCTGTGGCTACTGGTATAGAGGAACATAACCAATATGGTAAAGCCTATATTGATGCCTCAAAAGAAATAAAAAAATTAATGCCATTGGTTCATGTTAGTGGTGGTGTTAGCAACCTTTCTTTCTCATTCAGAGGTAATGACTCTGTCAGAGAAGCGATGCATTCATGCTTTCTATATCATGCAATACAAAATGGTATGGACATGGGTATTGTAAATGCGGGGCAACTTGTAGTTTATGATGACATTGATCCTAACCTTAGAGATGCTATCGAGAATGTATTATTTGATAAGAATAAAAATGCGACAGATAGATTAGTTGAATTGGCTGAAAAATATAGAGGTGTAAAAAGAGAACAAAAAGAAGACTCAGAATGGCGAGCTCTTCCAATTGAAAAGCGCCTTGCATATTCTTTGGTAGAAGGTTTAGATAAATACATAGAAGAAGATACAGAAATAGCAAGGAGATCATTGGATAAGCCCATTGAAGTGATTGAGGGACCTCTAATGGATGGTATGAACAAAGTAGGAGATCTTTTTGGATCTGGGAAAATGTTCCTCCCACAAGTTGTAAAATCTGCTAGGGTAATGAAAAAAGCAGTAGCATACCTCATCCCGTTTATTGAAAAAGAAAAACAGAAAAAAGGATTACAGGACATTTCAAATGGTACAATTGTACTTGCAACTGTAAAAGGAGACGTTCACGATATTGGGAAAAATATTGTTGGGGTTGTCTTGAGTTGTAATGGATATTCAATTATTGATCTTGGTGTCATGGTTCATTCTGATAAGATATTGTCTAAGGCAAAAGAGGTAAATGCAGATATTATTGGATTATCAGGTCTTATAACTCCAAGTTTAGACGAGATGGTGCATGTGGCATCAGAAATGAAACGTCTTGATTTTAAAATCCCATTATTGATCGGAGGAGCAACTACAAGTAAGAAGCATACTGCTGTAAAGATCGAAGAAACGTACCCTTCGAATGTATTTCATGTTCAAGATGCAAGTCGTTGCGTGGGTGTTGCTGCAAAATTATTGAATAAAGAGCATAAGTCTGACTTTATTAATTCTAGTGTAAAAGAATATAAAGCTATTCGAAATGCATTTTATGAAAATAAAAAAGATGTTCCTTTATTATCCTTAGATCAAGCTAGAGAAAGAAGACCAATTTTAGACTACAGTCCATTCAAACCTTTAAAGATGGGTGTCCATTGTATTGATGAGATGCCTATCGAGATCTTAAAAGATTATATTGATTGGACGCCATTTTTTCATGCTTGGGAGTTTAAGGGCATTTATCCATCTATTCTTGCTGATCCCAAAAAAGGAATAGAAGCAAGAAAAGTATATGAAGATGCAATGACTCAATTGAAGTCTATCATTGGATCAAAATCATTAACAGCAAAAGCAGTTTATGGTTTTTTTCCTGCAAGATCTGAAAATGAGAAGATCCATATATTAAATGATCATATTGCTTTTGAATTTCCAAGACAGATGGTTGACAAAGGAAATAATCCAAATTATTCTTTATCTGACTATATATCTCCTGATGGTAGTGATTTTTTAGGCATGTTCACTGTAACTGCAGGGCATGGCCTTGAATCTATAGTAGAACAATTTGAATCAGATAACGATGATTATAATGCGATCATGGTAAAAGTTATAGCTGATCGTTTTGCTGAAGCAGCGGCAGAATGGTTACATGAAAAAGTTAGAAAAGAGTATTGGGGCTATGCTGAAAATGAAGATTTTATTCTTGATGAGCTATTAAAAGAAAAATATAAAGGGATTCGTCCAGCACCTGGTTATCCATCATGTCCAGACCATAAAGAAAAAGATAAGATATGGAAATTATTGAGTGTAAATGATAATATTGGAGTTCAACTAACTGAGTCTAGAGCAATGTTTCCAGCAGCATCAGTCTGTGGATGGTATTTTGCCCATCCAAAAGCAAAATATTTTAGTGTATTAAAAAATGAAAGGGTCATATGAGAATACGAGATAAAGTTAAAAAACCGCAAAGGCCAGTAGTTGCCTATGAGATACTCCCTCCAAGAGAAAAGGATGGTACTTTAAACTCCTATGCAGAGACTATAAGTTCTCTTCTATCCCAAACACATATAGATGCTATAAATATTCCTGAAGTTCATGATGAGGTTGGAAGAGGAGACCGACCTGTTGCAAATCAAAAGCGTGGAGAACCCAGGGAATTTGGGATGTTACTTCAAGACATAGTTGGAATTGAGTCAATTATAAATCGCGTAGTGGTTCATGAACCATATGATAGACAAATGAAGTGGTTGGAAGAGACTAATACCAATTATGAGATAGAGTACATGTTTATAGTAGGTGGGGAATCAAGTAAGGTCACTTATCCAGGTCCTACCGTGAATGAGACACTTAAAGCAATTACTGATAAGTATAATCAAAATGGTGGTAATATCTTCTGTGGTGGCATTGCAATCCCAAGTAGAAAAGAAGAATCGAAAAATTTGATAAAAAAGAGTGACCATGGTTCAGAGTTCTTTACAACTCAAGTTCTTTATGATTCAGAGAATATTATAAAAATGATCAATAATTATCAAGATCGATGTAATGAACTTGACACCTTTCCTAGAAGAATATTATTGAGTTTTGCTCCTGTTTCATCTCAAAAAAATGTTGAATTTTTAAAATGGTTAGGTGTAGAGATTCCAGATAATACGGAAAGATATCTACAGGCAAGGCCTGGTTCTATGACAGAGCGTTCGCTTGATGTAGCTATTGAGGTTTTGAATGAGATCTTAAATTATATTGAAGAAAATGATCTAAGGGTACCTGTGGGTTTGAATGTTGAACATATCATGTCTTATAATTTTCAATCATCCGTAGAGATGCTTCAGGAACTTGCTCGTATATACAGAGAATTTTGCATAAAAGCACAACACTATTCATGATTAATATAATTAAATTCGCCGCCAATATTATGGTTTATAATTTGGCACAAATAAAGGACAAAGAATGAGTAGCTTTTTATTTACATCAGAATCTGTTACAGAAGGACATCCAGATAAGGCTTGTGATGCATTTTCAGATGCGATCTTGGATAATATATTATCGAATGACAATGAGGCTCATGTTGCATGTGAATCGCTGGCAACAAAAGGCTTGGTTGTTATTTCTGGAGAAATTAGAACTACTGCAACCGTAAATGTTGAGAAGGTTGTTAAAGATACAATAAAAGAAATAGGGTATCATAAAACGAATAGTGGAATAGACCCTGATGATGTTGAAGTACTTTCTAAGCTCCATGAACAAAGCCCTGAGATAGCTCAGGGTGTAGATTCTGAGGACATCTCAGAACAAGGTGCCGGAGACCAAGGATTAATGTTTGGTTTTGCCTGTAAAGAGACTCCTGAGTTGATGCCTCTCCCTATTCAAATTTCGCATAGGCTTACAGAAAGATTAACCCTGTTAAGAAAAGATGGAACCTTGTCTTGGCTTAGACCAGATGGTAAATCACAGGTCTCGGTAAACTATGAGAATAGTAAGCCTGTATCTATTGATAAAACAGTCATTGCAACTCAGCATGATGATATGCTGGGAGAGTATGGATCTGAAAAAAAAGAACTAGAATTTGTTAAAAAGGAAGTAGTAGAGCATGTAATAAGGCCAGTGCTTGACTCATATGGCTATGATTACAATGAGAACTTTATTGTAAATGGTACTGGTAGGTTTGTTTATGGAGGTCCAGAAGCAGATACCGGCCTTACAGGTCGTAAGATTATTGTTGATACATATGGAGGTTATGCGCCTCACGGTGGAGGAGCGTTTTCTGGTAAAGATCCATCTAAGGTAGATCGTAGTGCAACATATATGGCAAGATATATTGCGAAGAATATTGTTGCCTCTGATCTGGCTGATCGTTGTGAGGTACAATTATCCTACGGCATAGGCGTTGCGGAACCAACATCATTTTATGTTAAGACCCAAGGAACTGGGAAAAAAGATGATGAAACTCTCACACAACTGGCACGTGATGTATTTCCAGTAAAGCCTGGAGAAATAGTAGCTCATTTAGACCTAAAAAAACCTCGCTATAGACAAACTGCTGCTTACGGTCATTTTGGACGAGAACTAGAACAATTTACTTGGGAAAGAACCGATATGGTTGATGCCCTACTTAAAAACTTATAGGAGAAAAAAATGTCAGAAACATTAACCCAATCTCTAGTCGAACTGTTACCATATAAGGTAAAGGATATTGGACTAGCAGAGGATGGAAGAAAAGCACTTGATATTGCGGAGAAAGAAATGCCTGGATTAATGTCCACCCGAAATAAATATGGACCTGAGAAACCTCTTTCAGGAAAAAAATTAACAGGATCACTACATATGACCGTAGAGACTGCAGTACTTATTGAAACTTTAGTTGAATTGGGTGCAGACGTGCGCTGGGCGAGTTGTAATATATTTTCAACTCAAGATCATGCTGCTGCAGTTATTGCTGAATCTGGAGTGCCAGTATTCGCATGGAAAGGAGAATCGCTAGAGGAATACTGGTGGTGTACTTTACAAGCACTTACATTTCCTGATGGCACAGGTCCAGACCTAATAGTTGATGATGGTGGAGATGCAACTTTACTGATTCATAAAGGTTACGAATTGGAAGAATATTTTTCTAAATATGGTGATGTTCCAGAGATAACAACAAAAGTCCAGGAAATATTTTCCTCGCCAAATCTAAAAGT
>CAYOJL010000037.1:0-19943 GCA_964404235.1 uncultured bacterium | reverse complement strand
ACGACATCTATATCAACTTTATTAGTTTCAACTCTAATGAAACTATAAGATCGTAGATTTATATTTTTTACGAGTTCTAAAAATTGTTGATATCCGAAACGCTTTTCCCATCTTTTCTGTATCCACAAGGGCAAAGAATGCCAATTGGGATCATCCATAAGTGCATTTTGCCAATTTATATCTTCATCATTCTTTCTTGTTAATTTCCTTAAGACTGCATTTGTAAATCCAGCTGCTTTACGATTTAAAAGGTTACGTGTAAGAGTAACGGCTGAATCGACAGCTGCATAGTTGGGTACAACATCATCCATCAGTATTTCATAGAATGCTATTTTTAAAATGGATAGAATTGATGGGTCAATTTTATCATGACGTCTACCAGAGATAAACTCGATCATGAATTCTAATCTACCTTTAAAACGTATTGTCTCATTGGAAAGCACCTTAACTCTAGACCTTGTTAAGGAGTCTATTCGAAAATTAGAAATGATCTCATGAATGATGACATCAAGTTTTTTACGATCATTACTAAAACGATCTAAGATCTTTACAGTAAGAAACCGTGCATCATTTTTCATACACCAAGTTTATCCCCTATCGCCAAATGTATTCCCTTAAGAAATTCTTCTATTGGCATTCTTTTTCTACCTTCAATTTGTATATCTAATAATGAAAGTGACCCTATTCCTGTTCCAATTATTAATTTATTCTTAGTTAATTCAATAATTGCCCCTGGTTTTTCTGAGTTTCTATCTATTATTTTAGTCTTAAAGATCCTAAATCGTTTTTGGTAAAGAGTTGTAGACATCCCTGGATGGGGAGATAAACCTCTGATCCAATTATGTATCTTATTTGCAGACCAAGACCAATCGATAATCCTCATATCTCTTGTGATCTTTGGAGCTGCGGTTGCTATTGCTGAATTCTGTTCAATAGGTTTGGCCCTTCCTTCTTCAATATCATTCATCGTTTGTATTATCATATTCGCACCAGTTTCACATAAACGCATACCCAGTGTTAGCATATTATCATCTTCATTGATTTTTATCTTCTTCTGAAACAATATATCTCCTGTATCAACCTTTTGTTTGATCTGGAATATGGTGACTCCAGTATCCTCATCTCCATTCATTAAAGCCCATTGTATGGGTCCTGCACCACGATATTTCGGTAATAAAGAAGCATGTAAATTGATTGCTCCATAAGTTGGTATCTCAATCAATGCATTAGGTATGATCTTATAAGCTACAATGACAAATATATCAGGTTTCAGTTCCTTAAGCTGGTTGATTAATTGATCGGATAATAGCGATATAGGCTCGATCAGATCTATATCATTTGATTTTGCAAAATTCCCTACAGGTGTAGACTGCAAAGAACGGCCTCTACCCATTGGCTTGGGTGGATTTGAAATAACAGCGATCAGGTCATGTTCAGATCTATATATCGCTTCTAGTGTTGGTATTGCAAAATTGGGGTTGCCCATGAAAATGGTACGCATTATATATATCCCCCAAGTATTAAATATATATTAAAGAACAAACCCCTTTTCAGATCTAGACCTTATACGAGATTTTGAATTGCTTTCTAACTCTTTTAATTCAGCTTGGTACTTTATTCGTTCAACCTCTCCTACACGATCAACAATAAAGACCCCATTTAGATGATCCATTTCATGTTGTATAGCTCTTCCCAATAATCCTTTAAATTCATCTTCGTGCCATTCTCCATCAGGTGTTTGATATTTTAATGTAACTTTTTCTGGCCTAGTAACATCTAAAGCAATTCCAGGCATAGATAGACAACCTTCCTGAAAAACTTGATCTTCACCTTCTTTTGAAACAATACTACTATTAATAAATATATGAGTTTCTTCTGCTTCTTCAGTATGAGTAACATCAATAATAAATAGGTTCATATCTAAGCCAACCTGATTTGCTGCTAACCCTATTCCTTCAGCTTCATACATAGAGTCAAACATATCACTAATAATTGGGTCTATATCTGAAGGCTCTTTAACTGATCTACATTTTTTTCTAAGGATCGGGTCCCCGTAATGAACTATTTCTAATACTGCCATTAGGCTTGTTGCTCCAGCTCCTCATCTTTCACTTTTTCAGCTAAACCTGCAATGGCAGTTCTGTTAATGACCAGATTCGTATTGTTATCTACTTTTAATACAATTTGGCGTCCCTTTTCTTTGAAACCTTGTACGGTACCATAGATACCACCCATTGTTATGATCTTGTCACCTTTTTGTAAAGATTCTCGCATTAGTTCTTTTTGTTTCTGACGCTTAGTTTGCGGACGGATCATTAAAAAATAGATCACAAACATTATTAAAATGAATGGTAGAAATGCCGCTAGGCCCCCGCCTTGTTGTGCTTGTCCATATAAAAAGTCCATAATGATCTCTCTCTTATCCTAAAAATTACCGTAGTTGTGATTCAATTTAAAGACTGATCTCTATAATGGTACCAGTATTTAAAGAAGAACTAATAACTTTTAAACTTCCTTCATGTATTTCTTCTACGATCCTGCTAGATAGTGATAATCCTAAACCCCATCCAGTTTGTTTAGTGCTAAATCCTGGGCGAAAAATATTCTTCCAATCCTTTTTAGGGATACCTTTCCCATTATCCTCAATCCGTATTTTAATACCATTAACATCTTTTTTTAATGAGATACTTATTTTCCCATCTTCACGTTCAATTGCATCGATCCCATTACGTATGATATTCTCAATAGACCATGCTATGAGTGATCCATTTGCAGTAATAAATATTCCAGGCTGAATATCATTTACGAGTTCGACCTTTTTCCCAATAGAAGGTAATCGTCTTGTAAGATAATTCACTATTTTCTCAACTCTTTCTGAAAGGTCTAACTCTTCAAAGTCTGACTTAGAACCCATTTTGCTAAAACGCCGTCCTATCTGCTCAAGCCTTTGAAGATCGACCTCCATTTCAGGAATAATTTCTTCCGTTTTATCTGGATGATCCTTTAACCAATCTACCCAACCCATTAAAGCGGAAACAGGAGTACCTAATTGATGTGCGGTCTCACGCGCCATTCCCACCCAAATATGCTTTTTTTCATTATTTCGAATAAAACTAAATCCAGAAAAACCAAGAAAAATAAATAGTCCAATTGCAATTATTTCGATATAACTCCACAATCTTAATTTTTCCACGATTGCTGAGTCCCCATAATGCAAATATCCAAAAGTTATCTCACCAACCATATTATCATTATAAGTAAGAGGAATAGGTTCGTTATAACGATCTGCCGTTCGCATAAATTTGATCCTTTCATTATCCGTTTGAACTGAACTTGGGAGATTTTTCCACATTTGAGGATTATGGTCGGTATCTGTTTGTATTAGAGGGAATTTGACCTTCTTGATTATATTCTCAAAAATAAAATCAAGATTTGCATCATTATCGTCTTTCACAACATTAGCTATCAATCCAGCGTAAAGACGCACGATCTCTCTATTATCTTTACGAAGCTCGTTAACTAGAATCTGAGTATATGCAAGTAAACATATAACAAGAATGACACCTAAGGTGAATAGACCTGCTTTGATATTTCCGGCATGACGATATAGTTTCATGATTATTAATTCTTTCTATCTCTACTGGTCCAGGAAAATATGCCTAACAATAATAAAACTGATAGAAAAGATACTCTTGAAAGTATGCGGGTTCTCTCCCATGTATTCGTATCATACTCAAAGATGACCTCGACTTCACCAGGAGGTACTTCTACAGACCTTAAAACATGGTTGGTCTGGTATATTCTAGCTTCATTACCACCTACGGTCGCTTTCCAGCCAGGCTTATAATAGACCTCAGATAAAACTAATAATCCTCCTGTAGCTGAAGATGATATGAGTTCGATCCTATTCTCCGCTCTTGACCTTATAGAAACTTGTCCGCTTACATCTTTTGGTGTTTTAGCTCCGTTATAATTTAAAACAATAGCTGTTTTAGAAGGCTCAAAACCACTAAGAAGAACCTCCATAAGAGATTCTCTTTGTGAATCAACTGATTTAATATTTCCAACTATCCAAGCCTTAGGAAGAACATTCTTATTCTCATATAAGCCTGGAGCGCCCCCTACTCCAAAAAAATCAGGATTATTGATCTTCCTATTGGTTAGTACATATTTCACATTCAACATATCCATGATCTGAGGTTTATTAAATCCTTTAGCATCCATGAGATCCTGATAATGTCTTAGCTTGATAGGACGATAGCCTCCTATACTTTCAATATTCCAATAGCTAAAACGATTAGAACCTAATTGGTCAGCTGGAAAAACACGAAAATGATCAGAGTCCTTTTTGATATATTCTATCGCTGCATTTTTTTGAAACATCTTATCCATATTCTTTGGAGATTTAATATCCATGAATTCGGAGTTCAAGATCCATATATCAAATAAAGCAATCGTAAGTAGACCATAATTGAATATATGTTTATTGATCTTTTTATGAATAAGACCCCACATAAGTCCCAATGCACCTATGCTAATGGATAAAGCTAAAAGTAATCCTTTATTATAAAGTTCAATTCTAGAAGAACGCAGCTTGGTTATAAACCCTGGGTTATTATAACGTAGATCTCCTGCCCCACTAAAAGAGAATAATGTTTCACCAAACATAATTAAAATCATTGTTATACCAGCAATACTCCCAGCAACATATAAGGCCTTCTTGAAGGTGACTTCTTTTCCATGATCATCTATGAAAGCATCTATGCCTCTTGCTGCTAGAAAAGGGATAGTGATTGCTAAAAGCATATAGATCATTGATGGGATTCTAAATTTGGAAAAGAATGGTAATAATGAATAGAATGGTTTATATAGTACTGGTAAATATGACCCAAAACCTGTTATCAATGTTAAAGCTGTAATGGTCCAAAATATCCATTCTGATCTATCTGGTTTTTTGAGTAAAGCTCCCAAAATAGCAAAAATAATAGCTATTAGGCCTAAATAATGAGTGGACTGAGTGAAAGGCATATAACCCCAATATGCACCACGTTTAGGATCACTAGTATTCTGTAAACCATAGTGATAAGGATAAATGAATGAAAAGGTCTCAAGCGGATGGAAAGACCACTGAGTTGCATAATTCCAATCCGTACCTGATCTTGTTTGGCCTGATTGATCCAGTACTGATGCTGCACCTCGGTTAGAGTGTTTCTGAAATTTATATATATCCAAATATGGATCCGAGACCATAAATAGGGCAAGAACTAGACCCGCTATTATCCCACTTAGAGGATATATAGATTCTTTAATAGAAAAAGTTTTAGTTTTAATTAATGAGCCAATCATCCAGACATAATAAAGACCAATGACCATCCATGTGTAGTAAGCCACCTGGGGATGATTCGCCCACAATTGAAGTGCTGTTGCAAGAGCTAGCAAAAGGATAGCTTTAATAGATGTCTTATCTATAAGATATATTGCTGCAGCGAGTACCCAAGGGATATATGCCATAGCAAAGATCTTATTAAGGTGCCCGGCATTTATAAGGCCAAAAGTATAGGGTGTAAGTGCAGAGATGGCACTACCGATCAACGCAGATGACCTACTAATACCCAAAATGTTCATCAAAATAAACATACCAATACCAGATAGGCCCAAATAAAACCAGATCCTTAAACCATTATTAAATAAAATATTACTACGAAAATATTTTGTGGGATCTCCATTGGTATAGATGTAACCACCATAAGAAGGCATACCAGAAAATAGATTCGGATACCATTGTGGGGTGTCCTCATTATCAATTAAATAACCATCACGCCATTCATTTATAGGATGCCTTTCAAGTTCATCATTTGTAGTAACGATCTCGCCAAGAAAAACCATACGATAAAGAAATAATAAAGGTAGAAGGGTAAGAATGATCAATTCTGTTTTATTTTTATTAAAAAATTTCATCAAAGGGTTTTCTCTATTTTTGAAATAAGATCTTTCCAATATTCAAGGTCATCGCCTTTTTCTGTCTTCCAATGGAATACTCCCGAACCATACATATGTGTCATCATTATTTCATCATTATAAAAATACAACTCATATTCTTTTGCTAGTTCAGTTTGTTCAATTTGGACCTTATCTTCTATATCCGTACTATAGCAAGCATGAAAGTTTAAACTATCAAAACCCCCTTTTCGAAAGCTCTCGATGATCTCCTTACCAGTATCTGGACTTGTTATACCTGTGATATTCTCTAGCCATTTTGATATATTTCGAAGTCTTTTACTTTTGTCAAGTTTAGACTTACTTGTAAGTAAGCCCAAACGGGTGATCTTGCGTAGGATACTATTAACAATCCTTATACTTATAGGTGGGAAAGGATTAAAAGATCTATCAAAGCCTATCACCTGTTTGGTTCTAAAAAACATAAAAATTACACTTGGATAATCGTGTACTTTTCCAAGTTTCCAATCTGGATATGGTGCACCAATTACCATTTTATCAACCCTGTTCATTTGGCCAATACAAAAATTATCCCATTGATTCTTAAAAACATGTACATCAGGGTCTATTATGAGAGTAAACTCTGTTTTGCAATTTTGAATACCACGACCTAAAGCACTAGAATGAGAAATTGATCTTTGGAGCCCCGTACCATCATTCATAATAAATTGAATTTCAAGATCTTTAGAAAATGAATCTTTTAACTTTATATCTTGACCATTCGTATTGTCTACCACAATAAAATGTAAGGATAAAGGGTCATCTGCCTTCATTCTTAGATTTTCAAATAATCTACTTAAATGCCCTCCAGATCTATAACTAGTTGAAAGCACTGTGATATTTTTTTTTGTATCAGAAATCAATTTTATTCATCCATCATAGAATAAAGTTCTGATTCTAAACTAAGAATATGTCTAGGAAGTATTACATCTTCACCTTTTTGACTACTAGTGATTGATCTATCTACAAATTGATCAACGATTTTTGGGTCCCATTCCATATTAAGAAAACCAAATAGGGAATCGCAAGTTGAGACTGGATCATTCAATAGTGCTTCAAACGAACAATAATGAGTAGGTAATTGAGACCCATTACAAAATTCGTGGGCTCGTTCAGTATAACTTCTCCATAATTCAAGTCCTTTGTCTAAAGGTAATTTGTTACGTTTTTTTAAAGATCTTGCAACGGATGATGCTTTTCGAACCACAAAGATTATTTTAAGATCATCTATTAAATCTAGTTCACGGATTATATCAACCCAATATTTTATAGTTAGACACGTGCGGGGATCTTTCCAACCCCAATTTTCATATTGCAAATTGTGATCTTTTACAAGAATGCTCATTTTTGATAATAGCCTATCATTAGTTTGTAATGATGGTACCTCTGTATTATATGATTTAACATCATAACCAGAGAGATTTAATATTTGATCATTAATCCGTCTGAAATCATAGTTTTCATAAAAGCCCTTTGGGTTTTGATTTAATGGCCGAGGCCAAAAAGTTTCATAAGTGCCCATTAATATTTTATTCATATGAAGCACTCCTGCAAAAGTAGATGTACCACTACGATGCATTCCTAGGATAATAGCGATCATTTATAATAATTCTTTTTGAAACCTACTAATTCAGCTTCATTAAAGATAAATCGCCTTATGTACGCTTGTAAAAATCCAAGACCATATCCAAAGATCTGAATAGGTATCACTAATAGTAATATAGGGAATACCCTTAGATCTTTTTTATTTAATGCCCCTAACAAACAAATAATAGATAGTGGAGAAAAAAACAATAGAAATATTTCTGATATGCCCCAATCTAATTGATAAATGATTAAAATAATAAATAGAGATAATAAGATGGATAGAGATGGTAAAAAATGTACAGGTTCTAGCATGGCGGTATCAATTTTACCTAGATTTATCCTTGCAACACCCCAGTTAAATACCTGTTTTATAAATTGTCTCAATGAAGTTCTTCTTCGATGATATACTAAAGCATTTTTAATAAACCTGATCTTCCCACCAGATGTTCGAATACGATGGCTAAACTCAATATCCTGTCCATGTCTTAGATTACCAAATCCACCCACGGCTTCATACTTATCTCGTTTAACTCCCATATTATGTGTGCGAGGATAAAATTTTGATATCATCTTTTCACTGTGTCCACGCATCCCGCCTGTTGTAAAAAAAGATGTCATGGAATAGTCAATGGCTTTCTGAAGTAATGTAAAATCTTTTTTGCCACCATCAGGACCACCGCAAGCATCAAATTCACTTTTATGATATTCATCAACAATAGTTTCAATCCATTTGGGGTGTGCTTCACAATCTGAATCAATAAAAAGGATTAGTTCACCTATAGATTTTTCAAGTCCATGATTACGTGCTGCACCTGGACCTTTATTCTCTTGCGAAATATACTTTATAGAAAAACTTGCTTTTTCCTGCCAGCTGTTAATTAATGCTTCTGTATCATCTGTTGAACCATCATCTGAAATAATTAATTCAAATAAATTATGATCTATACTCTGAGCAGAAATAGATCGCATGAGATGCTCTAGCTCACTTGCTCGATTATAAGAAGGAGTAATGACACTAATGAATATATCGTTAATCATTTTTTGCCTTCCATGCACTCAGGTCCCAGCCCAATAAGGATTCCAATTTTATTATTTCATCATTATAAAAAATATTCAAGAATTGATGCTCTTCATTACTTAATGCAATGGGATAGCTACGTGCATGTATTTCCCTGTGTTCAACTATATCAAAAGATGATATGGATAGAAATTGTGCTACTTTGGCCAATACTTGATTTGGATCATTGCGCAATGATTCATTTTGCAGTATTAATATTTGATCATTATTGAAAAATGATCGCATTTGCTTAATTTGGTCTGAATAAAATCCGCGCTCTAAATATGAAAATGTTCTATCTTGCTTATGCCCTGCATCCCTTAATCTGACCTCTTCTTCTTTGATCGCTTTCCAAAAGGTTCTATGCTCACGGTTCTTATCGCGCTCCATATTCCAATGAGAAAATGCTCTGTGTATAGGATTTCTCAAAACAGCGATTAACTTTATATCTGGATTATAATTATAGATTCGTTCAATAGCATTTTCCCAATACATGTAAATAGGTGTTGCCTCTCCAATTATCTTATGGTGAGTCTTAGGACTAAAATTAAAATGATACTTTAAAAATTCGGGTTTTTGATCAACAAAATATTTATCATTATCAAAAAAATGTACTTCTTTTTTATCTGCCATACATATTTCAGGATGCATCCTTAAATATTGATCCAGCGCAGTGGTGCCTCCCTTTTGTGCACCACAAATGATAAAACCTATTTGAAAATCAAATTTTTTGCCAAGTATATAATTAATCTTATTTTTTATGGAAGGCACTGATAATGGTTTCTCGAAAGGTTAAATAAACATGAATATATAATTCAGTTATTTATACTATTTTTAATTATGAAACTTTTTAATTCGATTTTCATTATCTTGTGAAGATCTTGCCATCAATTCACCTAGTAACCCAATTGAAAAAAACTGGATACCGATGACAATCAACATAACTCCAAATGTCAATAAAGCCATATGTTTTGAAAAAGGATGACCAAGCCAATATTTGTAATAAAGCACATAGCATTCTACACAAATACCTATTGATAAAAACCCAATACCAAATGAACCAAAAAGATGAAGAGGTTGTTGATTATATCGATTGAGAAATAGTATGGTTATAAGATCAAAAAAACCATGGAATAATCTAGAACCGCCATATTTAGTTTCTCCAAACTTTCTAGAACGATGGTTTACTATAATTTCTGTGACCTTAAACTTTCTTTGTCCTGCTAATGCTGGGATATATCTATGCCTCCCTCCATATACATCAATAGATTTAACAACTGAGCTCCTATAACCCTTTAATCCACAGTTAAAATCATGTATCATGACCCCCGTCATAAATCTGGTTACCATATTAAATAATTTAGATGGCAATCTTTTATTAAGAGGGTCTAATCTAGCCTTTTTCCAGCCAGATACCAGATCCCAACCCTCTTTCAACTTCGCAATTAGATTCTTTATCTCTGCCGGATCATCTTGAAGGTCTGCATCCATAGTAATAATATATTGTCCAGCTGCAACTTTAAATCCTTCTCTTAATGCTGCTGATTTTCCATAATTTCGATAAAATTGGATGATTTTGAAATTTTTGTTTTCAATGGATAATTTACCTAACCATTCAGTCGAGCCATCACTAGAGCCATCATCAATAAAAATAACTTCCCAAGTTTTATAGTGAATGAGATTATGCTTTAGCTCCTCTACTAATTCTGGTAAGGAATCTCTTTCATTAAAAACCGGTATTACTATAGAAATATCCATTTTAATATTGCAATAATTTCCAGACTTTCTTGAGATTAAGATATTCAGAATTTCTATTTCTATTTTTTATATTGATATCTATAACTTGTTTTGATTTCTTATCACGAAATTTTGCTTCTACTAGTGTTCTTTTTTCATTGTCTAATTGGTCCCCACGAAAATTTAATTCAATATTTTTTGTAATTGATGGGTCTACTATTTTGAATTTTTCTTTGTAGTTTGGTTCGACACCCCAAACAAATTGGGTAATATCATTTGGCTCCAATATTTTCAAGAACGGGAAAAATTCCATGACCTCATCATAATCATATTGTTTATTCTCTATGAGATTTCTTGCTATTACTGAATTTGGAGTAATCCACATTAACAAAGCCTTCCGACCTAATGCATCACTAAATTGAAAAAAGGTACTATCTCTTTGACTTTTAAAATTAAATAAAAGCTTACCTTTTAACGGACCGTTAGAATCTATCATACCCTTTCCTGTACAAGAATTAAATTCTTGTAGATATTCCAAATAAGTTTTTTGTGGGATCAATACTGATAATTGATTTCCAGGACCAGCACAACCAATAAAAATAATTAGAACCAGTAATCTGAACATTAACATTCAATCCTGATTCTCCACTTGCTGAATCATTTGTGGATTGACCTCAGCCTTTACTTTAATTATCTCATTAAGATGTTCTTGGATAGTCACATTACTAGAATCAATATTTAGAGATTCTCGAATATAGCGTAATGCCTCATCATAATTATTCATTTTAAAATAAATCCACCCTATCGTATCGAGATATGCAGCTGATTTTGGTTCTAACCTAATTGCATTTTGTGCAAGCTCTAATGCAAACTCAATATCTCTATCTCGTTCAACTAAACTATATGCATAATTGTTATAGGCTTGAGCATCAGTACTATCACTCGCAATAAGATCAACATAAAGTTTATCAGATTCTACCCAATCACCTGTTGAATCATAAATTAAAGCAAGATTATGTTTAGTATTTCTTGACTGAGGATAGATAGTAAGAGCTGTTGATAAATGAATCTTGGAATTAACATAATCCTTTATTTGATAGAAAGCAGTGCCTAGTAAATACTGTACTGTAAAATCTTGTGAGAATTTATCTGCATGTGGTCTAAGTGCTTGAATTGCATCTTCAGGCTTTTTACCACTCATTGCCATTACCGCATTATTAATAAAGCCACGTGAATCATTAGGATGATGATCTATTATTCTTTGATTATATAGAATAGCCTCTTGATTCCTTTCTTGACCAATTAATAAAGTAACTAAGCGATGGAGTATATCAACATTTTGACTATCTTTCTCAAAAGCCATATAGATAACCTCTAAAGCTAGTTCTGGATTATCTAATTCTTCATAAAGAGCACTTTTTTGTATTAATAGATTTGAATCAGTACCCTTTAGTTCTTCAATTTTGACAACTATCGTTAAAGATTTTTCGTAGTTACCATTATAAAGAGTTAAATCACGCATGGTTTCTAAAAGATCTAGATTCTCAGCGTCATCTATCAATAATAAATCACAAATTTCTTCAGCACGACTAAAATTACTTGTAGTTAGCGATATTTGCAGTGCTTGCTCTAGTCCATTGACAGCCATTGGGTTTATTTCATAACCTTGAATATAATAGTCAATCGCCAAATTCCAATTCTTCTGAATCCGAGCCAAATCTGCTAAAGTAAAAATATAATCTAAATTCTCAGGAAAAGACCTGTTCAAAGAAATATATACATTATTAGCAGCTTTATATTTTTTCTGCGTCAGATAAAGTTGGCCTAACATCTCCCGTGCTTCTTTTTCTTCTGGGTCAAGATCTAAAGCTATTTGCAAATGGTTTTCTGCACGTTTTACTTTACCTAATCTTCTATATCCATCAGCTATAGAAACATGAATAGTAGAAGCATTTGGGTCTAATTCAATGGCCTCTTGAAACTCAAGAATGGCTAGTGCATAATTCCCTTGATTCATTAAAAACTCACCTTGCATAAAATGATTTAAAGCAAGTTCATTATTATTAATAACATCTGCATTAATGGAAAAATGAGTTGTAAAAATTATGCAAATTATTTTTATCTTAACTTGATGGGGCATCTTTATTTGAATCATTTTGGTGTATAGTAATACCATTACCGCCTTGTTGTTTAGTGGCATACATAGATTGATCAGCAAATTCTATTAATTCTTTAATATTCTCTGTATGAGTTGGATATTCAGACATTCCACCAGATATAGTAAGCTTAGTATCAGCACCATCCATAGAAAATTCATATTCTGCAATATTATCAACAATCCTTTGGGCAACCATATTTGACATAGCTGCAGTAGTATTAATCAATATAATTGCAAATTCTTCACCACCATAACGAGCAACAACATCAACAGCACGTACATTATCTATCATAATTTTAGCTACAGTTTGAATCACATAATCACCATATTGATGCCCAAGAGTATCATTCACTTTTTTGAATTTATCTAGATCAAACATCATAACAGCCATCTTCTGTTGAAAACGAGCTGCACGTTGAATTTCATCGTTAAATCTTTCTTTAAATGTTTGGTGATTTAGAAGTCCGGAAAGACCATCATGAGTTGCATTATTATGAATCTTTTCATATTCATACCTCCAATGTAATGCAGAACCTAAAACTTGTCCTATCAATTCAAGATCTTTTAACTCTGAATTATTGAATAAACGTTCATCCAACCTTTCTAAAACAATAGAACCTCTACTCTCTCCTTCAATAATGACGGGAGCAGCAATAACAGATTTAAAATTATATTTTTCTGATTCAGTAGATTTAAATCTTACAATATTTGGATAAGACGTTTTCCAATCTGCAGTTATTAGTGATATTCCATTAACTACAGGCAGACCATGTAATGATCCATTAGTTGGAAATTCTATACCTTCAATAAATTCATCTTTTTCTCCATCAGTTAACCTAATAATTGATATAATACCCTTATCGTGTTTTCTCCTATTTTCAGTTTCTTTACGAATTGACATTGTAGCCCTATCATATTGGAAAAAAGTTCTAAGTAAATATTTGAATTGATTAAAGATATTGTTGGCATCAGATTTGAAATCTAAATTGAATAAGATCTCTAGAATCAGTGTTTTACTCTCCTCTCCAAGTATATGTTTATCTAGACTCTCTAAATTTTCTAAACCGAATGATACGAAATCTCCCATTTTCTTAAGAATATCCATTTCTTTATCCGTAGCATCTGTGAAATGGTCTATAGAAGTGAGTATGAAACCAGCAAGATTGCTATGTAAATTTATTGGGCTAAAAATAGCACATTCACTGCCTCGCCAATTTTGGCCGAAAAAAAGCTCTGACCATATATCCGGGTGCTCTTTTTGATGAAGTTTTTTACTTTTATTAATATATTTTTTTATTTTTTCATTACCAGCAAATATTGAGTCAGAAAATTCACTGGTCTTACCTGCTTGAAGAGTAAAAATCTGTTTTTCTGGATCAATAATATATATTGCTGATTTACAATTAGGATTTATTGATCGTGTCATCGTGATAACCAAAGATGTAAGATTTTCATAAAGATCTTTTGTATTACTTTTAGAATCTATGGTAACTATATCTGAAGATAAACTTGGACTCTGATTTGATGATTCTGTTAATGGCAAATCGCCTAAAACCTTATTATAATACAACATTAAAATCACGATAGTAGCGACAATGATTATATATTGTAATAAATCACTGATTCTTGAAAAGGATTCAGGTATAAAAAAGTAAATAAAAACAATAAAGCAAAATGCAGTTAATGCTTTGGTAAACGATTGTAGGTTATCCATTGATGACATAATATAAAAATCCCCGTCAGTAAAATTAGCAAGATTGGACGGGGATTAAAACCTGTTTGGGAAATTTATAATTTACTAATCATTAACAAATTGAATCTTCTTAGAAAAATCTTTCTTAGATCGATTGACAGAATCAGTAAGCATAGAGTCATCTTGCGTATCAGCAAGATGTGCTTTATGAAAATCTTGGATATTCAATGAAGGATTTGGAACAGGATCAGTTAATTCTTCATTTGTTGTATATAGATTTTTTGAATCTATCATATCTAAAGATGGCTTGAAAAGCTGTATGTTAATAAAAACAAATGCAATTAATAGACCCGTCATCATTGATGCATGGATGGGTGTAAAACCAAATATTAGTCCCTTGATCGGTAATCCACTTTTTCTTTCATCAGTTTCTAATTTTATTCGATTTAATAGCCGATCATTGAATTTTGAACTCGTTTTGATTTTTGGTAAGGTTCCTGCTTTTTCGATATTTAATCGTATAGCATTAACCAACTCTAACGCATCTGGATTATTTTCCAGATAGGATTCAAACTCCTTCCGTTTTGACAAGGAAAGTTCATTCTCAATATACTCTGATATTAAATCTTCAAACTGGTAGCGATTCATCAATATTATTAACTCCTATAATTATTTTAAGTCTTGTAGTTCTGCTTGCAATTGTAGTCTTGCTCTATTTATTCGGGATTTGACAGTACCAAGAGGTACACCAACTATATTACTGATATCATCATAAGAAAGTTACTGATTATCTCTTAAGATTATTACGCTCTTAGAATGTTCTGGTAATTTTTTAATCGCTTCTTGGATACGTTCCCTAATAAACTCATTCTGTAAATTTTGGTCTAGGTTTGGCTGCACTGCAGGAATCTCATATTCACGTTCCTCTCGAGTCATTCGACTTAAATATGTTGTTTTACGTCTTTTTCTTTTCCTTAGTTCTGTATTGGCAAGGTTGCGTGCAATAGTATAGATCCAAGTTGAAAATTTTGCAATCTCACGATAATAATGTTTTTTTTCATAAAGCTTTAACATAGTATCCTGAACAACATCTTCAGCTTGTTCAATATCTCCTAAAAACTGATATACAAAATTAATTAGCCTATCCTTATAGCGATTTACTAATTCGATATAAGCGCCTTCATCTCCTGATTGAAAACGACCTATGAGTTGCTCATCTGTATAAACAAATGTTGAATGTTGTTTATCCAATGACATGTCCAATGAAATGGATGAGTTCTGTTTCATCTTTAGAAAATGCTGATTTTTGTCTTTTATCAATATCCCCCAGCATTATAAGCGCAGATTGCAACGCTTCAATAGAAAACTGCCTTGATAATTGCGGTATACGCTTCTTTAATGATGGTGGTATAGCTGTGTAACCACTATGTTCTTTAAAAGTTCCTTTTTTCATTTTAAAGAATAACATTTCCTGAAATAAGGAAGTCAAAGGATAGAGTAGAGAAATCATAGATTCATGCTTATTTATAATAGTTTTACCAAGTTTTATAGCCTTCGAAAAATCTTTTTCAGCTAGTGCCGTTAATAATTCCCAACGCTGTCTATCTCTCTTCCAGCCTGAGAACTTTTCAACATCTTCAATCTCAATATTGCTTCTATTATCAATTAAAAGACAGATCTTCTCTATTTCATTGTCTAAGTGAGCTACAGAATCTCCAGCCATATCTACTAGGGCTTGTTGCACATTACCAGCAGCGGTTTTTCCTCTTTTTTTTATTAAATAACTAGCCCATTTTTTCATATCATATTTAAAGGGTGTTTGAACATCAATTGGGTTGATAAAAGTTTCAATTTTTTTAAAAAATGATGATTTTAGGATATAATCATCACTGACCAATATAAGAAAATTATTGTCCATTGATTCTTTACATATTGAAATAAGATCTAATGAAGCTTTACCCTTTAATTTCTGTGGCTCTCTTATAATAAATAGTTTTTTCTCAGAAAACAGATCAATCGTTGTAAGTTGATCAATAATTTCTTTACCTTTGATTTCATCTGGCAACATTAGCATCCTATTTGCTGGCTGATCAACAAAAAGTTCTTTTTCTAATTTATTTATAAAGAAATTTTGAAGAAAATGGTCATCTCCTTTTAACAAATAAACAGGATGTATAACTCCTTTTTTTATATCGTTAATCGCTTCTCTTAGTCTCATCTGGATAATAATAGCTAATTATATAAACTACTAAAAATGCAAAGACAAAACTTGATAATCGCTCTGTCATTATAGCTCTCAATTCTGGAATATTTGCCCATATAATGGTAGTCAGGAATCCTGTAACAAGACCTAAAATAACACCCATGCGTGATGTTTTTTCCCACCAGAGTGTCATAACTAAAACAGGACCAAATGCAGATCCTAATCCGCTCCAAGCATAACTCACGACTCCAAAAATATTTCTACCTTTGATCTCTGAATACAACGCAATGCAATATGCAATAAGACCAAGGATTATAATCATAAATCGACTTAGTTTTACCAAATTCTTATCAGATATATCTTTATTGAGGAATTGATGGTAAAAATCTTCTGTTACTGCAGAGGCTGATACTAAAAGCTGAGAGTCTGCAGTAGACATCATAGCTGCAACTGCTCCTGAAATAAATAATCCAGCAATTACAGGGTGCAATAGTTCGCTGGCCAGAATTGGCATTGATTGTTCTGGATCTACAGTCTGAAAATAAGCTGGTCCAAAATACATCATTGCCACAATTCCAACAAAAAAAGCTCCAGTTATTCCAGGAATTGCCCAACCAATAGCAATTTTTCTTGCCAATGTAACTTCTTCTGAACTTCTTATGGCCATATACCGAATAACCAAATGTGGCTGTCCTAGATATCCAAACCCCCAACTTAGTCCACCTAGCGCAAGAATGAGTGCTGCAAAGCCTTTTTGTCCGCTTACCAAGGATTCATTATTATTCCCAAATATTAAACTGGCTGAACGAAGACCATCCATGATCGATTGTTCCGAATTAGATAATTCAATAAAGCCTACTAGTGGTAAGATTACTAATGTTCCTATCATCAATATACCCTGAATTAAATCAGTCCATGCAACAGCAAGGAAGCCACCCAATAAAGTGTAAATTATAATGACCGTAGCTCCAATTGATATCCCAACCAATGGCTTTAAATTAAATAATGAGTTGAGTACTTTACCTGAAGCATGGAACTGGGCAGAAACATAAAAAAGGAAGAAAAATGCTATTATAAATGCCGAAAAGATCCGAATTACATTCGAGGTATCATTAAAACGTCGATGCAGATATTCTGGAATCGTAAGTGCATTATATTTTTCAGTTTGCTGACGTAATTTTTCTGCTATCAGGTACCAAGAGCAAATAATTCCAATTATAATACCTAATACAGACCATAATTCACCCATCCCAATAGTAATTGCAGCACCTGGCAGAGCTAAAAGCAACCACGCTGATTCCCCCGAGGCTCTTTCAGAAAATGCAGTGACCCATGGTCCTAGTTTCCTTCCAGCTAAAAGATAATCTTCTTGGGTATTATTATACCGGAAAGTCCATGCACCAACTGCCATTAAAAAGCAAAGGTAAAGAATAAATATAAAACTAATTAGATCCATTTATAAAAAAATGTTAATGTACCAACAAAAAAACAATATACTCCAAAATAGTGTAACTTGCCATCTTGCAACAAGTCAAGTAACCATTTAAGAGCAATGATGCCTATAATAAATGAACTAATCAATCCAGCTAATGCAACTGCAGGCTCAATTTGCAAACCATCATCAATATCTAAGGCCATTAGTAACCCTGCACCAAATATTACGGGTATCGCAAGTAAAAAAGAGAACCTAGCAGATTCCTTTGCACTGAGGCCTAACAATAGAGCACAACTTATAGTCATACCACTTCTAGAAATTCCTGGTATAATAGCCAATGCCTGAGCAATACCAATAAGAAATGATTTATGATATGAATTATCTTTTTCCATTCGTTTAACATTATTGGAAGTAAAAAGAATGATTCCTGTAAAGATCAGAGCACATCCCACGTAATAAGTATTTTCAAATAATGATTCTAATGTATCTTTAAAACCAAGACCTAATAAAACTGCGGGAATGGTACCAATGATAATATATGAGATAAATTTTTGCGTTCCTTTTTTATTGATTGATAAAAATAAAAATCTAATATCATCAAAGAATATCACTATTATACTAGCTAGTGTACCCATATGCACTAGAATCTCAAATTGATTACCTGGTTGTTTAATTCCAAGTAACTCTTGTGCAATTACAAGGTGACCAGAACTGCTAATTGGTAAAAATTCAGTGACACCCTGAATAATCCCGAGTATAATACCATCAATGATTGTCATAACAATAGTATGGGAATTTATAGGAGCATTATAAATAATAGGAACCTGATTATTTTATACCTATTAAACCAATCATACGTCCCGCTTTTTCCCCATTGCGACGATAAGAATAATATTGAGATTCAAGACAAAAAGTACAATCAGGCATTATATGTATTTTCCTATTATCATATCCCAACTGGCTCAATTCATTAAGCGCTAATTGCTGGAGGTCTACTTGAAACTGACCATCGCCTTTAGGAGTTACAAATTGAGGATCAAATTGATCTAAAACATCTTTCCTAACTTCAAAACAACAGGCTTGAATAGATGGGCCTATAATAATTTCAAAATCTATTAAATTAAATTTCTTATTTAATAAAGTAGATACTGATTTGCGAAAAATACCATTTACAAGTCCCCTCCAACCAGCGTGTACTATACCAAAAACTAATTTTGATCTATGAGCAAAAAAGACAGGCATGCAGTCTGCAACCTGGATAGAACATACATAATCAGTATGATTAGAAAAAACACCATCACAATTAGGTATTCTACCAGGGCTTTGAGAAAAAATCACATTATTTGAATGCGTTTGTTCAGGAATAATAAGATCTTTAGAACCAAAACCAACTGAATTAGCAAAAGACTTTCTACTTTCTACTTGATCCATGGGGAATGATCTTAAACTGAATCTAGCTTTGATACTTGGATTAGTGAAACTAGTTGAAATTTCTAACCAGTTATCTTTTTCCAACTTCATTATTATATTTTATTCCATCATAAATACCAAGGTTCTTTAATTTCTTGTTAGAGTATTCTAATACTTGGGCCGACCCATTTTCATTACTATTCTTTCCAAAAAATATTATAGATGTATGTTCGCCAAAATAGCCAGGATGTTGCCGAAGCTTTGCTAAAAACTGTCTACGTTTCAAAATATGATGTGAAGCAACCGACTCTATAAAAGCTGCATGATCTTGAGCGAGAGAAAAATAATTTGAAAATGTATCTTGATTACCATTGGATATAGCAGAATTCACATCTGAAATAACACGCATACCTGAAACGTGAGGGCCAATCACCTCTTGGTTCAATAAACCCATATCTAACCAATTCTCATTTCCAAATAACATTGTATTTAAATTGTACAAAGGCAATTGAGTACCAATATATGTTAATTCTTCAGGTCTTATTGGAATATAGATAGCTTGGATGGATTCTAGTATGATATTGGCCGAGTCTTTTTTATCCATTACATTTTCATCAGCAGGAAGTTCAAAAAAATCTGTCACATCTACATCAAATAGTGCATCAA
>CAYOJL010000036.1:0-20100 GCA_964404235.1 uncultured bacterium | reverse complement strand
TATCTTTTCATTGCAATATGTAGAGATCCAAAAAAACCATTACGTCTATCTCAATCTTAAATGGAAAAAAACTGTATAATCACAGGAGCAACTGATGGTATTGGTAAGCAAACTGCCATTGATCTAGCAAGACTAGGATATAGAATTGGTTTAGTTGGAAGAGATCGGAAAAAAGGCAATGCTGTATTAGATGAAATAGTAAAAGCGACAGATAATCAATCTCTTAAGTTCTTTAAGACCGATCTATCAAAAATTAAAAGTATTGAGACTCTCGCAAATGAAATAAAATCAGAATATAATTCTATAGGAGTTTTGATAAATAATGCTGGCGCATATTTTAATAAATGTCTGAGTACTGAAGAAGGATTAGAAATGACATTTGCATTAAATCATCTCAATTATTTTAGGCTCACCCTTTTATTAATGGATATAATAAAATTTGATCAGCCAGGTAGAGTTATTAATGTAGCATCATCTGCCCATTTTGGAGCAAAAATGGATATAGATGATATTCAAATGAAAAATCAATATAAGGGTTGGACTGCTTATTGTAATTCAAAATTAATGAATATTCTTTTTACTTATGAAATTCATAAAAGGTATAAAGATACTGGCATAACATTTAACGCTCTTCATCCTGGCTTTGTAGATACATGTTTTGGAGATAATAATACTGGTTTGGGAAAAAACATTTTAAGTATTGGGAAAAAACTAATAGCAATTAATGTAGTAAAAGGCGCCAGTACAAATGTCTATCTAGCATCATCTGATGAAGTGGAAAATGTAAGTGGTAAATATTTTGACAGATCAAGACCTGTCCAATCATCAAAAGTCTCTCATTTAGAATTATATCAGGAGAAACTTTGGTCATATAGTGAAAGTATGTTAGATATGATATAAATATAGGATAAGTATATTCTAGTGTTGAATCGTAAATTTTATTATGACAAGATACATTTTAGTTTTTATTACTCTTTTTCAATTTAATTATATATATGCTGAATGCTCAGATCTTGATTCAACAGAATGTTTGCAATGGGCAGAATACTGTGAATGGAACGAAGAAACTGGCCAGTGCCAAGAAATTGGTGGTGGCGGTGATACTGAGTATGGGCCTTATCAATTTTCCTCTATAAATGAGAGTAATGGACTAAGAAATGGTCCGGACTATATGGATGGTGTACTATACTACCCAATTGATGCGGAGCCTCCATTTAGCTCAGTTGTTTTAACTCCTGGATGGGGAGGTGGGAGTTCATCGATGGCAGAGTGGGGGGAGTTTTATGCATCTCATGGTTTTTTAGCAATAACCATAGGTCCAAACGATGAGGTCAATGATACACATGAGCAAAGGGCTGAGGGATTACTTGATGCAATAACGACAGTCAAGGAAGAGCAGTGGAGAACAGGCTCTCCTCTGGTAGGGCTGATAGATACAAATCGTTTTATCGTCTCTGGATATTCAATGGGAGGAGGAGCTTCACAGATTGCACTTACTCTTTATGATCCTATTAATAGTCAATCCATTGTGGCTGCCATAGCATTAAATCCTACTATTATTATTTATGATTGTGATAATTGTCCTCCTGAAAGTGCCGAAGGATGTTGGTGCTTCCTCCCTGAACACATGATTCATGATACTCCAACATTGATCATAGCTGGACAAAATGAGATTGATGAGCTTCCCGAATATGATGGCGCTTTGGGTCAGGATATGTACGCATATACACCAGAAACAACTGAGAAGATGCTTTACGAGATATCAGGAGGAGATCATGGTTCAGCTGCCTTCCCATATGGTGATGTTCTAGAGAAAACCTTATTTTGGGCGAAATACTATTTGATGGAGGATCTGCCCTGCTGTGTTTAACTACTGATCCCTCCATCAAATGACTCACAGTTTAATTCGACATTAGAATGTGGAAATCCTCATGCATACGATATAAAAAGTGATGGTGATATTTGATCATATTGGTGGTCTCCATTATTAATGAAAACGATATTGAGGATGTAGGAGATCTTAATTTTGATCAGTTCACGGATATTTTTGATATATTGATTTTATCTGATTATATAGGAGATATTTAATTCAATTTTACCAGTGACCATATTTCTTTCAACTTTTTGTTAATTTTAAAAAAAGGATAAATATAGATATGAGAAATAGTAATTTGATTCTTGGTCTATTCATTTTATCGCAACTAACAGTTATACTTGAAGCGAGAGCAAAATTTTCAGATCGACAGGTGGCAGCAATGATTCCAAAATATTTTGCTAGAGACCATAATTCACCAAAAATAACACGTACAAGGGTCTATGCAGAAGATAACAAGAAGGTACTCCACTTAAATATTGAGGTAAATAGAAATCGATATGAAAATCAAATGGAGTATGCTTTATCAGCTATGGCTAGTGTGTCGCAATATGCTGCAAGACCATTCGATAAATTTGTGTTAATTATGGAACCAAATAGTCGGCAGTTTGATACTGAAAAAATAGAAGCTAAAGCTAAGTGTACAATTGATTATTTTGTATTTAAGAGAGTAAAGAATGACAGATGGTCAAAAAAATGCATTAGTATTGAAAAAATATAAAAAGTGTGATATATATCACACTTACAGATTATTTAGTTTTCACTAGAATTCAATAATTTATAATATGAAAAAGATTTTAATTATATTATTCATATCGGTTTTAATGGGTCAATATGATTATTCCTTAGAGGATATAAACCCCTCTTCAACATATTATGGTAATAATGTAGGCACCTCATTTTTTGAAGGTAAATCGACTTTACATTATTTTGGGAATTTTTCATGACTCATATGTACATCTCGGTTCGAGCAATTAAATAATTTATATGATGAGCTAAAAGAGCAAGGTATCGCTTTTGAATTGATAGGTATTGGTAAAGATACTGATATAGGATACTCAACTAATTGGACAGATGGGAATGATGCTGCTGTTTGTGCAGATGAATCTCCATTCTCAATCTGGTCAGATTGGAATGCCTCTCAAAGAGATATATTCCTTCTTGATGCTGGAGGGAATCTTATATTGCATCAGAATATTTCTACTGGAATACCTGATGATTTGAATGATCTTATCATTAGTCTATCACTTAATAATGATAAACGACCATTATTTCCAGAGAAAGTGAGTTTGTATCAAAACTATCCGAACCCTTTCAATCCAGTGACAACCCTTAGCTATGATCTTTCTGATAATGAATTGATCAGTATTAATATTTATGATATGAGTGGTGATCTAGTAGTGGAGCTATTTAATGGTCATCAAAAGGTTGGTCATCATTTTATCAAATGGAATGGGACGAACAATAATGGGCAACCAGTATCAGCAGGTGTTTATTTATATAGTATAGAGGCGGCTGGTCTTTTGCAAACAAAGAAGATGATACTATTGAAATAAAATTAAATATTTTTAAATAAAAATTCTCACGTTCGTGGAGTTTTTTGTTTGTAGGAATATCCTTAGATTAATTACACTGATCTTGGACATGATTCAGATGTTATTTTATAACTAAATAAAAAAGTATGTTATTATGAGCGATAAAAAAGAATTCAAAAAAGAATATGAAACAAAACTGCAGGAATTACAGATAGAATTAGTAAAACTACAGGATTGGGTTATAGAAACTGGTAAAAAAATTGCTATTGTTTTTGAAGGTAGGGACGCTGCTGGAAAGGGAGGTACTATAAAACGTATTACTGAGCATTTGAACCCTAGATATTGTAAGATCGTTGCCCTTGCTGCACCTACAGAGCGTGAAAAGACACAATGGTATTATCAAAGATATATTACTCATCTACCTGCTGCAGGAGAGATAGTTATCTTTGATCGTAGTTGGTATAATCGTGGTGGTGTTGAAAGAGTAATGGGGTTTTGTACAGAAAAACAATATGTTAATTTTTTGCAAACCTGTCCAGAATTTGAACGGATGGTTATCAGTTCAGGGACTCAATTGATCAAATATTGGTTTTCAGTAAGTGCAGAAGAGCAAATGAAAAGATTTAAAGCACGTGCAGCTGATCCGACCAAAGGTTGGAAACTAAGTCCAATGGATCTTGAATCGGTTAATCGATGGGATGATTATTCAAAAGCAAAAGACAATATGTTCGAACATACAGATACTCCGTATTGTCCCTGGTATGTTGTTGAATCTGATAATAAAAAGAAAGCTAGAGTCAATTGCATTAACCACTTACTGAGTCTTATAGAATATTCTGAAGTTGAATCTCCTGAGGTAAAAATGCCGGATAGAGTGCAGCAAAAAAATTATGAGCGACCCCCTAGATCTAATTATAAATATGTACCTGATATAATCTAAGAGTTATTATTATATCAATTAAAATTTCCCTCAGAATTAATTTCAGGATGTGAAAAAGTCAGTTTTATTTTATATTTTATTTACTATTCTGATCGTGATAAACTGTGAGGAAGAGACCGATAGCTTTCCTCCTACAGTATTTATAACAAAACCTCTACAATCCTCAATAGTATCAGAAATAACAACGGTAAAATGTGTCGCAACTGATAATGATTCAGTGAAGTTTGTTGAATTATGGATAGATAGTACTGCAACTGGTATTGTTGACAGTAGCGCACCCTATGAATTTTTATGGAATACAGTGCCCTATGATGACAGCACCGAACATTATATTTCTGTGCAGGCTTCGGATATGAATGATAATATATCTGATAGTGAATCCATTTCTGTCATTGTTGATAATTCAACTTCTCATCCTCAGAATATCAATATTATTTCAATAGAATATACAGAATCAGAAATGACGATAGTGATACAACAGTCGGTCGATATAGATTTTAATAATTATGAGATCCTTCGCTCTAATTCACTTGATGGAGAAAAATATTCAATAGCCTTAGTCTCTAATGTAGCGGATACCATAATTCAAATTGACGAATTTGATCCAGTCACTCCTTATTGGTACTGGGCTAAGGTTGAGGATATACATGGATATTATTCTATTAGCGATGGATATTATATTTTAGATGAGCATCCGATCGCAGTAACTATAGACCCGATAAACTTTTCTGATAGTTTATTTTTAATAAGCTGGTCTGGTAATTCTGAAAGCGATTTTGAATCATATATGTTATTTGAATCAAATTATTCTGATATGAGTAGTGCTGTCAAGATCTTTGAAACAAATGATATTAACATTACAACATTTGATCATTACCAAATTGAGCAAAGCCAGTACAAATATTATCAGATCGTGGTCCAAGACTATTGGGGTCTGCAGTCTATTAGTAATATTGAAGAAGGTTGTTCATGGTTCATTTTTAACCAGAGTTATGGTGATGCAAGTTATGACTATGGAAGGCATATAATTAGTACAATGGATGGTGGATATATTGTTGTTGGTAATACAAGTTTACTTGGTAATTCTTATAACAATGTTTTGATTCTTAAAGTGAATTATAAAGGAGAGCAAGAGTGGATACAAGATCATACATTTAGTACAACTGATAGAATAAATAGTTCATCTGAATTACCAGATGGTAGTATTGTTATGGTTGGTTCTTCAATTTCAAGTTCAGGTGATAGTAAAGATATATTGCTACTGAAAACTGATCAAAATGGAGAGGTTGAGTGGCATGAGACCTATGGCACAGACCAAGATGAGGTTGGTAATTCTATTCAATATTTAGATAATGGGAATTTTATTATTGTTGGGGATGTGATTGATCCCAATACAGGTTATAGCTTAGTTAATCTTTTAAATGTAGACGCTACAGGTAATGAAATTTGGAATCACACTTATGGGGGAGGGAATGGTAATGATTATGGTTATTCAATCATCCATACAAATGATGGTGGATATGCAATCGCTGGGATCACGCGATCACAAGGAGATAATAATGGGGATGCCTGGATAATTAAAACAGATAATAATGGAAATGAAGAATGGAATCAAACTTATGGAGGACAGGGCACAGAATCGAGTCGATCAATAGCTCATACAAATGATGGTGGATATATATTCGCAGGTCAAACAGATTCATTTGGTAGTGGATATAATGATGCATATCTTGTAAAGACCGATTCTGAAGGAAACCAAGAATGGATGCAGACCTTTGGTGGTATTGGCACAGATCATGGTAGATCGGTAATGCAAACAATAGATCAAGGATATATTATTTCCGGCTATTCAGATTCATTTGGTAATAGTGGATTCAATTTATGGCTTATTAAAACAGATCTATCTGGGAATATAGAATGGCAACGATCCTATGGCGGTAATGGAGATGATAGAGGATTTTGGAGCCTTCAAACATCCGATGGTGGATATATTATTACAGGATATAGTAATTCAAATAGTAATAGTGTGCCTGATATTCTATTAATTAAGACAGATGATCTAGGTAATACAAATTAATATAATCCAATTGAAAATAAAATTTGGGGCATAATTCAAAAATGAGGTAAGCACATTATATGAATTACGCCCCTTCTCTACATACCAAACGTACCTAAATAGGTACATCTTAATAAATATACGTCTCAATATTTCTATATCCCTATTTCCATTTTTTAGAGAGTGATTACCATCACATAATTGCAATTATTTATTAGAATGAATTAGCTGTTTAATTCAAAATTTTTATTCAAATTATGATCATGTTTATGTATCGAATTATCGATCTAATAAATAAGCCTACAATGCTTGTTCTCATTCCAAGAATTGCAACTGCACTATTTATTTTACTTCAGATAGCAGGTATGATAGTCTATCCTGGTGGTACTTTACATGATACATCTACTACAGGGTATTCTTTCACTAATAATTTTTTTTCTGATATGGGCACCTATGTCGCACGTAATGGTGATCCAAACTATTTATCAATGATCATTTTTGCATTTTCATTAACCATAGTTGGAATAACTTTCTCATTTTATTATTTGGTGCTTCCAAATGTATTAGGTGAAGATAGGATAAATTATATCTTGGCCATTATTGGTACCATTTTTGCAATTGGTGGGTCCGTTTGTATGATAGGTACAGGTTTGACACCATCAGATATTGTTCATGACCCGCATGTGTTCTTTGCTAATAATATATTCCATTGTTTTTTAGTTACAGCATTTGTTTATACCATCGTGATCTTTAGATCAGAGAGATTAGAAAAAAGATATTCGATTGGATATGCATTGTTTTTTGTTTCCATCTTTGCCTATGTCGGCATCCTTCAGTATGGGCCACCAGCTACTGCAGGTGAATATGAATTGGTCTTCCAAGTTGTATCGCAAAAGATGATCGTTGGTGTGTTTTGTTTCTCCGTTCTACATCAGACATTTGGGTTTGCTCAGTCTGGTGTATTAGAAAAAGGTTGATCTTAAAACCTATATCTGATCATGGATCTTCAAACAAAAATAATAAAAGAATATTTTCCTGTTCTAGATGATATTTGCAGATCCAATATTATTAATTCGATTTATAGTAATGAGGAGCATGTAGAATATTCTCATAAGATAAAAGGACGTTGGGAAAATCATTATCTAGATTTAGAGTTTATCCCTGGATTGAAAGAGATCTTGAATTTTGCCTGTAAAGCAGCTAAGGATCTAACAGACCAATCAGTTATTGTTCCATATAAAGGATTGGGTTTTCCAAAAGATGAATATTGGTTCAATATTGCAAAACCCGGAGAGTCAACGGGTTGGCACGACCATAAGGACAATGCAGTATTATCAGGGGTGTATTATCTTTCGGTTCCCCAGAATTCTGGAAATATTCAATTTCGTAAAAAGGCAAAAGATGGATCTCAGGAATGGTCTGTGAATTCTAAAGAGGGGAAAATGATCATCTTTGATTCAAAAATAGAGCATTCTGTTCCAATAAATAAAAGTAATAAAAATAGAATATCATTAGCATTCAATCTATACTCTCTACCTTTAGATACAAATATGGTTACAGATAATTATTCATCAAACAAATTTTATTCTTAACTTATTTCCAGTTTAGATATCTTATAAATTTTGGAGTATTATTCTTTTATTAATATTTGATCTTATTTGGAGGTGACATGAGCAGATTAACTCTTGGGATATTTTTTTCTTTAGTAATTGTTATGTTTATTACAGCATATAATTATACCCCTCAAACAGTAGAAGGGAATACTTGTCAAGTTGGTACCGTATGCAGTAAGCCAGATTGCTGTAATAAAGAAAAAAGTTGTGGTTCAGGATGTGTAAAACCATGTTGTAAACAAAATGTTGTAAAAACTTGTGGCACAGATTGCGAGAAGCCTTGTTGTTCAAATAAAGTAAAAAAACAATGTGGCGCTAATTGCGCAAAGTCATGTTGTTCAAAAACATAGTGGATCATGATTCATTATTACTATCCTATCCTATTAAAGTTTTTATTAACACCCGGAATTTTTCTGGGTGTTTTACTTTCACAAACATTCTCAGAGTCAGTTCCCGTGCATACTTATTCAATTGTTGCCTATGATGAAGAAACAGGTGAACTAGGTGTTGCAGTTCAAAGCCATTGGTTTTCTGTTGGATCGCTTGTGCCTTGGGCAAAAGCAGGGGTTGGAGCAGTTGCCACTCAATCTTTTGTAAAGGTAGAATATGGTCCTGATGGATTACTTCTTATGGAGAATGGAAAAACAGCTCAGGAAGCATTGAATGATCTTCTTTCGCAAGATGATGGTGAGTCCGTTCGTCAGGTTGCAATGATCGATATAAACGGTAATGTTGCAGCCCATACAGGTAGTAAGTGCATCTATGCGGCAGGCCATCAAATTGGAAAAAATTATTCTGTGCAGGCTAACCTTATGGATAAAGAATCAGTTTGGCCAGCTATGGCAGAAGCATTTGAAACATCACAAGGCGATCTAGCTGAAAAGATGATGACAGCTCTAGAAGCTGCAGAAAAGGAAGGTGGAGATATCAGAGGCAAACAATCAGCAGCAATGCTAATTGTTACAGGGGATCCAACTGGCGTAGCGTGGAAAGATATTGTAATGGACCTTCGAGTAGATGATCATTCAGAACCATTAGATGAACTTAGAAGGTTAATTCGTATTCATCATGCCTATAGACATGCTAATAAAGGAGACCATTATCTTGAACATGATGATGTTGAAAAAGCGCTAATTGAATATGAAAAAGCATCTCAATTCTATCCTCAGAATCCTGAATTGCCTTATTGGGCAGCTATAACAATGGCAAGTAAAGGTAACCTCGAAAAAGCATTGCCCATCTTTCTTGATGTATTTAAAAGAGAGCCAAGGTTAAGAACACTCACTCCTAGATTGGTGAATTCAGGCTTACTGCCAGATGATAAACAAATGTTGAAACAGATATTGGAAGTCCGTTAAAACATTTGAAATTATGAAATTTGTTAAAGTCTATCTTGGTCTATGGTTATATTGTGGTTCATTCGGGTCAGCTGATTCTGGCGACCTTATAGAGTATAATTATCAGAGTACATTCTCAATTACGGCAATCCAGTTTGTTCTTAATTCTTTGGGGAATGGTCTCTCAATTCCCGTCTATCCCATTTCAGTCTATGATATTCAATATGAATCACATAGCCAATTAGGCACAATAGATACACTTGCGGGTCTTGTAATTATCCCACAATCACCAACGGAAGCCTTCCCGATCTTAACCTACCAACATGGCACAATAATCCTGGATAGTCAGGCACCTTCAGTAACAGGTGTTGGTACGGATAATTTGGAGGTATTATTAGTAAGTCTTGTGACAGCGCCATCAGGGTTTATTACGGTTATTCCTGATTATACTGGAATTGGAGATCCTGATAAATACCATCCTTATATTATTGCAGATCCTCATACAGAAGCTTTAGTGAATATGCTAAGGAGTGTGAAGGAATTATCAATTGAATTAGAGGGCAATGATAGTTTCCAATTCAATGATCAATTATTCCTGATCGGATATTCTGATGGCGGATATGCCACCCTTGCTTCTCAAAGAGGCATCCAAATGGACTATTCCGATGAATTTTCTGTTACCGCTTCTTTTCCTATGGCAGGTCCTTATGATCTTTCAGGAACAATGGTGCCATATTTTCTTTCTGAACCAGAATATCCCCAGCCATATTACGTACCTTATGTATTAACAAGCCATCTATGGTACTATCAAGGCCTTGATGTTGATTTTGGCGAGTATTTTGAACCATTTTGGGCGGACACTTTACCCTCTCTATATGATGGTACACATTCTGGTGGAGAGATCAATGCACTTATGCCAGAAAACCCTCTAGATATTTTACTTGATGACGTATTAGAAGAATTTGAAAATAATGATGATCACTTTTTTCGTCAAACTTTAGAAGAAAACACTCTATTGGATTGGGTCCCAGAAAGTCCGACCTATTTTTATCATGGTATTGGTGACGATATAGTACCTTACGAGAATGCTCAGATGGCTTATGATGCATTTATAGAAAATGGAGCATCAAATGTAACTCTTGAACTCTTCGCTGAAGAATTAGGTGGACATTCAGCTTTAGCATTACCGTGTCTTTTGGCAGGATATGACGTTATCCTTGACTATCAAACAATAAGTCCCAAAGGAGATATGAACAGTGATGGACTAGTCTCTTTGTTGGACCTAGCCCTTTTATCTGAATCTTTACTTGTTGAAAATAATATTACTGATTTTCAATGGTGGGCTGGTGATTGCGATTATGATTATCATCATTCTGTTATGGATATCTTGATGGTCTCAGACCTCATAGAATAATGTATGAAAAAATTAATTATTAAGATCTTGGTAACTGCTTGTCTAGGGTATTTATTCTTTTATTACATCTTGATATGGATAACGCATCTATAATGGTATCATTCTGGAAAAAATTTGTCATGGTTATTTTCTGGATGGGAGTAGCTGCTTTTTCAGTTATCATGATCGATTCTATGTATAATATCCCTGATGAGATATCAGGGGTGCTATATTTTATTAGTATAGGTATTGCTGCATCTGGGACACTGAACTATTATCGTTAAAAACTATGTTGTCTAAAAAAGCCACCGATATTTTTAATCAATGGGCCTTAGTTGGTAAAGATGATGGTATGCAGAAACACCACTCATCTGCAGTAAATATTATGCTTGATACATTGGTTAGATCTAGAAGCTCTAAATTCTCTTTTGTAGATGCAGGCTGTGGTAATGGTTGGGTTGTAAGGGAAATGAGAAAACACCCCTTATGTACTAGATCCATTGGAATTGATGGTGCTGAAGAGATGATACGTAAAGCAAAATTGATCGACCCGACAGGTAATTACATTCTTTCTGATCTATTAGCATGGGTTCCAGAAGATGCCTTTGATCTAGTTCATAGCATGGAAGTTTTTTACTATTTTAAAAGTCCCAAAAAGGTGATAAGGCATATTGTGAAAAATTGGCTTAATGAAGGAGGTGAGATGATCATGGGTATAGATTTCTATAAGGAAAATAGTAAGAGCCATTCATGGCCAATTGACCTGAATACACATATGGAATTATTAGGTATCAGTGATTGGGTTGAGCTTTTTGAAGAAAGTGGTCTCATACAAGTAACAGCATTTCAAACAAATGCTAAGGATGATTTTCCAGGGACTTTGGTTGTACATGGCCTTAAAGAAAAAGGGTAACTAATGAAAGATCTTATTTTGGTCGTTATAGTTTTTTCACTCATAATATTTAATAGTATTTCAAGTCAGGTTCCTATTGAAGATCATAAAGTATTAAATTCAACTAATAATGATGAATTCAAGAAAGTGAAGAGATCAGATTCAGAATGGCGACGTATGCTTTCATCTGCGGAATACCACATACTCCGTGAGAAAGGCACCGAAAGAGCATTTACAGGTGAATATGATGGTCATTTTGAAAATGGTATGTATCTATGTGCTGGTTGTGGAAATAAACTTTTTGATTCAGAGACCAAATATAGATCTGGATGTGGATGGCCCGCGTTTTATGAGGCATTGCCTGAGTCTGTAGAAGAAAATGAAGATAGTAGTTTTGGAATGCGACGAATTGAGATCACTTGTAGCAAATGCGATGGACATTTAGGCCATGTATTTAATGATGGACCACAACCAACCGGTGTAAGGTATTGTATTAATTCTGTATCAATGGATTTTAAACCTGATGAAGAAGATAAATGAAGAAGGGTGTCGTTAAAGAATACGATTCATCAAAAGGATTTGGTTTTATAACTGGCCAGGATAATGAAGATTACTTTGTTCATGTTAGTGGAATTAGACAGCATCTACAATCTCGTGGACTACGTGCAGGACAAAAAGTATCCTTTGATGTAGACTTTGGTATGAAAGGAGATAAAGCGATCAATGTGAGGATCGATTGATCTATTTTATTAAGCTGATCTTTTGAGTTAAACTCGATCCGGCTATTTCAACTTGAGCAATATAACTACCTGAAGGAAGATCTTTTCCATTCAGTTTAAATAAATGATCCCCAGCTTTTTGTTTACCTAGCTGGTTTACCATTAATACCCTTCCTCTTATATCAAGCAATCTTATTATGACGTTTTGATCTTTTGGTAAAGTGTAGGATATCATAGTTGATGAATTAAATGGATTTGGATATGCAACATTGAGCTTGAATCCATTAGGACCTGTTTTGGGTTGCGAGTCTAATGCCTCATCCAAAAAAGGTATAGTTTGAAAATTATCATTAAATACTTGATCAACAGTATTTGTATTCAAGCCTAGCCAATTTCTCATTAATGTAGTGTAGATCTGCCTATAATCAAACTGAACCTGAAGATTACCATTCTCATCTAGGTTTGAAAGGTCTGGATCATCTCCAAATATTCCACTATTAAGATTTGAACCAAAGATGAATACTGGAGCACTTGTTCCATGGTCTGTTCCTTCGGAAGCGTTTTCATAAACTCTTCTTCCAAATTCACTTGTTGTAACAATAGTAATTCTCTCTAAAAGATCAAGGGCGTCCATTTCATCAAAAAACACATTTAAGGCATCAGATAGATCAGAAAGTAGTTGTCCATGACTGTATAATTGTTCAACATGAGTATCATATCCATTTTGGTATAAACGGTAGAATGGAGTACTAAGTCCTCCTGCAATAAGGCGGGCAGTTATTTTAAACTGTTGACCAATATTTGTATTTGGGTAGTTCATGATTGTATTTGGGGCATTTTGTGCAGCTTCTGATATGATCTGGGAATAATTAAAAGACATATGATCTAATTCCCTTATAAAGGCGAGTTCATCCCCACCATATGTTTCTGGAATATCTGAATTAAGGTTATCAATATAATTACCAGATATGATCGAGTACATTGTATCTGGGTCATATAAATATAGTCCTGTATTTGATGTCTCAGTTTTAAACTCTAAAAGATTGGCACTATTATACTGTATAGCCAATGGATGTTCTGGAGCATTATCAGGAAAGCCTGGATATTCTAATTCAAGAAGTCTACCCAACCAACCCGTTGTTAATTCTATGTCTTCATCTGACCCTGTATCCCAAATATCTGAAGAACGAAAGTGTGATAAGTTTCCATCAGCATATCCTACGCCTTGTATGATCGCCAATTTCTGTTGATCAAAGAATGTTTGCCAAGTTTCTAATGCCGGGTGAAAAGCTAGGGTATCCGTAATTGGTAACGATTGTTCACTAGGTATAGCAATTGCAGGTCTTTCTTGATAATAGGATGTATTTTGAAAAGGGATAAGTGTATTAAGTCCATCGTTCCCTCCATTCATTTTTATCAAGATCACAATTTTATCTGAATCAATATTGGAATTCCGATAGCTAAATCGACTCTTTGAACCAAGCAATGAAGTAGGTAAATATGAACCTAGAGCATATAATGCCAATGAAGATTTAATAAAGTCTCGTCTTTTCATGATAATTGGAATTCCGGTAATCTGATCATATACATTAATAGATCTTCGAATCGGCTCCATTGGGCATGATGAGCTGGTAGACTAATATTCCAATCATAAGGTTCAGCACCATCCAATGCGATATTAAGTAATTGTTCTGTAAGAGTTTCATCGATCTCTATTCCTAGGAATAATAATGCAAGATTATCGATGACCTGGATGATATGATATGTATCATCATTATCATTAACTAAAGATTGTGCTACAGATGGGATATTTAAATAATTACCGAAACTGCCAAATGGACTTTCATGGTTTACTAGTGCACATAGCATTGCTTTCCGCAAGGGAAGAGTATTAGAATTTATCCAAGCTCGATATCCTAGCCACCCATTCACATCAGGCGGTTCAAATAATATCATATCTAAATGATCTTGAATTTCAGTAAAAAAATTGGTATCAAATGGTTGTTCTTCCATTTTTAATCTTTTTATTGTTCCTAGATATAATTGAACAGGATTTTGGATATTAGAACCATTGAACATAGGGTCATAAAAATGTTCACTTGAAAAAAGATACTCCAGAGCAGGTTTTATTTCATAATCATTTGAACGTAATATATCTGCCATACCATCGATAAAATCAAGATCGGCATTATCATATAAAAACCATTTATATAATTTTTTACATATATGTATCGCACATTCATCACGAGCTAAGATCATATTAATAATATCATCACCTGTCCAGGGTCCTGTTTGGTCCATAAAGGTCTTATCATCAAAATCATGCCAATCGGTCCACCAATATCCCCAGCCCTCCATTGTATCAAAATCATAATTTGTCTCCACCCCGTTTGTTACATACCCGGTGAATGCATGAGATGCAGCCACTACATCACTCTGGCTGTAATTATCAACGCCAAGAGTAAAAAGTTCCATTAGCTCTCTAGCAAAGTTCTCATTTGGAGCTTCTTTTCTACTGCCAGAGATATCAAGCCATATCATCATTGCGGGTCCGAATGTTACTTGACGCAATAGATCTTTAAAATTGCCCATGCAAGAGGTGCGAAAAACATTATTCTGCTGGTACATTGCCTGAGGATAAAACACCTTGGAGTAAGCCGATGCAAAATAACTATGCCAAAATAGTGTCATGACCTCAGTAATGTTCAGACCACCATTCATCATTCGTTTTGCCCACCATTTTTGAAAAACTCTCATTCTATTATAATAGGCCTGAATAATTTCCTGTCTTTCATCTGTAGATAATGAATTCCAATCAGGTAATTCTTCATTAACCCATGCTCCGGGCGGGCTAGGTAATTCCTGTTCAGCTAAAAGACCTTGAATACTTGTCTCCATGCCATTATTAATGAAAGTATGTATTTCTTCTAGATTTGCACCGGTCACAGTTCTTTTCAATAAATGAGAAACTGATCGTATATCCCAAGTTATATCTAATATTTGATGGCTTGATCTATTTTGATAATCAAACTCGATCAATGGTTCTCCCTTGATAATATCCTCTTTTTTCCAATGCTTATTAATAAGTTTTTTATGGACCCTTTTGGCTTTGCGGTCAGGCCAGATATCATTAGATGTTTTTATATAGTGAAGTGATCTTGACATTTTGAAAAAATAGTCTACCTAAGATAATACTCTATCCAATAAAGTCCTCGATCAAATATTTTGCTTGCAGTGGGACCTTATGCCTTGATGGGAGAATATGAAGTTGTGTTTTATATCCTGCATCGTTAAATAATTCTAATGATATTTTACTTTGCTCAGGAAGAATAACCTCATCCTTTTCACCATGTAATAGCAGTACACGTGTATTACGACTTTTATTTAGTATATCTTTTTTGAATCTTTTTTTATAACGGATAAACCCAGCAATTGGAATGATTCCGCCTAATGAGAATGTTTGTCTTATCATGAATTCCATTGAGAGACAGGCACCCTGGGAAAATCCAAGAATATAAATGGCATGATTTGGAAAACCCTGGTCATTTAGATCGCTTATCAATTCTGTTAGAATATCAAAAGAATCTTGATATTTCCATCCTATATCCTCATTGCCATCAAACCATGAGAACCCTCCATCACTAGCAATATATGGAGCTTGAACAAGGATCCATTTCACATCATTTAGTGCCCATGCATTTGCAACGGGCTCCATTGAAGAAATATCTCCTGTCCATCCATGGAGTGCGATCAATACTTTGCTTGGACTTTCTGAATTAGAAAATGACCGTATGATCATTTATTCATAGATACTACAACAGCAATCATCAACAATAACAGCTTCTGAAAATTCTGACCCATCCATTTTAAAGCGAATACATTTACCAATATTCACAGACACATCGATCTCTGCAAGACCTGCAACATCATCAATTGTTACTTCTTTGTATAGATATCCATCAAGTAATCCACCTCCACATTCATTACAATCAGGGTCATTTGTGCCAGATTCACAATTAAATAGAATAAAGGATACTAGGAATATTGCGAGTAGACCTTTCATGATCTTTATCTTAAGAACCAGGTTTTCGATTATCTTCATAATTTTTCATCCTTTTTTTAAAATCCATTAGGTTTTTTGCCTGTAGTAAGGGACTCATTTTAATATTCTCTTTGAGCAAAATGGTAGAGTTTTCTCCATAATCATGACCCGGATAGATCCGAATATTATGAGGTAAGGTTAAGATCTTATTATAGATAGAATCATACAGATCATTAATATTGCTTTTATCACTTATTACACGCCCTGTTCTGCCAACAAACATAGTATCCCCAGTAAATAAAACTGGATCGATCTTATAGCAAATGGAATCATAGTAATGTCCCGGTGTATAGATCACCAAAAAAGTTAGTTCACCAACCTTTATAACCTCACCATCGCGAATATTTTTATAACGTTGGTAATGATTAATAGATGATTCAGAGTGTCCGATAATTACCATATTTGGATAATGGCGTATGTATTTATCAAGGTAAGCGATATGATCTTGATGGCCATGAGTTATCATGACCGCTAAAGGTTCATGATTGATGTATGGCGATAATTGACTTAATTCTACTGATGCATCTACTAGAACTTGAGCACCAGTTCTACTACAGGTGATCAAATAAGTAAGATTTTTATCATAGCCTCCTAAAAATGAACGAATTGAATAATCAGTATCAGGATTCATGAATTATTACCGGGGTTGTATTAAAATTCTTTAATTTCTCCATATTGAACATACCAATAATGAATCATTAATCAATTGCTCATTTATCATTGATCTTAACATATGGAAAAAAAACAAATAGCGTGGTATCTTATTTTCGGTGGCATTGCTATATTTATATTATCATTCGTTACCACGATCTTATCATTTATATCTAGTCATCCTTTTTTAGGATTTGCCTGTATTTTAATAGGTGTTGGTATATTTCTTCTTTCATATGAAGAATAGTAAATATTCATTTTTAATAGCTTAATAACACAGATAAGGAAAACTATGATGAAATATTTTTTTACATCACTTATAGCATTATTAATAATTGCTTGCGGATCAGAACCTCAACGTAAGTCAGTCTCTACACTATCCACATTTATGGATTCCACCAGTTATTCATTGGGAGCGGATCTTGGTGAGAATCTAAAGCGTCAACAGGTAGAAATAGATTATGATGTTTTTATGGCTGGGCTTATGGATGGAATGGAAACAGAAATGGTGAAGTTGGACCAGGGTCAAAGACGAGCAGTTATGGCTTCACTTCAAAAGAATATTCGAGAGAAATCCAAAAAAGAAGGTGAGGTAAATCTAAAACTTGCAGAAGAATTCTTAGCAAATAATAAAGAACAGAATGCTGATATAAAAGAAACACCAACAGGATTACAGTATAGGGTGCTTAAAGAAGGCGATGGTGAAAGTCCGAACAAGACCGATAGAGTAAAGGTGCATTATGTAGGAACGCTCATGGATGGTTCTGAATTTGATAGTTCAATAGAAAGAGGTGAACCTACTGAATTTGGCCTGAATCAAGTGATAAAGGGATGGACAGAAGGACTGCAGCTTATGAAAGTAGGTGCAAAATATGAATTCTTTATCCATCCAAAGATTGCATATGGACAGCGAGCGAGACCAAAAATTCCTGCAAATAGTGTTCTTATCTTCGAAGTAGAATTATTGGATATTGTTTCAAAATAGGAAACAACCAAAAACACTTCAATTAGATTAGGAATTAATTCTATACTATCAATAAAAGCGTGGATTATCCAATTCTCCGCTAAATCGTAATTGATATCCCGTACCCTTTTTCTTAAGAGGTAATTCATCTGAATTGGCTATAAGCTCATCAATTACCTCTCTAAGACCCGGTGTAAGGCCAGTTAATTCAATTTCAGTACTCTCGATATATGGTTCTTCTCTGAAATCACTAGGTATGGATAATTTTGATGTCATAACTGCTTTACCAACAGGTAGATCAATTCTAGCATTAAAATTTAAAGATCTATCCTGCTCTAAAGATAGATCGACTGATGCTTTTTTCACTGATAATGCACCATTTTCATAAAATAACCTTAGAATATCCCATTGATTTTGCGGTAGATCTCTTGTGAATTGCCTTGGAGGTACCAGACTAAATTGTTGTAAACTGATCTTAGCACTTAGTGTGGGACGCCCTGTTGGTCCATCCTTAGACATATTAACATCCCAGTTATCCAAAGAATAGGATAGCTTACCAATTTCAATAGAAGGCAAATACTCATTATCTTTTCCTTTAATAGTTATTCCATCCCCGGATGCTGAGGCTAGATTCAATAACATCTTTATATATTCATTATAATAGCCATAATCATTTATTCGCTCTTCAAATTGAAAATCTAAACCACGAAGATTACTTCTTAATCTCTTAACTTTGATTTCAAACGATTCACTTCCATCCTGAACTTCCATGGAAAAATCTGATACACTACTCGTACCATTTCCGAACTCCATCTTAATATAATCTTGGGGTATAACTAATGAATTAAAAATAAAAGTGATAAGTATAAATATTGATTTTTTCATTGTTTTTATCCCTATATAATTAGAAAAAGGTACTAATAAATATTATTCTATTTCAGTTTTAAGACCCCTGGTTTTACCTGGCCCATTGCTTTTTTAATAATAAAGACTTCAAATTCTTTTAAGAGCATCAATGCAATGAAACTTATTAAAAGAATTATGTATCCTCTTAGATTTTTGAATTTTTTATTCTGAACCATATCCCGTGAATTTTCCAAGATCAGCATCATATACGACCTGATGACCTGCACCTCCTGACATTTCTTCTGTACTTGTTGAAGTGATACGACCACCCTGGTCACTTAGCTGTAGATCGAAGGACCATTTTAGTTTTGTTGAGCGACTGACATCCAATTGTCCTGCTCTCTCTAGTTCATCTATCTCAGAAGGCCACTCCCCCCTTGTTTGGTAGTACATCTTTGAAGCATTATTGATGTTTGACATCACTGTTCGTGCTTCAGATGCATATGAGCTTTTTACATAATCTAGATAGGTAGGTAGGATTATAGGGGCAGAAATACTACCTGCAATAATAAAGCTTTGTATGGGAGTACTTAGAGCAAGGGATACTATTAAAGTTATATTGGCAAGATCTAGTGTGCTCATCAGAATGGAATGTTTGATTTAAGTACCCCGGACAGGATTCGAACCTGTGACCCACAGCTTAGAAGGCTGTTGCTCTATCCAGCTGAGCTACCGGGGCATGTATTAAAATTATATATTAAATTTAAAATTGTTTATTGAAGTGTGATATATAGAAATAGAAAGTTTATTATATTAATAATTATATACCTTAGGTAGAGGGGCTGGCTGATGTTATTTATTAAGGTAAGAAGAAACAAACCCCTCTACCTACCCAAGGCCTAGGGATAAAATTATAGAAATGAGAACCAAATATCTAGTGAGCTAGAACACAGTTATGACCCAGCTCACAATTTATTTTTTTTAAATTGGGTATTAATATCAATAAAAAACTCTCCTCGGTGTCCCGTCGAGAAAATTCTTGACACTTACCGAGGATAAGTTGTACACTTACCGACGAGAGAGGTAGAGTTTATGTTCTATCCACTACCAAAGAACCAATAAAAACTAAAATGGAGGTCTTAAATGGCTGAAGTAGTTGCCAACACTGGCGTATCAAAA
>CAYOJL010000035.1:0-20435 GCA_964404235.1 uncultured bacterium | reverse complement strand
TGGGTAGATTTCGGTAATCTGGATGACTAAATAAATTTAAACTCAATAATTAGAAAATATCTGATCTTGAAAAATATTCTATTAACACTATCTATTTTATTTACTGGAATCACCATCCCAAGCTGTATTCATAATTATGAACCAGTTATTAGTCTTATTACAGCTGAGCCTAACCCTGTTTCACAAGGAGGGGTTGTCAATCTTATTTGTAAAGCAAGTGACGATGATGATTCAAGTATATTGAAGGACGAAATTCTAAGTTATTCCTGGTTTGCTGCTGTTGGTGAGATTGTTAGCGAGGACTTAGATAACACGGCTATATGGACCGCTCCACAGGAGTCAGGAAAGTTTTCAATATCATGTAGCGTAACAGATGAGTATGATGGGCTAGATATTGGTACCATAGAGATCACTGTCCAATGAGATATCTTAAATATGTTAGCTACATTTCTATTAGTTGGCTATTATTAATAAGTTGTGAAATAGAAAATAATCCTGTCGAGATATTATCCTTTTCAGCTAGCGATTCTGTTGCGATCTCAGGAATAGGTATCATGCTCTATTGCGAAGCAGAGGACGGTGATAACGATAAGCTTACATTCAGCTGGGAAACATCAAATGGAGTTTTTTCTACTCAGCGCGACTCTACAGAGTGGATCCCTCCAAATGATAAAGGGGTTTTCCTTGTGACCTGTAAGGTATCTGATGGTCTTGGTTCATCAGATGCACGAACTATCCCTATACAGGTATCTCCACTTACCCCCGTTCCGGTTAGCGGTTTAGAATGGACATTAACCGATAATGGATTATTGGGTGGTCCAAATTCATCAAATGCAAATAACACAGGTGTAAATGGTTATTGGGATGGAATTGTAGAGAATGCTGATTATGGTTGGAATGTAACGGTTCAGGAAACACCTAATAGAGAAATTTCTCAATCTCTACAATTTAAAGTAGAGGATAGTGCCAATTGTGGTGGGAATAATTCTAATACGCAATATGGAACAGCTACAGCAAATATTCAAGTTAATGGCACTTCTCCTATTACTTTAGAATTAGATTTTTCAGGTATAGGAGAAGCTCAGTCAGCTGGATATGATCTAATTGAATTTGAATTAGATGGTAACGTTATTGGTGATGGACATGCTCCTGGTGGTGGCCAAGGCTGTACATCTGATTCTGTTATTGTTAATCCTGCTAGCCCACAATCATTGAGCCCGGGACCACATACTTTGGTCATAAACTTTACAACTAATGATGCACTTTATCATGTAGATGCATATTATGAAATTTTATTAAAACTGATAGTCCCTCGTTAATATAAATTTAAATATGAAAAAATATTTATTCTTAATGATCCCCTTGTTCGCTTTTATATCTTGGCATTGTGAAGATAATGCAGCAGAGCAAGATGATTCGCAACCATCATTACCAACAGGAACACCTATAATCGAAGGTAAACGGGTATATATTTCAGGATTTTATCAGGATTCGAGTTTGGCGCAAATGGTTGCCTGTTTTTGGGTAGATGGTGCCAGAGTTGACCTGGAATATGGTGCAGCTGAAGCGATAACTGTTGATAATGAAGATGTCTATGTTGCAGGACAGTGGTTTGACTCAACTGGTTGGAATGGAGAAGCTTGTTACTGGATAAATGGAGTCAGATATGATCTGGAAGGAGGCGGAGACCCAAGCACTGAAGCAACTGATATAGCAGTAGATAATGGTGATGTTTATGTATCAGGTGTTATGTCTGACGGTAGTACTTTTGGAACGAATGCATGCTACTGGAAAAATGGGGTAAGAACTGATCTCACAAATTCAAATGTCGATGCAATGGCTAATAGCATTGGTATTAATAATGGCGATGTTTATGTCACGGGTTGGCGAATCCAAAACCATGCATCTATAGCATGCTATTGGAAGAATGGCAACCTAAATACCCTTCATAATACTAGCTATTTTGGAGATGCCTATGATATCGCCTTTAACGGTAATGATTTTTACATTGCAGGAGAAATCGATGCACAAAGCACAGACAATTGGAATGCCTGTTATTGGAAAAATGGTAATAAGGTTAACCTCCCAAGAAGTGGGTATGGTGCTACTGCATTTGGAATATTCCTAAATGGTAGTGACATATATTTAGCTGGCTATACCACAGGGAGCCTTTTCACATTTGATATTGGATGTAAATGGACAAATGGCAATCTACACGAATTAAGTAGCAATGTTGCCGAGGATCAACAAACATGGCTCTATGATATAGCTGTCGCAAATGATATAAAGATAACAGTTGGGTTTTATTACACAGTTATAACTGATTATAATGACCCTCTTTATTATGACTCCCCAATTTTTCCTTGTTACTATCGCAATGGGCAGAGGGTAAACTTAGAGGATGCTGAGTGGCAGCTTGGTGAGGCAACTGGTGTGTTCATTGAATAATGCTATTATAAAATTGATCATGGTAACTATTAAACCCCATATTTGTGGGGTTTTTACTAATTTGATTTTCAGCTGATCTAATCATGATGAAATATCTAATAATATGCATTACTATTACAATTTCTTGCCAAAATGTAAAGCCTGTAGCAACTAATAACTCCAATTCTCTAAGTAGATCTGAAGCAAAGAGCCTAAAGGAAAAACTTTATGAAGATCATAAAAAAAACGTTCTATCCAATAGGTATAAGGAGATGCAAGATCAACTTATTAAGATAGGTGAGAATGAAATGAAGTTCGATTTTAGCTTTTTTGGATCTGAACCAGAAACAGGTTGGAGCTTATACTTTTCTTTGCATGGAGGGGGAGGTGTTCCTGATTCAGTTAATGAAAATCAATGGATCAGACACAAAACACTATATACATTTAAAGAGGGCATCGTATTAGTACCTCGTTCTCCAACGAATACATGGAATATGTGGCATCAGGATCACATCGATGCTTTTTTTAATAGATTGATCCAGAACATGATCATTTTTCATAATGTTGATCCCAATAGAATATATCTTATGGGTTATTCTGCAGGAGGCGATGGAGTTTATCAATTAGCCCCAAGGATGGCGGATAGATTTGCAGCGGCTGCAATGATGGCAGGCCATCCTAATGAAACGTCTCCTTTAGGATTAAGAAATATCGGCTTTACAATTCATATGGGAGAAAATGATACGCCTTATGATCGTAACAAAGTTGCAATGGAATGGAAGATCAAATTAAAAACATTGAAAGAAAACGATTTAAATGGCTATCCTCATTTGGTTAAGATCCACAAAAATAAAGGTCACTGGATGGAAGGTTTAGATTCTTCAGCCATTTCTTGGATCTCCAATTTTGTTAGAAACCCATTTCCAAAGAAAGTTGTTTGGAAACAAGATGATGTTACTCATAATAGATTTTATTGGTTAAAAAATAATGATCCCTTGGAAAGTTCATTGATTATCGCAAGCATCAATGGACAGATCATCAATATTGATAAAACAAATGCCTCTGATATGATCATCAGATTAAATGATCAACTCATAGATATGGATAAAAAGGTCATCGTTAAATATTTGGGGAAAGAGATCTTTAATTCTATTGTTCAAAGAGATAGCACAATTATATCAACAACTATCAAAGAATATGGAGATCCAGAATCTGTATATTTTGGTGAGATCCCTATTTCATTAGAATTAGTGAAATAAGAATGGATGATCTTTATTTTGAAGAAAATTGATCTCTCTCTTGCATATGCCTTAGCTTTTACGATCCCTGGATTAATAATCTTTTTACTATTTATACATTATTTTAAAACAAATACTCCTGTTTTTAATATTTTTATTGATGCGTTTATTATTCTATTGTTAACAGTGTTCTGGCTCTACTTTATTAAATGGGTAGATAATAGAGATATTTATGGAGAGCCTTTGAATTCATACGAGCCTCTTACTCGTTGGAGAGAATGGTATTACAATCTAAAAAAATAATGACCCTGGTCAGTTAATTTATAAGTGTGATGTACATCACGAGTGTTCTTTTCCCTTAAATCGTTATTATTAGTGATGCTTGGTCTTGCAGTATAGAAGACTGATAGGTAGGTAGAGGGGAATCTCCTTACCTCTGTGAACATAATCAGCCATCCTCTCTACCTCCTCTATCTCTCTATTTTTTCATTATTATTTTTTTTAGAGAACCATTTCAAATTAAATGGGAATATTATTATCCCTCTTTTTGCTAAATATGCAATTAATGCTATAAGTAAGAGTTTCATCTTAATAATTTATATTTATATATTAATTATCCTTATATAAATAGATAATAATTAATGCTCGTTCTCAATATAAGGTGCAGGTTTTTTTAATGCCGATGCATTAGTAGATTAAGTGAACCAATACATACAATTAATGTACAAAAATATTATTCCCTTATTTTTTCTTGTGACATTTGCACTTGGAAGTGATACCTCTAGAGTGGTGGAAACATATAATAATGGGAAAATAAGTAGTATCTCTTACTTTAAAGATACTGAGAAAGGTCTGGCATTGTTCAAGCAAGAGGTGTTTCACTTTACCGGTAAAATGTCAATGGTAGGTACTTTCGATAATGGATTTCGTGAAGGTATTTGGACCTACTGGTATGAGGATGGGCAAAAAAGATTAGAAGGGGCTTATCGTACTGGTCAGAAAGATAGTCTCTGGACCTATTGGTATGATAATGGTGCCAAAGCCACAGAATATTTCTATGATAATAAAACCATAGATGGAAAAATAATGGAATGGCATATTGATAAAGAATGCTGGGATAGAGATGGGAATGAATGTGAATGTGGAGAAAGTTGGTGGAGCGAATGTGAACAACATTAAAAAATTTATTTCCCTAAAAATAAAAATTATCTAGCCCCTATTATTATCGGGGCTTTTTTATAAGAAACTATAATTAATGAAAGAACAAAATTATGGATGAGAATAAAAAGTCCTTATTAATTCATTATATAACAGAATTTATTCTGGGAAGTATTGGCATTGGAATATTTGTTATCCTATTATATTTCAATGAATTTGATCTTTCATTGAATATTGTGTCTTTATGGGTATTTCTTTATAATGGTATACTTTTTACATATTGGATATGGAAAAGTGATGCAAAAATATGGGAAAAAACTATTGCTGGTTGTTACTTGCTCATTATTGAGATTATTATTTCCAGCTCATTCACTACATTTTAGAAACTTGAATAAAATGGTATGAAAGCACTATATAATAATTATTTTCGAAAAAATATAAAAAATGATCCAGTATTAAAGGCTTTAGAAAGTGTTCCGATCTTTGATGACCTTTCAGATAAGGAGTTATCTGAAGTAGCTCGCCTTACTCATGAAAGAACATATAAAAAAGATGAACATATATTTAAACAACATGCCCCTGCAGAAGGCATGTATGTTATTTTGGACGGAGCAGTTGAAATAATAGATCCAGACTCTGGTACTGTATTTGCATCTTTGGAAACAGGTGATTTTTTTGGTGAATTAGCTCTATTAGATGAAGAACCTCGCTCTGCTTCTGCTCATGCTACTCAGCCTTCTAGACTTATAGGTTTTTTCAGGACCGATCTTTTGACACTAATGAAAAGATATCCTGAATTGGGAAATAAGATAATGCTTAACCTTGCTAGGGTATTGGGAGAGCGTTTACGTAAAACCAATGAGGAATTAGCAAAAAATAATTGACCGTGGACCCTGTTCAAAAAATATACAGGTTGCTATTATTTATTATAGTTGGAGCTCTACTTTGGGGGATCTTTCCTTTCCTTGCTCCGATCATAGGAATGCTTCTCTTTTCATTTTTATTCACAACGATCTTCCTGCAAGCTGCAGATTCCCTTGAACGCTATACTCGTTCCAGATCATTAGGTGTTTTTATTATTCTAATTAGTGTGATCACTATTGGAATAACATTCATTGGCAGTTTTATTTCTAACATGGGATCTCAGATAAAATCATTTACCCAGAAGATCCAAAGGGATGATTTTGCTACAAGCATTGAAGATCTTTCTATTGGGATAAAAGAATCACTTCCTAGTGCCATAAGTAATATGGTTCCTGAGAGCGAAAAAATTATTACGATCGCTAAAAATTCTATGTTAGGAGTATTTCAAAGTGTTTTATCATTGTTGGGCTCTGCTGGTAGTTTTTTCTTTATATCCTTTATGGTATTGATCTTTACTATCATTCTTTTGATCGAATATCATGATTTTAAACGCTCATTAGTACGTTTTATACCAAACAAGTATCTGGAAGTTGGCTTAAGGATGATCTATAATATCGAACAGCAGATATCTAAATATCTTAGAGGACAGATCCTAGCAGCCAGCAGTGTAGCCATCTTATCTATAATTGGACTTTTTATTTTGAACCAGCTTGGTGCAAATATTACACTGATCGTATTTATTGGTATTATAGCAGGTCTCGCAAATTTGATTCCAATGGTTGGTCCATTTATTGGTATGATCCCTGCTATCCTGATCGCTCTAATGAATAATGTCGGTAATGATGCTGCTCTTACCCATCAGATACTTAACACTATACCTTCTCCTTTTTATATACTAGATATCATTTTAATGTTCATCATAGTTCAACAAATAGATAATAATTTCATCACTCCACTTGTTGTAGGAGAAAGTGTTGGTTTACATCCCATGGCAGTTATGCTTGTATTATTAATAGGTGGTACCCTAATTGGTCCACTGGGGATGCTTTTTGCGATCCCAGCAGCTGGGGTTTTAAAAGTTGTTATTGGTGAGATAGTTTTTGTGACAAAGAATTCACATTTATTATAACATCTATCTTATTTTTTTACCCCTGCAAGATCTAATAAGAAAGCATATTCTAAAGCAGTTTCACGATGATATCTAAATCTACCCGATTTCCCACCATGACCTGCATCCATATGCATGTATAAATAGAGCATATTATCTCCTTTCCAATACTCACGAAGCTTTGCAACCCACTTGAGTGGTTCAAAATATTGCACCTGAGAATCAAAAAATCCAGATGTCACAAGAAGATTTGGATATTCTTTCTCCAGAACTTGGTCATAAGGAGAATACGATAACATATAATCATAATATTCTTTTTCCCTTGGATCGCCCCACTCCTCCCACTCATTAGAGGTGAGGGGGATTGAAGGATCTAACATAGTAGTAACAACGTCTACAAATGGAACTCCAGCTATTGCGCCCTTCCAAAGATCTGGTTCCATATTTATTACCGCTCCGATCAAAAGTCCTCCTGCACTTCCACCATAGCAGAATAGCTGGTCAGAACTAGTATATTTATTCTTGATCAAATATTTACCAGCATCAATAAAGTCATAAAAAGTATTTTTCTTATTCAATAGTTTTCCATCTTCGTATGATTGCCTACCATAGATCTGACTTCCTCTTATATGAGCAATCGCAAAAATAAACCCTCTATCTAAGAGACTTAGTCGTGAAGAATTAAAGTATGGATCGCTAGTTGATCCATATGAACCATAGCCATATAATAATAGATTTTGGGAACTTCCTTCTTTTTTATCTTTTCTATAAACGAGTGAAACAGGAATCTTATTCCCATCTCTGGCATCTGCATATATTCTTTCAGAAGCATAATTATCTTTATCAAACTCACCTAAGACCTTAGCCTCCTTCATTAATGTTTTTTCTTTTGTATCCATATTATAATCATATGTAGACCAAGGTGTTACTAAAGAGCTATAATTATAACGAAGTGTGTTTGTATTGAATTCCTTATTTGTTGATAAATAAGAAGTATACGTTTCCTCACCAAAATCAACTGAGTGCTGGTTGCCTGTGATCAAATTGATAATTCTTAATCCTCTAAGACCGTTTTCCCTTTCACTAAGAACCAGATGATTATCAAATATCTCCATATCTAGCAAGTGAACATCCTTATTATGGGGAATTATTTCTTTCCAGTTGGACATATCGGTCAAATTTTTAGATGTCTCCATCAAGCGATTATTTTCAGCTTCCCAATTAGTAAGTATATAGAATTTTTCTCCATAATGAACCAAAGAGTATTCATGCTTGGTTCCTCTTGGAGTAAAATTGAAAAAATCACCATTTGGCGTATTTGCGTTAAGTAGGTGATAGTCACTTACCAAAGTACTTCCATTCCATATAACAATATATTGTCCTGATTTTGAACGCCCTACTCCTATATAAAATTCATTATCATCTTCTTTATAGACCAACACATCATTCTTATGATCACTACCAACCTTATGTCTATATATTTTTTCAGAAAGAAGGGTCGTTTTATTTTTAGAGGTATAAAATATAGTTTGATTATCATTTGCCCAAGCAATTCTCCCTTCCGTATCAGGAATGGATTGAGATAAAACATCGCCTGTTCGAAGATCTTTGAAATAAATAGTATAAAACCTTCTACTAAGAGTGTCTACCCCGTATGCAAGCCAATTATTATCTGGGCTGACAAATCTGCCGCCAACAGAAAAATAATCATATCCCTTAGCCAATTCATTAACATCTAGAATTATTTGTTCTTTTGAATCAAGAGAACCTTTCTTTCTACAATAAATAGGATATTCCTTATTTTTTTCATAGCGCCTGTAATAATAATACCCATTTTCAAAATAAGGCACTGTCTCATCATCTTTTTCAATTCGACCAACGATCTCGTTGAAAAGATCATCCTGGAATTTTTTTGTATGTGAAAGATTGTCTTGAGTGTATTGATTCTCCAAATTGATATAATCAATCACTTGTTGAGTATGTTCATCATATGGTTTTTTTGATTTTTGCTCATCAGTGAGACGCATCCAATAATAATCATCAACGCGTGTATGATCATGGGTCGTCATTTCGTATGGTTTTTTTATAGCAACTGGCAGTTCTGCCTTTTGGCCACATCCATTCATGAGAAAAACTCCTAGTAAGATATATTTTTTCATTTTTTTGATTATCAATCTATTATTAGTTAAAAATGTCTAGCTATAAGATAGTATAAATCTTTTTATTTATTTAACAAGTTTTAGTTATACCTTGCTTTAGATCAGTTTATTAGATTAAACTTTTTGGAGTCATTTACTGACTCACAAACGCGGAGTTCTACTTGAATCATACATTCACAATATGGTCATTGGTGTAGTGTATCTATTTCACTATCATTATGGTGGTTGATTGAAACGGACGCTACTTATTATTTCTATTAGTACCATTTTGTCTGGCTGTGGTACCATTTTAAATTCTCAGAAACCTACTCCAGAAGACCCTCAAAGAATATCACCACTAAAAAAAATCATTTTAAAGAAATTAGACTTTTTACCTTTTATAGATTATGTGCCTTCTATAAAACCAACACCATCTGCAAACCCCCTGTTAGATGAATTGTTTATATATGAGAGTATCGTAGATGATCATATAGAATTTGAATTAATTGATGAACAAAACGATGATAAAAAAGGTCTATCAAAGTTTAGTGGATTTTTAAAAAGAAAGAATAGATCAGATAGTATCGAAGAAAAGTTAGATGATATAATGACTATTCGCATTCTTACAAAAAGATATGAGAATTGGTCTGTAAAATGGGATGCTACATCAGATATCGTTGGGAAAGAACTCTCTATAGATGAGATCGATCTGATACAGAGCGAGATCAAAAGAATTTCAAGGAAATTATAAGATGTTTTTAGGTCCCTTGGTTGGTTCAGGCTCAAAAGAATTATTTTAGTTTTGACTTATACAATATTTTACTTTTAAGATTTACTAGTGGAATTTTTCTTTAACCAAATATCAAAAGGGGGTGATCAGTTGTCTAATTCAAGTAATTTGCTGACCTCCAATAATTCAGCAAAATAAATCCACGTCGCTGACGTTGTGAGGTCAGCTTCAATAAATAAAAAGCGCGTCTAGTTTTAGGCGCGTTTTTTATTTACATATTAATATACCTTAAAACCATTGCTATCATAAGAATAAGTGATGATGATAAACCAATATGGCCTGGAACCGTTAGCCCTCTTTCATAGCAAGGTCTTGCCGCAATAGCAGGTAGTATTGCAAAAAATATCCCCGGGGAATATTTTAAAAAGAATGAGGTTTCCGTTAAATCAATTGTAGGAATATGTATTGAGAAAAAAATAAATAAGATCATTGTAACAGTTAAAAACCAACCAAAAAAATTCAATAATGGGACACCATAATACGTCCCTGGATTCGCCCAAGACCAACGATTCTCATCAACTGCAATTGGGTCTAAAACCATATCTAAAACCACTAATAGAAAACCCGCGAGTATAACCAATGGGATTACTTTCTGAAAGGACACCACAGTGATCATTGCATTATTTATAAATGAACTATAATTAAGACCCATGTATATCAAGCCAGACCAAACGATTGGAATTATTAGTGGAATATTATAGATCATTGGCCCTGGTGTGGATTTTGGATCATAACGGTATTCTCCACCAAAGATCAATCCATATTTTGATCCAATGATCTCATTAATTGTGCTGACTATAATAGCAATTAGCACAAAAATAAGCATATTGAACCAGCCCCAAAAAATTGACCCATGGAAAAGGAAATAACCATACCCTAAAATAATCTGTAAAATGCGGATCTTCTCTGCTTTAAGATAATTTAAGTCATCTCCAAATTGATCCTTATCAATAAACCAAGCTAGCTTCCCCATGCGTATGAATCGGTATAAAAAAGTTGACGAGAACACTAGAATGGAAAAAAAATAAAATAATATATTTTCTAAAATGCTAAGCCCTTATCCTTTTATCATACATCTTTTTATAATGCTTCATGCAATTATTATATATTTTTAAAAGGCTATGATCGATCTTTATTTCTTTCTTCTCATAAGGTTTAAAGCCAGTTGAATCATTGACGCTACTATACCAGTAAGGCGCCCACACACCATCAGTATCTCGCCCTCCTTTTGGCCAAGATAACATTCTTGAAGAAAATTCTATTTCAATTTCATCACATAATCTTTTTAAATATTTTTCAGGATCTTTAAGAATATCAGTTGCATCAATTATGGGGGGGGTCTTCCCATGTTCTTTTTCAATATATTTGATGATCTCAATTTGTTGTATATAGCCTAATAAACGTTCATTATTTACAGAAAATTGTTTACCATAACTAGCAATCACATATTTTGGATCTCGTATCAATACACAATTCTTAAGATCACTGATCCAATTGATATTATATCCATAAAGATTATGCTGTGCCATATGCTTCTGATACCAAACGGATCTACCACGTGGAATTGGACTTGAACATAATTTTACTATCTCATCCCAATTTGTACTCTGTGATTCCAAAATAATTTCTCTACCTGGATGTTGTATATCAGTTTTCTCTAGATAATGAGCGTAAAATGGCTCATCGAGAACTTCTGTATCTTCTCGATTCTCAAAGGCACGCATCATAGCTGTGGAAAGGCTACGTGGTCCTGACCACATTGCAATGATCATAGTTGACCCTCTTGGCTACTTAATCTTTCGAGATCCAAAGCATACCATTTTTGCAATCTTTCTGTAAGTCGTCCACGTAGTCCATCCCCTATCACCTTCCCATCCACAGAGATAACAGGAATAATGCCAGCAAAAGTACCTGTTACAAATACCTCTTCAGCACTATGAACATCTGCCAATAAAAAATTCTTTTCAAAAATTTCTACATTATTTTTATTACATAGATCAATAACATTCGATCTTGTGACCCCATTCAAACAATATTCGCCTGTGGAGGTCCATACTTTTTGATTCCTAACAATAAAAAAATTAGTTGAATTACAAGTTGAAATATTTCCATTAGGGTCTAGCATTAGCCCTTCATCTACACCCATCTTATCCGCCTCTATACAAGCAGCAATACAGTTGTGTTTGCTTAATGAATTTATTCTTGGGTCTTGTGTTCTATTATCCCGTATTGTTGTTACAGTGCCTAATGTTATTCCATTTAATTTTACCTTTTCACTTGCCTTTTTATACTCTGGAATGATCACTATTGTTGGCTTGCCAATTGTAACCTTTGGATCTTGATAAGGGGTCTTTTTGATACCTCGTGAAACGATCAAGCGAATATGTACATCTGATTCCATTGAATTTTTTTCTAAAGTAGACCTTATGGCCGATTGCATCTCTCGCTTTGAGAACTGGATATCCATTTCGATGGCGTTAGCACCCTCATATAATCGGTCTAAATGTTTATTGAGATGAATGAGACACCCCTTGTATAGCCTTATTCCTTCCCAAACTCCATCACCCAAAAGGTAGCCGCTATCCATTACAGAGACCTTAGCATCCGATCGATGAAAAAATTGACCATTGATATAGATCATGATATTCTCATTTCGGCTATCTAATTCATACTCATGCGTGGATGACATAGTTTATCCTTTTTTTAATTGCCTTATTCTTTCAAAAGCCACAGCAGAAACTGCAGCGCTCACATTCAAAGAATTTGTTTTGCCCTGCATAGGAATAGTTGCAGTAAAATCACACGACTCAAAGACCTTATGGCGTATACCACGGCTTTCACTCCCCACAACAATCACAGTTTTACCGCTAAATTCTACTTCATACCATGGTTTAGCATGAATGCTATTTTCAAGACCAATGATCCAAAAATCACTTTTTTTTAGCTGTAAGATCTCATGATTTAAATTGGTTGCTTCATATAAAGGTATATTGACAAAAGCCCCTTGGCTTACTTGTAAGACTGATTGAGTGATTGGTGCAGAATGATGTTTTGGGAAGATAATTCCATTTATCCCTGCACATTCAGCTGTTCGAATGATCTGACCAAAATTTTGAGGGTCTTCGATCTGGTCTAAAGCAAGGAGACATATATCTTTTTCATCATCAAAACTTGGTATATTATTTTCAACTATATTTCCTCGAAATCCTATAACGATTCCTTGCGTTCTACCATCAGGGTATTTTTTATAGAATTGTTCTTTCTCTAGAATAGTAATATTTAAAGATTTTAGAAAGATTTTCATTCTATCACTATTAAGAGCTTTCCCCTCTTTTAGTATATCGACATGCTCAATATTAAATCGTGAAGAGCCTAATATAGAAATAGCATTATTAATACCTTTGCAGATCAGAAGTTTATTATTCGATTTTTTCATACTTAATACAGCCGATTATACATTACATAGGTGAGCAAAACATGAACATCGTCAACAAAATAGTGTGTAGATTTCACGCCAAATTAGGGCCCATAGCTCAACGGTTAGAGCAGCAGACTCATAATCTGTTGGTTCGGGGTTCGAATCCCTGTGGGCCCACTTTCAAATTTTCTGTATCAATAATATCCCCCTCACAATTAAACACTGGGTTATTTTGTTTAACTATTTATTATTGGTAGTTTTTGCATCAATAGAGGAACTTTTCATGAGAATAATATTATCAATTTCGCTAATGACCAGTCTATTATTTCCAGTAGGGGGAGTTGTAATATTCAATGATGGGACCATGATCGAAGGTGATGTAGTTAATGTGAACCAAAGTTCTGTTTCTATCACGCCTATTGGACTAACCTTCCCTGAAGAGATACTTATGGAAAATGTAGATACATTAAGACTATATGATGGTGAAATACTGGTTGCCAATAATAATGTTCGTCTTCTTTATGTTAATGGTGAGTTTGTTGACCCAGCAATAGTTCCATCATCCAATACGAATGATTATGAGGATTATGATGTAGAATATGTTATCATACCTAATTGGAGTCTTAATTTTTATACTGGCTATCCTATAGTTAAAGCATCTTCATTTGATTATTATGATGATATTAATTTGGTATATGGATTATCAATCGGGAGTCCGTGGGGTCTTTTCTTGGGTGATTTTTTCATGAATGTTATATCTGAAATTGCTTATTACGAATTTAATGTGACAAATAATCCTGATTATGCGAATTTCGGGGGATTAGCATTTCAAATTGGTTTAAGCCCAGGTTTCTTTTTAGGACAAACGAGTATAAGTCTTACTGCCTGTACCGGGATCTACCATGCAGGAACAGGATTTATAGGGGGTGGTAGCATTGATCTACCCATTGGAAGTTTGATATTAGAGAATTTTGAGGATGTTGATTTTATTTCTGATAATGAAGAGTTTTTTGAGGCCTTCGAAATGCGTGTAACCGCAAGATCTAATGTAGTACAGAAGGAAGAGGGTGGTACTACAGGATGGCTTGGGGCAGGTATTTCCTTTGGCTATGAATTTTAATTATTCTATAATATTATTTATACAATTCAATAGACAATAACATTTGAAAAAACTAGTTTTCTTATTTGGTGTTCTGGCTGCACAAACTGCGTATGAAGGTCAAGTCACCTTTGATTACGAGGGTACTGAAAACGGAAGTTTTTCCTCAATAATTCAAGATTCTATTATATCAGCATTTAGTTTTAACCAGACAAGTGGTGACACCTCATATCTTCTTATCGCTTCTATGACGCAGCAAGCGGATGATGAATTTGATCTTTTTCTTGCAGTTTTAACAGACACGACTTTCCCTACTGAACCTAGAACCTGGGATATCCCAGGTGAGGGTGACGAAGACAACCCTTTAAGTTTTGAGACCTTGGTCATTTTCATGCCAGGCCTAGATTCATCTTTCGTACTTGAATTATTTGATTCCTTCACTGACACATCTAATACTGATGACTCCAGTGATATTATATCTGATATATTTTTGAGTTTAACAAATGATCTATATTTAGGACTGCAAGGTGAAATAGAAATAACTGAAGCCACAGATACTTCTATAGTAGGCGTTTTCAATACAATTATGATAAAACCAGCTTTTTATTTTCCACCTCATACTATATCTATTGATAATGGTGAGTTTATATTTAATGAAGTATCCCTACCTGCTCTATCAATGTCGAAGAATAGACAACCTAACAAAATAAATATTTTGCATAAGGCCTATCCTAATCCATTTAATTCAAACACTACAATTGAATTTTCTGTAAATAACAACTTCGAAAATTTGGAATTGATAATATTTGATATAAACGGTAGAAGATTGGAGACGCTATTTTCTGGCTATATAGAACCTGGAATGAAATTAATCCAATGGAATGCTGATAGGTACTCCAGTGGAATATATTTTGTAGTTCTGGAAACAAAATATTATATAGAATCAAAAAAATTAATTTTAGTAAAATAATGTCTAATACTCAGTTATCTCATCATGAGGTCTTGAATGACCTTTTACTGCTTCAGTGGGATGATGGTAGAGAAAATGCCCTTCCGTTAAAACCAATGCGGGATAATTGCCCATGTGCACATTGTGCAGGTGAAACAGATATTTTTGGTAATATATATAAAGGTCCACCTCAGATAATGAATGATCAAAGTTATCTAATTACGGGTATACAACCTGTGGGGTACTATGCAATAAGGCCATTCTGGAAAGATGGTCATAGTGATGGTATTTATTCTTACAAATTCTTAAAAAAATTGTGTGAGTCTTTCGATTCCTGATCATGATCCGAATCTTATTAATCGCACTTTTTTCAATTACTTTTATTCTTTCAAAAGAATTTCCGATAAAAACAATTGAGCTGTCTGGACCCATAACGGATAGGAAACAAGAGATCTCTGGTATGGACTGGTATAATGATAATTTATTTCTTTTACCTGAGAACCAAGGTGGTTTTTTATTTATGATAACAAAATCAGAGATAAAAAATAATTTAAAACAAGATAATCAAAATCCCATTGAAGCCAGACAAACTAAATTTAACACTCCAGACTACTCCATCTTAATTCCAGGCTTTGATGGATTTGAAGCAATCTGTTTCTCAAAGGAAAATGTATATTTAAGCATTGAATCAGAACATAATGATATTATGAGTGGACATATCGCATGGGGCACAATAGATCAAAAAACATTTGAAATAAATATTCCAACAAACAATCTTAAAAAGATTGCAACGCCTATCCAGATCAAGAACATGTCCTTTGAAAGTATCTTAATGCATAATGATAATGCCATAATGCTTTATGAGGCAAATGGTGCAAAACTACAAAAAGGTGCTACTCACAATATCTTCTCTCCAAATAATCAAAAAGTTTCAAGAATTAGATCGGTTAACATAGAATACAGGATAACTGATGCAACAAAAGTTGATGAAAATAATAAATTTTGGAGTATTAATTATTTTTGGCCAGGTGATAAAAAATCATTAAATCCTTCTAAAGATCTAATATTTGAAAAAACACCTAAAGGAGAAAGTCATCAGAGTTCAAATATCGTTGAACGTTTGATTGAATTTGAAGTAAAAGATAGTAGAATTGAATTAACTGAAAGTGAACCAGTTCAACTTCTTTTGGATGAAGATTCTCCTCGTAATTGGGAAGGGATAGTGAGATTTGAAAATGAAGGCTTCTTGATCGCGACAGATAAACACCCTAGAATGATATTATCATTTGTACCATTCGATTAAGTGAAGTCCAATTATTATTTTTTAGTCATCTTTTCTATTTTATTAAGCTGTAGCTCAATAGAAAAAGATCCACATGTCCTATTAATATCATTCGATGGATTTAGGTCTGACTATATAGACTGGTATGACACTCCAAATATGGACCAATTCATAAAAGAAGGTGTGCGCTCTGAAGGTCTTATCCCTGTATTTGTTTCAAAAACATTTCCTAACCATTATAGTATTGCAACAGGCCTATATGCCGAAAACCATGGATTGATCGGTAATCAATTTTATGATCCGATTCTTGATGAAGAATATTCTCTTCAAGATCGTTCAAAAGTAGAAGATCCAAGATTTTATGATGGTGAACCTTTATGGGTCACTGCAGAAAAACAAGGTGTTCAAACTGCGTCGTACTTTTGGGTTGGATCAGAAGCACCAATAAAAGGGGTTTACCCAACAAAATGGAAACCATACGAACATGACTTCCCGTTTGAATCTAGAATTGATTCTGTAGAGTCTTGGCTATCTATGCCAAAAGCCAAACGACCACAATTATGTTTTCTTTATTTTCATGAGCCTGATGCAACTGGACATGATACGGGTCCTAAAAGTAAAGAAACAGCATTAATGGTAAACAAATTAGATTCATTATTTGGAATATTGATCAAAAAACTAAATGCTCTGTCTGTTGCAAGCGAACTGGATATTATTGTTGTTTCAGATCATGGCATGACTGAGATCAGCTCTGAAAGGACTATAGACCTAACAAAACACATAGACATGAGTTCATTAAAACAAGAAGGATCTGGTCCCTATTGTTTTTTATATGATATGGATAAAAATGATATAGAAAAAATCGTAAGAGATCTTAACCAATCACCTTATATATCTGCCTATAGTAAAGACAATATTCCAGAAAGGTTTCATTTTAAAGATCATTATCGAATTAAAGACGTCCTGGTTCTAGCTAATGAAGGATGGTATATAAAAAATCAAGCAATTAGCAGTTCATCTGAAGTTGGTCAGTATATACCAAAAGGAGGAACTCATGGATATGATAATCAATTAAAAAGCATGCATGCTTTATTCATTGCAAAGGGTCCTTCATTCAAAAAAGGTATTGTAACACCGCCTTTTGAAAATATCAATATATACCCATTGATCTGTCATATATTAAAAATACACCCAAGCACAGATATAGATGGAAAACTTGAAAATATTCATCATATTTTACGGTAATGAAAAATCTTCTAAAGTTTACATTTGTTTTTATTATTCTTTCTCAAAGCCTACAGGCATGGGGACGCACTGGTCATCGTATTGTAGGTAAGGTAGCAGAAACATATTTGACAAAAAATGCAAAATCCCAGATCAAAAAGCTTATGGGGCACCATGATCTTTCCCGCATGAGTAATTGGGCGGATGATATTAAATCTGATCCGAATTGGCGTCATGCAAATGATTGGCATTGGTGTACCGTACCTGATGGAGAGAGTTATGAAAAAGATAAGCATAAGGGACTGGCTGTCGAAAAGGTAGAGGAGTTTATTAACACATTAAAAGATAGAAAAGCAACAAAGGTTAATAAACAGATTGCTTTAAAATTCCTAGTTCATTTAATTGGGGATCTTCATCAACCACTTCATGTCGGGAATGGTAATGATCGCGGGGGAAATAGTGTTCGATTAAAATGGTTTGGTGAATCAACTAACCTACATAGCATTTGGGATACAAAATTAATAGACTATCAAAAATTGAGTTACACTGAATATGCTAATTATTTATTGCTTGATGAGAATCGAAGTAAGATAAGAAAATGGCAAGGCGATTCTTTACTAACATATGTGCATGAATCAAGAGATCTTAGGACTCAATGCTATGAATATTCCAAAGAAGATCTAAAGTGGGAATATTACTATGCTAATAAAGATCTTCTTGAGCAAAGGCTCTTACAAGGAGGTATACGTCTTTCTGGTGAATTGAATAGGATATTCAAATAGATCTATTCTTACCCTGTGCAGCTACTTCCGCTGTCCTTTTTGAGATCTCTTCTTGATCACCTAAATAATAACTTTTAATAGGATTCAATTCATTATCCAATTCATAAACCAACGGAACGCCTGTAGGAATATTTAGTTCAATAATATCATCGTCAGAAACCTTATCTAAATATTTAACAAGCGCTCTTAATGAATTCCCATGTGCAACGATCAATACATTTTGTCCTGATTCAATATCGGGTTTTATTGAATCAAACCAGTATGGCATGAAACGAACTACCGTATCCTTTAAACATTCACTATCAGGAAGATCAGCTAAAGGTAGAGAGGAATATTGGTCATCAAATCTGGGATGCCTTTTATCATCTAAATCTAGTTTAGGGGGTGGAACTGAATAACTTCTTCGCCATATATGTACCTGCTCCTCGCCATATTCCGCGGCTATTTCTGCTTTATTCAAACCCTGGAGTGCTCCATAGTGTCTTTCATTTAGTCTCCAATTATATTTAATACTGATATGACTTAAACCCATTTCATTAAGACATATCTCCATTGTGCGATTAGCACGTTGCAGTAAAGATGTATGTACTATATCAAATTGAAAACCAGCTTCTTTAAGAAGTAACCCACAATTTTTTGCTTCGTTCTCTCCTTTTTCAGTAAGGTCAACATCAGTCCAACCGGTAAACCTGTTCTCCAAGTTCCACTGACTTTCACCATGGCGCATTAATACTAATTTTTTCATTTTTTAATTAACCAATATAATATTTACATAATAACTATGATTGAAATTGTAGATCCATTTACCTTTACAAAAGAATTTTTTATTTAGATTCCATTATGTGTGGAAGAAAAACATTGACCAAAGATATGAGATCGATCATTGAAGAGTTAGCCATAGATGAATGGTTAGATGGGAATCATGAACCCAATTTTAATATAGCACCAACTCAAAACTCGCCTGTATTGATCAATAAAGACAATTCTAAAATTGTGAGAATGATGAAGTGGGGACTTATCCCGAGTTGGTCAAAAGATAGCTCTAGGTCTTCCAGAATGATCAATGCCAGATCTGAAACATTACTGCAAAAGATAGCCTACAAGGACCTAGTACATTCAAGACGTTGTATTATTATAACAGATGGATATTTTGAATGGAAAAAATATGGTAAGAAAAAAACTCCATTTTATATACAACATCCAGAAAAAGAATTGCTATTAATGGCTGGACTTTGGACATCTTGGAGATCATCTTCAAATATAATTTCTACATATACGGTCATAACCACCTCTCCAAAAAAAGAGCTAGCAGATATTCATGATCGAATGCCTGTCATATTAAAAAAGAGTGATATAGATACATGGTTAAACTGTAGTGCGAATAATAATATTCATATTGTACTAGATTATTTGAGACCTTTTTCTGGGCAACTCTCTTATCATCCTGTTTCTAATTTTGTTAATTCGCCGAAAAATAATAATATGAATTGTATACAACCATTAGATGAGTTAAATGAGCTCAATTTATTTTAAACTAATGAACTGCATTTAAATAATAATCAAATAAATCCGTCTATTAACATTCAGCAGATTTTATATGTCAATTGATAAAATATTATCAATAATATGTTTATTATTTTTTCTAACATAATTGAAACTATTTTTATTAAAATTGGCATGTCTTTTTAATAGGCGTATTTAATGAATCACAATAAGGAGAAACACATGAATCGTTCTCAGCGAATCCTTGCGAGCCTTCTCTTATTTTCCCTAACAACATTCCTTGCTGCACAGATGACAGTATCTGGTACAGTAACGGATGCTGCCACTGGCTCTGCACTTCCAGGTGCAAACGTTGTTGTGGATGGGACAAATAATGGGGCTGCCGCAGATGCAAATGGTACTTTTACAATTAACAATGTTCCAAATGGTGCAACCTTGACCGCGTCTATGATCGG
>CAYOJL010000034.1:0-20474 GCA_964404235.1 uncultured bacterium | reverse complement strand
CTGATGTGGAGATGGCACTCTCTGTAAAGCCGGTATGGGTTGCCCAGAGCATGGATGAGGTGATCAGGAGAATAAGAAAGACGTGTTTAGGAATATAATTTTTCATTTTAGATTCGCAAAATATACTATATCACCTATATATGTTACTTGTATGATTATAAGAAATCAATACATGGGATTTTCAACAGTGCTGATTTTGGGTGCTTACAAAAAAAGGCTCAGAAAGAGCCTTTTTTCGATCAGTACCCGGGGCCGGACTCGAACCGGCACGTCCTTACGGACAATGGATTTTAAGTCCATAGTGTCTACCAATTCCACCACCCGGGCCATTAGTGAGGCGTCGGCCGGATTCGAACCGGCGAATAACAGTTTTGCAAACTGCCCCCTTAAGCCACTTGGGTACGACGCCAAAAATATTTGTAATAAATAGATTAGAAATTTACGGCACGAATTATCACTAACAATTCCGTTTTTTATGCAGTGATCAATAGTAATTTTTTGGTATGGATGTACAACGATTAAATATCTATGAGCGTTTAAGAGACTTTAAAGTACCAACAACTGTTCTAGATAGTATCTTTGCTGAAGAAAAAGACCTTAACGTTCTGGAAGAAGCATTTAATGCTCTTTTAAATGATGGTTTTAAAGAAGATGAAGCAGCAGAAGAAATTTCAAAGATGATCTTCAAAGAATTGAATATTGAACCAGATCAGTCAATGACTGAAGAAAAATAGTTTATATTGTAAGTTGGTACTCTAGGCGGCTCGATCACATACTCAAAGACCTTACCACTCTTTATTTCTAATCTTAGTTCTTCAATCTCTGGAAAGTGACGGATGCCTGCATGGTAAGAGGTAAGCTCACTATTTTCGAGACTATCGAGAAGCTGTTCTGTAAAATATATCCCGTAACTCCTTAAATATCCTTCCCTAACATCCTGCCATACAGTTGGACTACTTTCCATCTTACTTTGTGCAATAAGAAAATAACCTTCTACAAACTCATCTAGCGATCTTATTGGATCTTTAGCTATTAGAGCGGTCAAAAAGAAAAAAAGAGCGATCTTTCTCATATCAAGATCATAGTTCTTTTGGATCTATTCCATCAAGCCATTTGGTTACATGTTCAACTACAGACTCTAGACACCCATCTTTAAAAGGTTGTTCCAGATCTGCAAGTTCAACAAGCTTTGTGAAAGGCAGACTTCCACCTGCTTTACACAAACGATAATAATCATCCCAAGCTTTTTCTTTATCTTGCTCGTTCTTCATCCAAAATTGAAATGCACATGTTTGAGCAAGGGTATAGTCTATATAATAAAATGGCATTTGGTATATATGTAACTGCCCCTGCCAAATACCTCCAGTTTTTGGAAAATCAATATCATCATAGTCTCTATTTGGCAAATACACTGATTCTAGATCAAGCCATTTTTCATTTCGCTCTTTTGGTGTCGCTTGTGGATTCTCATATACCCAATGTTGAAAATGGTCAACGCAAGCTCCATATGGTAGGAATGATAAGCTACCCGATATATGCTTATACTTGAACCTTTCTGTATCTTCTTTAAAAAATTTTTCCATCCATGGCCATGTGAAAAACTCCATACTCATTGAGTGTATCTCAGCAGCTTCCATTGTAGGCCAAAGATAGCTTAAAAGAGGTTGTTTGCGGCTAGAATAACATTGAAAGGCATGTCCTGCTTCATGTGTTAGGACAGTAATGTCATGATCAGTGCCATTAAAATTAGAAAAAATATAGGGACGATCATATTTAGGAAATGAAGTACAGAACCCTCCTGGCCTTTTTCCATCTCGATTGACCAGATCCATTAGTTCTTCATCTACCATCATATCAAAAAATTCACCTGTTTCTTTAGATAACTCATGATACATAATTTGAGCTTCTTTTACTAAATGATCGGGTGTGCCCTTCGGTTTAGGATCACCTTCTTTAAAATTGATACCATCATAAAAATATAGATGGTCGAGACCTAAAATATCCTTTTTCTTATCATGAAGTTTTTTCACGACCGGTACAACATGATCTACTATTTGTTTACGAAAATTCGCAACGTCGTTTGGACCATAATCTGAGCGTCCCATCCTCATATAGCCCAGCTCAATAAAATTCTCATAGCCAAGGGTAGTTGCTATTTTATGCCTCAGTTTTACTAGTTTATCATATATTTCATCTAGGGCGGCAGCGTTCTCACTGAACCAATTGAATCTTGCTTCATAGGATCTTTTTCTTACACTACGATCTTGATCACTATGAAATGGACCTAATCCCGCTAAGTTGTAATTTTTTCCTTCAAATTCTATCTTTGCACCAGCAGTTAGCGTTGTATAATCATTTCGAAGATCGGTCTCTTCCTTCAACATATCTTTTATCTTAGGATCAAATGTCTTCAGGCCTATTTCTATTTGTTTTAAAAAGGTATCTCCCCACTTTTCAGTTAAATCTTTCTTGAAAGGTGAATTATTTACGGCTTTGTCAAAAATATCACCTATCTCATGCATATCAGGACCAATAGAATCGTAATAATCTTTCTCAGCCTTGGCCTTTTCATCATTGATATCTTTACTAAAATTCAGACTTGCCATCGCTGCATAGGACTGATATTCTCTTGATGTATCGTTTGCTTCTAAAATTGTATTGATCTGTTCTTCCGCTGAATCGGCATTGGAGAATTTGTCAACCAGTTCTGCCATGGTCTTTCTATTCTTGTCAACGTCAATACGCTCATAATGTAATTCACTGTATTTCATAACTTCCTCTTTAGATCTTTAATTAATATTAAATATATTGCAACCTAGGCCGAGCCTAATCTACTCTTCTTTCTTTCTTCTCTTCCAGACGGATCTGGCTGTGGTATGGCACGCAGTAATTCTTTAGTATAATCGTGTTTTGGTGAATCAAAGATCTCATCCGTATCATTTATTTCAACCAATTCACCATTGTACATAACACCTATTCGATTAGAAATATGCTTTACAACCGAAAGGTCATGCGCTATAAAAATAATAGATAGCTCAAACTCTTCCTGAAGATCCATCATAAGATTGATTATTTGTGCCTGGATAGATACATCAAGGGCAGAAACGGGTTCATCAGCAATTATTATATCAGGTTCAGTCGCCAAAGACCGTGCGATACCTATACGCTGGCGCTGTCCGCCTGAAAACTCATGTGGATACCTGGTTGATTGTTCAGAATTAAGCCCTACTTTATTCAAAAGCCAGTCTACCTTTTCATTTTTTTCTAACTGTGTAAGATCTGTGTTAATATCTAGAGGTTCTTTGATAATGTCTTTCACAAGCATACGAGGATTCAATGATGAATATGGATCTTGAAAGATCATCTGGATATACTTTCTAAATGGTTGACCCTGTTTCCTTGATAATCTGCTTAACTCATACTCATTTCCATCCATTACAAGATTTATATTACCTGATATTTTTACATCAGGAGCTGTTAATCGTAAAACATTTAAAATTGCATTACCTAGAGTCGATTTACCAGAACCTGATTCACCCACTATACCTAATGTTTCTCCTTTGATCAGATCAATATTAAGATCTTTTACAGCGTGGACAGAATCAACTTGCTTTTGTAGAATACCTCCAAAAACTGGAAAATCTACTGATAGTCCTCTCACCTTAAGAATTGGCACTGATTCATTCATGATCTTAGAATATCCAAATTAATTCTAGCAAAATGGTCTTTTTCAACTTCAATCAATTCAGGCTCTACCTTTGTTCCTCCGCAAGCACATTCTTCAGGATCAAATCGCGAACAGAGTTTACAACCATCACCAAGTTCAAGAATGGAAGGAACCATACCTTTTAACGCTTTGAGGCGCTTAGATCTTGTATCCATTTTAGGTATAGATTCCATTAAAGCCTTGGTGTAAGGATGTAGAGGGTTTTTGAATAATTCATCTATGGAAGCTATCTCTTGTATGACACCTCCATACATAACAATTACCCTATCACATGTTTCAGCGATCACTGCCAGATCATGCGTGATCAAAAGAATGGCCGCGTCCTTTCTTTTGTCCTTTAGATCCATCATTAGATCCAGGATCTGTGCCTGAATAGTAACATCCAACGCAGTGGTTGGCTCATCTGCGATCAATAATGAAGGATTACATTGAAGAGCCATAGCGATCATGATACGCTGTCTCATCCCACCTGAAAATTGGTGTGGATAGTCATTTATCCGCCTTTCAGGCTCCGGTATTCCTACAGCATATAGCATTTCAATACTCTTCACTGTCGCTTTTTCATTGGTTAGGCCCTCATGTTCCATCAAGATCTCATTCATTTGGGTCGCAACTCTTAAGACGGGATTCAATGATGTCATAGGCTCCTGAAAGATCATAGATATTTGTTTCCCTCTATATTCTCTCATTTCTTCATAGCTCAGGTCTAACAGGTTTATCCCATTGAATAGTATCTCACCATCAACTATTTCTCCAGGAGGGTTGGGAATCAGACGATTGATCGATAGAGAGGTCACTGACTTTCCAGATCCTGATTCACCCACTATCCCTAAAACTTCATCCTTATATATGTCGAACGATACATCGTTAACCGCTTTAACAGTTCCGGCTTCTGTATAGAAGAATGTCTTCAGATTCTTTATTTCAAATAGTTTATTATTCATCTTAATCTTGAATACACCTTCGGATCAAATGCTTCTCTAACACCCTCTCCAATAAAAACTATACATAGTAATGTTAAAAATTGTGCAGTGACCGGAGCAAAGACCATCCACCATTTTCTAATATTTTGCAGTCCTACATCAAGCATTTGCCCCCAAGACGGCGTTGGAGGGGCAAGTCCAAAACCCAAATAATCAAGCCCAACGAGTGCTGTTATACCCGCGACAACAGAAAATGGAAAATATGTAATAATGGGCACTAGTGAATTTGGAAGAATATGTTTGAACATGACCTTGAACTCTGACTGCCCCATACTTAGCGCAGCTGCTACATATGCTTTTGCTTTTTCTCTGTAAAATTCGGCTCTCATTAAGTAGGTCATACTTATCCAATTCACGAGAGTATAAATACTGATAAGTAATAAGAATGAAGGTTTCAGTATAGAAGAAAGTATGATGATCACAAATAACATTGGAAGACTAGACCATATTTCTATGAGACGCTGAAAAAAGAGATCAAATTTTCCGCCGTAGTATCCCATTGTACCACCGATCAAAACGCCAATTATATAATTAATAATGGTTAATAATAATGCAAATGATATTGATATATTGAATGCATAACATAGCCTTGCAAATACATCCCTTCCAGTATTATCAGTACCTAACCAATGTATTTTGGATGGAGGTTCATATGGTTTATTACCCTCAAAAGTGATGTCCTCATATGGCGAGTATGGATAAGGTGGCATCCATACCCAACTCTCGTTTTCATTTTGCTCTTTAAATTGAACCTTAAGTTTTCTGTACCTAGTATCTCCAGGTACATCCTGCCCAAACTGCTTACCTGGTATATAGCCTGACAACACTGGGAAATGGTATTCTCCATGATATTTGACGATCAATGCGCGATTATTGATCAGGAAAGGTAAAAAGAAAGATATACCATATAGACAAGAGAGAATGATCAAGGAATAATATCCACGCTTCAGTGTTTTAAATTTTTTCCATCTCCTCTTCAGGATCGATTCATTGAACTGAACAGAACTATCTATTTTATTCATTATTTGAACCTTATCCTTGGATCCACTAGGGCTAGTGTGAAATCAGAAATGATATTTCCAAGCAGTCTTATTATGACCACTATGACCAAAAATCCTAAGGTTATGGGATAGTCACGCTGCAAGATGGCTTCAAAGGCCAATTTTCCAAACCCCTCTATATTGAATACTCTCTCTATAAAGTATGATCCAGCTATTATCACACCAATGATCTGGCCTATGTTTGCAGCTATGGGAATCACACTATTTCTAATTGCATGTAACCATATCACTCTTTTTTCACTTAATCCTTTAGCAAAAGCGGTCCGTATATAGTCTTGACTTAAATTTTCAAGAAGACCATTTTTCATCAGAACTGTTAGGGTAGCAAAACTAGCTATGGACCATGCAATGATCGGGAGTATCATGTGATGTATTTGGTTTATTACTTTCTGTAAGAGAGTCATTTGTTCCCATATCTCTTTGGGTGCATGCAGACCTCCCAGCGGAAACATATCAAGAAAACTTCCACCGCCTAAAAGAACCAACAAGACGCCGCCCAATGCCCATCCAGGAATGGAATATGCGATGAAGATCATTACACTAGATCCGAAGTCAAATAGGGATCCATGATTAAGAGCTTTTTTAATTCCTAAAGGAATACAGACCAGATAAGATAAGATAATACCTGTCAGACCAAGTAACATGGAGACACGAAACCTAGGCGCCATGACCTCCGTTACCGGTTTTGCATAGATATAGGATTTCCCGAGATTACCTGTTAGGATTCCAGAAAATTCAGTTTGAAATACGACAGCATCTATAGCGCCATCTCCCCTTACACTATCAATTGATGCACTCCAAAGTTTGCTCTTTGTACCATCCTTTTCTTTAGCAATTAAACTACCATTGCTTGAATTCTCAATATCAATGAACCATAGTTTACCATCTCGTTTACCAACACGCTTTTCCACTGTCATTTCACCAGGTTTGAAAATAACCTCTCTATGCTTGATCTCTCTTGGCCAGACACCTAACCAAATCAAATATCTTTGATAAATTGGTTTATCAAAACCATAGAAACGCTTGAGTTCTTTGAGTGCACTTTCTGGTAGTACATTACCACCTAATTCACCAGATGCTGAGACACCCGATTCTTCCCCACCCATCTGCATCTCCATGATCGCTCTTTCAATAGGGCCACCTGGTGCGATCTGTAAAATGATAAAAACAAGAATGGTAGAACCCAAAAATGTGGGTACCATCAATAAGAGCCGCCTTAAAAAGTAAGTGGCCATATATATATCAGATCAGATTAGATAAAGGAATTATAGATCTTTCCAAAATGTATGCTCGGTCTCACCCAGGGGTATTGATTTATTATTTTTCATTGCATTTTGAAGAGTCTTATCTTTTTCTGGATCAAACCACCAATGGTAAAGGATATCCTCAAACCTTCCACCATACTTTGTTAACATATAATCTGGGTACCCAAACTTATCCCAGTAAAGCAGTCTAGCCGGTGGTTCTCTTGATAGCCCCCAGGCACAAGGATGAATATCAGACACAATACCATCTATCTCCTGGATGATCTCAACACGTTTAGCGTGATCGAATTCCGTATCATATAGTGGTAACAAATTGTCTATACGTTCACTTTTTAAACCAGCAACATTATTATTATTCTTTTGATCTGCTAATGATGACTTAAAGCTTGTTTCCGGATTCGGATAAACAAGTCCACCCCATCCTTGGAAATCAACTGTAAAATTTCTGTCCATTAAATTTTTCCAGCGTGTGGTCGAATCGACAAACTTTATTTGCATGTCGATACCATATTCCTTAAGTATTTGCTGCATTGGAGTGACACGGTATTCTGAAGGTTTCATAATCTCAATGGTGAAACTTAATTCTTTTTTTGTCTTTTCATGGACAAGGTAACCTCTATCGTTCCTATTAATATACCCTGCCTCTTTTAAGAGTTCTACAGCCTTAGCGGGGTTAAACTCAAACTTATTATTATCTTTATTCTCATACTCGCTTCCTGAATAGAGTGAGTTCTGGAGAGTATATTCATTATATAAGATCTCACTGTTAAATTTTTCTCGGTTATACAGATATGAGAATGCATATCTCAATCGCTTATCATCAAAAGGCCATTTACGCATATTGAAAGCATAACCCCATGTTCCAGCTGGAACATTAGAATGAACTCTTCTTTTTTGCACCCAACCTTTATTTGCTGCTTCAAAATCCGTTTCATCCACCCATATTGAAGGTTTTCTAATTACGATCGCATCAGCTTCACCTTTTTTGAGTTTCTCAAATTGGAGTGCAGGGTTATCCTTGACCACGGATATAGTTACTTTATCAAAATTATACTTATATTTCTGTGTTCTATGATCTTCGCGCCACCAGTTATCTCTTCTTGTTACAGTATATGATTCTTGATTGACTATATCTTCATCTTTTATAACATAAGGCCCCGTCCCAGGAAGCAATTTAAAATTGTATTCCTCAAGGTATGCAGTACCATCAAGATCCTTAAGATAATGCTCTGGAAGTATATTCATTCCACCGAAATACAGCATATTACGCCAGAATAATGTATTGGATTTAACTTTAATAATATACTTACTTACAGCTTCAGGCCTTTGAATTTTTCCATAGGTGACCTGTGTAGACGGAAAGAGGATGGTCTCATCCATTCTTATATCATAAGAAGCAACTACGTCCTCCGCCGTAACCTCCTGTCCGTCTGACCAACGCGCATCAGGATCGATCCTAAAATAAAATTCCATTTTATCGTCAGATAATTTCCAATGTGATGCAAGAGCGGGTATGTATTCAAGCGTCACAGGATGTGTCGTGATCAAACTTTCATAACACAGGGCTCCAATTATATAATAGTTCTCCGTATAATTATAATGTTGTCCCAATACCCTGAATGTTGCAGGAAAACGTGAGTTTGTAAATTTTAGATTTCCGCCCTTTTGAGCATCTGGATGTCCAAAATATTTATAATCCTCTTCGGTAAATGTATAGGTTTCAAACCCCATACTTTCTGCAATATTCTCAAAACCATATCCACCATCTTCTGGCTTGGTTAAAGTATCTTTTGGTACAAGTTCATATTCTGTAACCGATATTGTCTTTGACTTATCGCTACCTCCTCCACAACTAAATAGGACAATAGCTGTAATAATTAGAGCAATTTTTTTCATTGTTATTAGGTTATATAGTTTTTATTTAAAAATTTATAATTATAGCGGGGGGAACTTAGTGTTAGGTTAATAAAATTAACATATCCAAAAGAGATTTAATTCATTATCAAATATTTGCAATTATGATGGCACAGTAGCGAGTGCCTTACCAGCAAAAAAATAAATGAATGATACAAAGACACACATGGCATGCGTTGAGGTCCATGATGCCATGGTCCTTGCTTTTTTATAATCTCGATCCCAGTCTTTCCTATGTAGCTGCTTTATCTGTTCTGTTCCCCCTGACCTCTCACATGCTTTCATCAATCTTTTGAGACGGATCATATCTTTAAGGGGTACCGCCTTAATGCCTTTGGTCGCAGCTAATTTGATCAAAGGATCGCTACAGGGGTCAGGAACCTCTTCACTAGGGTTTTGTGCTAATGATAAATTTATAAATAATAAAAATAGAAATATATGTCTCAACGTATACCGTAAACGAACTTGAGCGAAAATATCGGTAGTTTATCGATCTTCATTGTTGGTCCAGTGATAGGCTGACGCTGTATACGCCATTTATCATTTTTATAAGAGTTATTCATAAAGCCGCCCTTTAGATCTACTGCCATCCTTGAAGAAATATAGTATCGGAAACCAAGCATACTTGAATAGCCAAACCAATCCGATATCATAACATCAGTAGCACCCATATCTTCTACCGGATCAGGGTCTCCTCCAAAACTATTAATGAAAAAATTCCAGTCCTCTGTTTTATCTCCTGGTGTAGTATCCATTTCGATCCGACCTCTACCCCATATAGGTGCTAGCGTAAAATTGAGCTCTATCTTTGGTCTCCAACGAAAATAGGTCTCTATTGGAAACATTCTATAGATCAAAGATCTTCTAAAGATCGCTTCTGAATTCAATAACAGTATATTCTTTCCAATATCATAGGATGTAAATGAATTATAACCGATCCTGGCATTATTGAAAAACTCATAATAAATACCCCAATTGATCATCATATTTCGGTTGATAATTCCTTTGGTGGGGAACTGCACACTTTGATTATCATCAAATCCAGAAAGCGTAGGTTCATAAAACCCCATACCCAGTTCAACGCTAATTTTAGGTTGTCCAATTAGGGTTTCACCCATGAATAAGATGAATGAGATAATTAATACATGAATTTGACTCTTCATATAGGGATGTTAATTTAAGCCCCATGAAACATTTCGGGTGCATATTCATTTTTATTATTTCATTCTTATGGTCTAATTCCAAAGATCTTGATGTTAAGCACATGATCGTTGACTATAAAGGAGTTACCACGGAGTGTTTTATAGATTCTATAGGATACCAATATCTATACTATGTGCCTAAAGACTCTGTTGATGCTGATTCCATAAAACTAAAGGATATATATTATGTCTATAATGATTTTGGTCATGTATTCCATTATAGTTGGAGTTTTGAGGAAAATGTGCGCAGAATGGAGAATCGATCAGGTAGAGTTTATATGATAAAGGGTGATACTTTAGATTTTATAGACCTCCAATTCAATAAAGATATGATCCAACCAGAGGTATTTATAAAAACAGGTCCAGAACGCTCAGAATACATTTCAATGCTTGAAGTTGAAAGGATCGAGACTGATTTTTCTATTATGTCTTATTCTGTAGAGAGAGGATTTTATTATTCATTTTATTCTTTTATGATTGCAGCAACCTTCGATATTGCTAGACAATGGGATAAAGAGCGTAGAATAGTTCCCCAGGTGTGGGACCAATATAATGATCTGATGCCAATGGTCTCGATCATCGGCTTTAATAAACAAGAAGGCACAGGTGTTTCTTATCAATCCTTTACATCTTTGATACCCATCTCTGTGATCATATCAATGGCCTATGATGTTTTTAAGGAGAAAAATAAATTCTATTTTACCCCTATTTATAAGGAAAAAGAATTTGGACGGAATATGTATATATTTTCATTGAAACAGGCGGCCAATACATATTTACAAAGTGTAGTGTTCAAACTTGAACGAACAAATTTTGGCAGAAAGGTCATTGGATGGTTTCGATAAAAAGTAACGTAAATTCATACTATGGCTAGACAACCAAAATATTTTCTTATTTTATCCGTTCTAATGGCGATGATCATAGGTCTCTCTTGCACAGAAGACCCGATCGAAATACCTGAACCAGATACATCACCTCCTCAAGCGATCGTACTGTTCCCTATTGATGGAGAGACGGTTCAAGGTGAGATCATCATTCAGGCACGTGCAGTAGATAATGATGAGGTTGACTCAGTACAGTTCTTAATTGACCAAAAAAGAGTCTTTACTGATTCGAGTCATGCTGATAATATTTTCAAATATACCTGGGATACGGGTGAATCGGTCATGATCAATGGAGAACTTGTAAAAATATATACTGAAGATGAGTTCCATTATATTTCAGTGATAGCATTTGACCCTGTAGGAAATAGCTATGCCTCTGTTCCCATACGTAGTAAAGTAGATAATATCGATAGCGAACCACCTGAAGCATTCTTTTTAAGTCCATTCGCAGGACAATATGTTAGTAATGTGGTCAATATTGAAGTCATCGCTACTGATAATGATAGTATACAATATGTAAGTTATTTTATCAATAATGTACTACAGGGTTACGTACAGGAATCTCCATATATCTTTCCCTGGAATACAAATCTTGTGGAGAGTGGTAGCTATTATTCTTTACATGCAAATGTTAGGGATATCAATAATAATACTACCACAATAGCTCCGATAAGTGTTTTCGTAGATAATGGTATTGAGAATGATATCACTCCACCAACAGGAGCTATTGTTAGTCCTCCTGCAGGACTAACTGTAAGTGGAGATGTGCAGATCATAGTCAGTGCCAATGATAATCGTGCAATGGGTGAAGTAGCTCTCTCTATCAATGGGGTGTATATCACTACTATTGAACAAGCGCCCTATTATTATATCTGGGACACCACACTTGAACAAGAAGATACTGAACATACCATTAGTGTGGTATTGATCGACCTTGCAGGCAATGAAGCTCCTTTGAATCCCATATCTGTTCTTGTGGATAACCAACCACCTATCGATTCACAACCACCAAATGTGATCATTATGGCACCAGCTGCAGGTCAAGATCTCAGTGGCACGGTAGATATAGAGGTGATCGCCACAGATGACTCGGGTATCGATTATATTGAATATTTCATAGATGGCCTGTCTGACACTATTGATAGTATAGCTCCATATATCCATAGTTGGGATACAGAGAGCGTAGAAGATGATATGGAGCATATCATCGCAGTTGTGGCTTTTGATATACAAGGCAACTCTACTCTTGCTACGCCTATCGCGGTCTACGTGGATAATTTTGATAATATTTCACCCTCAGGCCAGATACAGAATCCTGTTCCAGGACAAACTGTAGATGATGTAGTGCCTATTCAGATCACTGCAACTGATAATGAGCATGTAAGTCATGTTGAACTATCAATAGATGGTATCGCTAGAGATACCCTGGTCAATTCACCCTATATCTATAATTGGGACACCACTGATGAAACTGACGATGAGGATCACGTGATCAGTGTTATTGTAGCGGATAGTTCAGGAAATATTGGATTTGTGCCACCTGTCAGTGTTTATGTTGATAATGAGATCAATGATATCACACCGCCTACGGGAGTCATATCAAATCCAGTTTCTGGGCAAACTGTAAGTGGGACCATCAATTTTACTGTCACTGCTCAGGATGATCACGGGATTGCAGAAGTAGAATTATCAATAGATGGTGTGGTAGTTGAATCATATACAGAAGAGCCCTATCAATACTTATGGGATACCACAGGACTAACCAATGGTAGCGAACATACGCTTTCTGCAACGGTTACTGATAATGCTGGCCATACAACGATCTTACAACCTGTTTTAGTAACGGTATCAAACTAATGAGTCTCTATAAACATCATTATCTCTTTCTTGCGTTACTTTTCTTAAGCTGTGAGGGTCCAGTATTTGATGTACCTGCAGATGAGGACAACATACCTCCTACACTTACCATTACCTTTCCTGCAGACAAGTCCGTTCTATCAGATACTGTACTGATAACTGCATATGCTTTTGATAATGTGGAACTTGAAATGGTGACGTTATATCTGAATGATTCGGTCGTACATGAAAGCAAGGAAGGTCCTTATGAATATTCATGGTCAACCATGAATGATGCTGAGGATGAAAATCATACCATCCGCGCAAAAGCTCAAGACCTCGCTGGTAATGTCAATTATACAAATACGATACAGGTCTTGGTTGACAACCAGGACAATATAAACCCTACTGGTGCACTTATCTTTCCTTTTACAGGACAAACACTAATGGGAGAAGTAACGATCATTATTGAAGCAAATGATAATGAAGGCGTATCATTTGTTAATTTATATATTGATGGTGACTCTGTGGCCACATTTAGTGAACCACCTTATAGACATACCTGGAATACTTTGGAAGAGGTCGATGATATTATTTACACCATACATGCCCATGTTCAGGATATAACTGGAAACCAGATCACACTAGGACCGATCAATGTAACGATTGATAATTATGAGGCTGATGATAATATTGCACCTACCGGTACCATACTCTATCCACCTTCTGCTGCAACAGTGTCTGGTACGATCGATATTGAGGTCAATGCATATGATAACGTGCAAATGGGATCAGTAGATTTTATTATTGATGGATCTGCAGTAGAGCGTGATACCGTACCACCCTATATATATACCTGGAATACATTGAATGAGATGGAAGATACTGATCATGTGATCAATGTAAACCTTGCAGATTCTGCTGGTAATACCACATCACTATTCCCAGTGACCGTATTTGTGAACAATATTTCTGAACCAGATATTACCCCACCGACTATAGTTATTTATGATCCTGCTGCAAATCAGACCGTTTCAGGAACCATTACCTTCATGACCATTGCTACAGATAATATTGGAATAGACCGCGTAGAGTTCTATCATGATTATGCATTAGAACATACAGCGACATCATATCCATATACCTATGATTGGAATACTACTTCAATGACAGAGGACACGGAACATATATGGCATGCAAAAGCATATGACACCAGCGGTAATGAAGCCCAGACCCAGCCTATGGCACTCTTCGTTAATAATATTGATAACGTACCCCCCACTGGATATATACTATATCCATATGCAGGGCAGACCGTTAGCGATGCAGTTAATATACAGGTCTCAGCATCAGATAATATTGGAGTGGCTCAAGTTGAATTCTTTATTGATGGAAATTCAGTAGCGACTGACCAGCAGGAACCATATAGTTATGAATGGGACACAAATTATGCTTCTGAGGATGAGGAACATGTTATATATGCTACAATTACTGATGAGGAAGGAAATTCAACAGACATCCCTTCTATTGCAGTTACAGTCAATAATGATGATTCTCCAGAAAATGATGTAACGCCACCAGTTCTATCGATCTTAACACCCTTATCATCACAAACTGTAAGTGATACGGTCACCATATCAGGGTTTGCTATTGATAATGATGAGGTGCAAGAAGTTCAATTTTTCATTGATGATGAATTGATCGCTACGGTTTCAGATTCGCCATATACCACATTGTGGGGAACATATGACCTGGCGAATAATTCTGAACATGTGATACAAATGACAGCTAGTGACCCATCTGGCAATGAATCTTCTGCACAGCCCATAATGGTCACGGTCGTAAATGAATACTCAGGAACAATAGATAACTTTGCTCTTTCTACAGGCGAGAATATGCTATCCCTTAGTTGGGATTCACCCTTTGATGCAGAGTCTTTTAAGATATACAGGGATGGACAGTTTTTGATTGAAATATCAGATCAGACATATGATGATATTGTAGACCCTGGAACACAATATTGTTATACTATATCTGCTGTCAATAACGTTGGACTTGAAGGACCACAATCCTCTGAAGAATGTGGAACCGCAGTATTTCCTGCTGCACCAACGCTTTCTCTTAGTATCGATGGTACTACGGCAACGCTACAGTGGACATCTGTTGCATCGGCTCAATCTTATAGGGTCTACCAGGATGAGGGTTTTTTAATAGAGATTGAAGAAGGCCTCACCCATTCATTGGATATAGGGACAGGTACAAATACATGTTTTACAGTAACATCTGTTAATGACTATGATACTGAAAGTCCCTCTTCTAATGAAGAGTGCGGTCAGGGTTCTTAAGGGAATAGACTATCTCCATTACACGCAGTCTGTGTGTGTTTTAATATTATTGGATCATAATTTTCCGAATCAAAAGTAATACTACCTGCTTCCGGATCTGATAGATCGATCGTACAATATTCTGGTGCAACTGTATTTGCATATGTCACTGTATCATAACTTGTACTATCTTCCGAGATCTCTAATATTGAGTAGGTATAATACATCCAGCCTGTAGTTATCCAATAATTCGTATCCAAGATCATCTCAGGGAAATCCATGATCCCAGCTGTGTCTCCAATAGAAATTAAAGGTTGATCCAAAACTAAACGGAACATCTCTGGAGTAGAATAATTGGTTGGGTCGATGCATACAAATAGCGAATCATAATCCTGCACTTCCCAATTACCACCTGGCTTATAACAGAAAATAAATATGGAATCTGAAAATATTCCAATATTCGTTGATTGATCTACTGCTCTTAGTTTATAGTAAATGTTCTCTAGCCAAACAATAGATGTATCTTCGTAATCATGAACCGGAAAAGAGACATTATCTAAGAATTCGAAACTGATACCCTGATCCATTGATCTGAATATATGGTACTCATCAATGTCATCTGATGGTGGTTTTTCCCATGATAAATGTATTCTTGCTTGATCATTGGACATTGTAAAGTATCCTTTTAGACCGGTTGGTGCTTCCGGAGGATCTTCATCTATCAAGTCACAACTGACCAATAATATATAAAAAGAAATATATACAATCCTTTGCATGCTAGAGATTAGATGTAATAAGATAAAATGAAAAGCCCCATAAAGGGGCTTTCAATGAGCGAGAGACGAGATTCGAACTCGCGACCCCCACGTTGGCAACGTGATGCTCTACCAGCTGAGCTACTCTCGCATGTTATAAAAACTAACTATTGATTTTAGCCGTGAAAATTATAATGTGCATGTTATTCTGACAATGGAGTTTTTGGATAAATTTCCAGTACACGATTTCGGGAATAAAATACAATATAAGACGCTCCTAAGAATACAATGTTCTCAAGTATCTTGGACCATCCTACCATCTCACCTTCTTTCAATCCACAACCACATTCAATATTAAAACCTCTCATCATCGCCTGAAATATCATAAAGATAAAAAGGATCAAAAAGCTACCACTAAGAACAACAGAGCCATCTAAGAATATTCCTAAAATGATACCCATACCGATCAATAGTTCAAGCCATGGCAGTATAATTGCAATACTATTCTCCAGACCAAAGGGAATAATATGATAATTAGCTATATCTCTTGCAAACTTTTCAGGGTCTAAGATCTTATCGTAACTAGCATATATAAACACGATTCCCAAAAGGCATCTGATCAATAGAATGAGATAAGGGTTGATCCTATTCATGATATTCTATATCCAGTCCTGCATCTGTCCATGATCTCCATCCACCTTTGAAGACCAGAATATTATTAAATCCAATATCTTGAAGCTCATAGGCAAGTTCTTCACTGGATCCACAATCATCGTCACTGCAATATATAACAAATCCTTTATCAAGACCGATCAAAGTATTGATTTTTTCCGAAAGAATTTCAACATCGTCATCAGCAATAGCACCTGGTATAAATCCTTCTAAAAGATATTCCTCCGCCCTTGCATCAATAAATAGCACTCCTGATCCATGTAAAGATCGTGCGGTTGCAATATCTATTTCTCTGATAGATGGTTCAGTAAGTATAACCAATGCATCTTCTGGATCATTAACAGTTTTTATTGGTTCTGCTAGCCATTTGATGCCATCATGGCGTAACGTATTGAAAACAGACCCGATCAATACAGATATAGTAATAATGATGATGACCTGTTTTTGATAATTCAAGGTCTTTTAGATATTAATGATCATGGCCATGGTGCGATCTGGAAGATGCTCTAGGCTTTTTCTTTGCAGTAGTGCCTTTAGAGGATTTTTTTCGATCCAAAGCATTGCATTTCTGTACTGATTCATTTACGAATGATAATAACTCCTGGTCATCTTTAACCTTGCTATTCAGAGGAATGGTTTGAAATTGGATCGTATTCACTGCAGCATCTATCGCTTCTTCAGCAACTTTTAGATCTTCTCTGTAACGATTGATCAGATTTAAAATATTCTCTTGTTCAGAATATATCTCATCGAGGGTCCTTTCAGGATCTTTTTTTTGCAGCTTATCAAATCTTTTATTGATCGATCTTATCTTTTTTTCTTGAGCGGTCACATCTATGAATGGTTTATCATCATCTTTGAGATTCACATCTAGCGATAATAGGTATTTACCTTGTTTGCCACATGAATATAAATAAGGTCCCTCCTCCTTTTGTGGACTATTTGCGCGAGACATATTCACACTACCACTTGCTACGATAAAATCAACATTTGGCATATTTGCTACCAGATCACCCTGAGATCCTCTATCAGCGTTCACCAACATAACAATGATATCAACTTGCTTTGATAGTAATTCAGCATAATGATTAGCAGATTCAATATAGTCATCAGCAAACATTGATTTACTTGTGTCTGGTAATTGATTTGTTACTCCAGCTACTCCTATCTTTAATTCACCTCTTTCCAATATAAGAAATGGCTCAAAAATAAGTTCATTAGTGGATGCATCTTTAATATTGGCAGAAATGAAAGGTATATCTGTGTTCTGAGATATTCTCTTTAAATAGTTCAAACCATTTAACATCTCATAATGTCCAACATTGATCGCATCACATCCTATCCTATTGAAACCCTCTATCATGGCATCAGCACGGACAAGTTCAGCATTTTTGTTTCGAGCATCTATTTTTTTTGTGCTGAATATCAGATCTCCCGCATCAAGAATAATTGGTCTAATACCCTGATCTCTGATCTCTTTTATTTTTACTGACCTTCTGGACAGACCGCCCAATGGATTCTTTTTTCATCCACATGGGTCAAGTTGGCCATGCATACTTCCGGATAAGATCATTGTAAAATCGCCCTGACCTGACGCTTTTGTACATGTCCAGGAACTCAATGCTATCATCAATGAAAGGGTAATATGCTTTATGATCAATCTCATTTTTAAATTATCCACCACTTAATTTTACGTCATATCCTTTTTTTAACAATATTTTTTGAATGACCTCTCGCTGATTTCCTTGTATCAATATTTCACTATTTTTAACGGAACCACCAGTGCCGCACTTCTTTTTTAATTCTTTTGTTAACTCCAGAAGAGTGTCTTTTTCTTCCATAAGACCTTTAATTAATGTTACGATCTTACCACCGCCTTTCCTGTCAAGATGCAGACGCACACTTTGTTGTGAAGGTCTTACACTATCAGAAGGAACACTTTCATCTAAATTAGATAGCGTTTTATTTGTAGAATAAACAAGTTTTGAATTAGACATTATTGATACAATGAACAAAGAAAATAAAAAATTGTTCCCCGCTAAACGGCCGAAACATACTAATTTTTTGTTTCAATAACACAGTATCAATCCACCAAAGATGGCTTTAAATAGATCAAATTTTATTTCTAACATATTAAAATACTCCATTCTTTCACTGATTGTACCCTTGAGCGCACAATCTGATGAAAGCTTGAATGCAAATATTTTTGAGACCGGACTTTACTCTAAAGACCTATATTTTGAATGGAAACCATTAGACAAGGAATTAGATCTTTATTCTGTTGAGATCGGCGAGATCAACTTTCGATTTTCCGATATTGATCTTAATTATAAGGGCAATAATAATCAGAAGACTGCCATAATACAATTTTCAGGGCCCAATTTTTCACTTAAAAATTTAAGTCTGAGATCCAATATCCATTCTGAGAACTGGGTAACAAAAGAAAAGATCGAACGGTTGGAAAAAAGAGAGTCCATTCCAAAGGTCTCTATAGAGTCTATTGCTTCTAGTATAGACCTATACATGGTAGATCATAATGCTCTCCCCCGCACGATCAATGAACTTGTAGTAAAACAATATTTAGATATGGACACACCTCCGCTCAATGATTATTCATGGAGATATGACCTTGAACTTCCAGAGCAGATCATTGCCAAGCCAACGCAGATTAATGTGCAACCAAGCACGCATGCGATCTATTATGATTGGCAATCCAGAACATTTCAACTCAGTCCAAAAAAAGATTCACTTTATAATGTACCTCTTATTGATTGGGAATATATTTTTGAGATCCAGGATATTTCTCAGGTCTTTTCATCTAGTATTGACATAGATCTATCTAAAGATAATTCTGAGTTTGATCTTAAAATGAAAAGAGGTCAATTCAAAATAACCAATACTTCCTTTTCATCTACCCCAGGAAAACAATATGAAGACCGGTCTAGTCTTTCATTGCCAGAGTTTCTTTTAGAGGCAAAGGACCTTGTACTAAATGGTACTATTACAGATACACCTGTAATACATCGTGGAAAAGGGAAATTCAGGATCCGTAATTTTGAGATCAAGATCCCAAAAGGCATTAGAGAAGAACCTGAAATAGAATCAATGCTTAAAACATTAGGTATATGGAATAATTCCCTGATGATCAGACTGATAGAGTTTGATATTAATTTGATCAATGAATTCACAGGAGATCTTATATTTCGCTTTCAAACACCTTTCTTGAAGGTATCAGTAGATGGTGATTTTAGCCTTCGTCAGGGTGATTCAATTCCAGGGGTTGTATTACACAATGCTGAAGTAAGGATTCATCCGATATCTCTGGGTATAAGGAAATGGTTGAGAGAATGGGAACAAAAGAATGGTAGAATGTTTACCCGTCAAGGTGCGACCATCGTTCTTAAGATCAACGGGCCTATCGAGGACCCTATTATCCAGGGCTACTGATAGATCCTAATTAGTATGTTTTATTAGCCATGCATAGACTTCTTCATTTTCATATGTTTCAGTCCATGAATCGTGGCCTACACCCTCATATACAGTCAAACGAACTCTGTCATTCATGGGTTTTAAGGCTTCATAGATCGAGATAGAATTCTCAACCGGGATAACTTCATCTTTATTACCATGAAAAAGCCATATGGGTAGACGGTCAATTCTACCGATCCTTTTAAGGTCAGCACCACCACAGACCGGAACAATGGCTGCAAACAGATCTGGTTCTTCAATAGAAATAGCCAGGGTTCCCAGACCACCCATACTAAGTCCTGTACCACAAACCTGGTTTGACCGTACGTTGTATTCTCCCATGACATGTTTGATCAGCGATATCAATGAGGATACGTATTCTG
>CAYOJL010000033.1:0-20534 GCA_964404235.1 uncultured bacterium | reverse complement strand
CAAGATTATCATATACTTGAGCAACCACATCCTGATTTGCTTTGAAACCAGATAGGAATAGATCCAGGTCACCATCTGCATCATAGTCTCCCCATTGTGAAAAGCTAATGCCAGTACTGTCAATAGAAAGAGTGTGATCTATGGAGAATCCATTCTCATCTTGATAGTATATCAATGTGATCGGGGCAGAGCCCAATTGACCTTCAGTACTAGAATGCCCTGTGATCAATAGATCCAGGTCACCGTCTGCATCATAATCTCCCCATGCGGGTTTGCCATAGTAGACACCTTGTAGCCCATCAACATATGTTGGGATGAATCCCACCCCATTATTATTTGCAACCACATAGGTTATTAATTCATCATTGGTATTTAAACCTGTTAATGCAAAATCATCATAGCCATCACTATTATAATCTCCAAATGCAATGGCTCCAGCGGTAACCCCATATACTTCTGATTCCCAGGTCATTGAAGGGGTGAGGATATGATCCGAGTTATTTAAATATACACGCATCCTTAAAGATTGGGTCTCATCAGCACCAATGGTCACCAGATCCAATCTTCCGTTGCGGTTAAGGTCTACCCACTGCACTATGGCAGGATTAATGGGTATAAGATTGACCTGATTTGTATCAAGGCGCATGATACCATTATCATTATAGAATACGTCAAGATGCCGAACATAATAATTGTCAAACCCGCCTTGCACATAATCCAGATCACCATCATTATCATAATCTCCCCAATGGTGTCCATTCACACCACCATTGACCCAGTTATCACCAATGCCATCAAAATTATTATCAGTATCTATCTCAGAATCTGTATCAGCTACGTATAGACCATTATCCCACTTATAAAAGCTGGTTTTAAATCCGCCAAAGAAGTTGCTGATCTGAAACCCTGTCATTGCCAGATCAAGATGACCGTCATTAGTATAATCCACCCATGATAGGTGGCCACCAAAAACGGCTTGAATATTTTGGTTTAGATCTTGTGAAAGTAGACCATCTGAATTTTCAAAAAGGTTCGTGATACTACTGCCAGAGAATGTTACACCTGTGAGAGCTAGATCAGGGATCCCATCTTCAGTGTAGTCTGCCCAACCAGCTGAAGAATAATATACACCGGGTAATGATTGAGTGGAGGCCACCAACCGCGCAATGAATAAGGTATCTTGCTGTGACCATTCTGAAGTATTACCAGAGCCATCTACGGTCTGCACTGCCCAATAGTAAGTCCCGTGCGGTATCTCATTGAATTCACGAATGAGTCTGCGTCCTACATTAGAAGAATTATACGGTACAGATGAGGATATAAGATCGTTGCCACCTGAAGATGTCCCGATACGTATATTATATGATAGGCCTGCAGCTTCATCAATATCATCTGATCCGGTACCCCAAGAAAAGATCGCTCTTGTACTAACTGCAAATGCAGTAAGTGCAGTAGGTGGTTCAGGGTCTTGATTGCTTCCTGAACTTGAATTTAGATATACATGTGAAAAAGTACTGTCAGAATTTCCTATCTGTGTCGTTCCATTTGTTACAAGATCAGGTATACCATCCTGATCCACATCTACGAACTTTGCAGAGCGAGAACCATCCAGTTGTTTTACCTCATTAAACGTTCCATCACCATTATTGATATAGACCCTTCCCGATAAAGAGTGGATCCTGCCAGAATAAATACTCACTTGATCAGCGCCTGAGATAACGATATCTTGAAATCCATCTAGGTTAAGATCGATCGCATCTATTGTACCATAGGCAACTGCAAAATCGATCTGACCAGGGGCCAGAGAGAATGTGCCTAGCGGCTCATTTTCTAGAATATATGTTACAAGATCTCCTTCAATCTTATCCCAGCCAGACATGATGAGATCAAGATCACCATCTGCATCAAGGTCAGCAAAATGAAATGCGCCTGCCTTGATCCCATCGATCGCGTCCGCAGTGGTTACTTCTGTTAATCGACCTATAGGGTCATTTTGATAAAGTCTTGAAACTGATGAGTTTGGATTTGCAGTGCGTCCGCCAATTATCAGGTCAGGGTCACCGTCATTATCATAATCACCCCAGGCACTAGCACCAGTAAAAAGAGAGGGGAAGATAGTAGTAGGGTCCTCATCCAGATAATTACCAGTATTGATAAAGAGTTCATTAAGGATATTATCAGAGTATTCATTCACACCCATTAGGAAAAGGTCTGGACGCCCATCCATATTTACATCTCCCCATTTTCCATCACTGTATGTCACAGACATATTTTGAAGCCAAGAGGATTCACTGAAGTAACCGGATGAAGAGTTGAATAGCAATTTTGATTTTGCTGATCCATTAATATATAGATCTATATTTCCATCAAGGTTTACATCCGAAAGCGTCATGTTCCCAAGCCCACCTAAGTATTCAGCTATGGTATCTGGATAGGTTATAAAGTTTGTTTGGTAGCCCTGGGCTAATGTCCCATCGTTACTGCCGAGCCTGATATCAATATATAATCCGGACCTGGTTGAATCATAGCCGGATATAATGATATCAGTATAGCCATCATTATTTACATCTGCTAACTCAATGGAATTGGACAGGGTCTGTGGAAGGGAAGTAGAAAGCGATGAATCAATGACAAAGGGATCTTGTGCAGTTAAAAAAGAGAGGGTAGCCCAAATTAAAAAGCTATGCTGGTAATGTTTGTGCCACTTCATATCGGGCTGTTATTCTATTTACTTGTTAGTGTCCAAACGCCATCCCAATCATCCCCAGGAGGATTTGAAAGGTAGTGTTCGCATCTAGGTATATAGATACGGCTAGGATTGGTCTTTCTTCCAGGGAACATATCCTCAAGCGCGTCTGATGCTTTGAAGGCTTCTATAGCTTTTTGCCATTTTTGGTTCTTATATAGATCCAAGGCTTCGTGATATGCTGGCAGTATCTTTTTGTATGGTTCTGGTTCTTCACCTATTTCTGAGATTAATTCCCATACCTTGACTGGTTCATTCTTACCCATCACTCGCACATTATCAAGATCGCGAATGACCACTTTATCTTTTACGGGTTGATATGTGCTATCTGCGATCTGGATATATATGCCATATTGTTTTGCTGATGATTCCAAACGTGCTGCTGTATTTACATTGTCGCCCATCATGGTATAATTCATGCGGGCTTCAGAGCCCATATTACCAGTCACCATCTGTCCAGAACTGATGCCGATCCGGTTCTGCATATTGTGTACGATCTCAGGCCAGCGGTCGCCTTCTTCTTGCCAACCTTGGCGTAATATCTCCAGATTGTCTTGCATTTTAATAGCAGTTCGACATGCCCAGAGCTCGTGGTCATCTACTTCTATAGGTGCACCATAAAAAGCCACGATCGCATCACCGATATATTTGTCAAGGGTACCATTATTCTCAAGCAATACATCGGTCATATCTGTAAGATATTGGTTCAAGAGCGCTACAAGCTCACTTGCAGTTAATTTTTCTGAAAAGGCTGAGAAACTCTGAATATCAGTGAAGAATGCAGTATGGTATCCCTCTTCACCCCCAAGAGAGGGTTCTTCACCACTTTCGTACATTTGATCGATCAGTTCAGGGGAAACATAGGTACCGAAGGATTCTTTAAGGAAGTTCTTATTTTTTTCTTCTTGTATATAATTATAAACAGTAATGCCTAAGTATCCAATTGCAAGAGTAGATAGAGGGCCCACCATATCAAGCCATATATGTTGAGTTGAGAATAGCCAGAATGATAGCCAACCGTATGCTCCAACAATGATTGCGGTTGCAAGGCCTCCTAATGCAGCGCTGAGTGCAGGGACCCCAAATGCAAGTAGAAGAGCTATAATAAAGATAATTAAAGCTATCTGTTCTTTTGGTATCTCATTTATGATCTTATTATCCAGTATTGTATTCAATGCATTTGCATGCAATCCTACCATGGGATATCGAGGGTCGAATGGCATTGGATTCAGATCTGATGTTCCAGTAGCGGTCAGACCATAATAGAGTTTTTTTCCTACGAACTCAAATGGTACAACATTGTGAACACTATTCTTTTCCTCACTACCAATGAATAGTCTTTTTCTTTTTGAATTTGGGTAGAAGGTCAGTGGGCGTTGTTCATCGATCATATCATGTTTATTTAAATTTGATATAATCTGAAAATTTCGCTCGGTATTCCTTGCGTAACCACGAACTTTTGCAAGGGCTTTCCTGTTCTCACCATTTTTCTCGATCTCATTGTTAAGGTCAATGATGTGTTGTTTATATGTAGTAAATACATAATTATCCAGACCCATATCATATATTAATGAACCATCAGATATCAATTGATCAAGCGTGGGTTCTATACTTTGATCTTGATCTAAGAAAGCATTTGCAATGATATTATTATTCTTAAGTTCATTGAATACAAAAGCAGGTACCTTTTGAGGAAAGTCTTGAGCTGTCGCATTGGGATTTGCTGTCATCCATTTTTCCATCATACCCATTCTCATCACTTGTTGAACGGCTTTCTTGATATCATTCTTAGGCGCATCAATGTAACCTATGGCAGGTTTATACGCTGCTTTTACATTACCATCAAAAGAAAGATTCATCAGTTTTTTGAATTCAGCCAGGATATAGTTTGAGTGCTCGCTTTCCTGGAATTCCTTAAGAACATTATATGGATAGTGTACCAGGTCAAATTCACCAGTTTCTTTGTCTTGCCAGTTACCTGCCCAATTGACCTGCATCTGTCCTTTATCATTTATAGGTATGGATATACTTGACCTGCCATGCTCATCCGGTTCTGGTAGATCAAAACTCAGATGCTCTCCTGGGACGATCTCTACATCATCGAATGATACCCCGTAATGCCTAAGAGCAATAGCAAGAGATGCCGCAGGGAAGATCCTATCCTCATATATACCGACCAAAGGATATTTTCTTTGTAGCCCATCAGGATCAGGGTCGGATTGAAAGAAATACACACCTGCAGAATTTTTAATAAGTGTATCCACAACGGTCTCAATATCGTAAAAATCAAAGAGCATTGAATATTTATCGCGATCGACAGTACGAAACAGATTCTTCTCTTCTAAAAGCTTCAGTCTCCTCTCCATGACATCTGTTCGTTTTTTGACCGGTTCTTTTTTCTTTGGCTGAGGCTTGAAGCTTTGGGCAAAGATAATATTACCAGCTCTTTGTGATGCATCAGCTAGATCATTGTCTGGGTCAGGGAATAGGTTTTTGACCTTTTCCATGGACAAGGTGGAATCTGTGATACTATTAAGGACCTTATATTCTAGTTTTCGTTCGCTATCTTCAATAAAATAGACATCAAAGATAAATGCATCCAGGCCATGCTCTGCAGCAAGGTTGACCATAGGGATGTGTTTTTCCCTGCTCCAGGGGTCCCATTTACCTTCGGTCTGCAGAGCTCGTACATCGATATCAGCAGTTGCAATATCTTCACGAGTATCCATTAGGCCACGACTCTTGAATCGCATATCCAATAGATTATGTTCAAAATTATCGTATAGATCAAGAAAAGAGAGAATGCATACTAAAGCAGCGACTCCAAATGCGATGATGATGTAAGGTATATTTTTTTGCATAAGATGTTTATCCGACTACATTAGGTGTAATAAAGATCAATAGTTCACGTTGTTCTTTGTCAATAGAGGTGGATTGGAATATCTTTCCAATGAATGGAAGCTCGCTGAGGACAGGAATAAATTTTCGATTTTCAATGGCATTCTCTGCAATAAGACCACCAATGATCACAGTATCACCTGCATTGACTGTTACTTGTGTTTGGACAGTCCTTCTTGTTGATCGAGGCTTATCAGTTAATACTTCAGCAGCAGAAAGGAGAGCCTCAACAGATGCATTCACCAAAAGCGTGATACGATTCTCGTCATTGATCCTCGGTGTGACCTCTAGATCTATTCCAACATCCTTTTCTGTGATCTGTCTGGTACTTGTATTCGTATTTGAATAGCCACCATAATTAGGATTAGTGGCACCACCACTCGCAGGATTAGTATTTCCAGAATTACTGCCCCCACCACGTCCCATATTACTAACACTTCCCTCTATGTAAATGGTCGTTGTTATCTGTGTACTAGCAGCATGATTATCAAGTGTTGTTATCTGTGGACTTGCCAAGATCTTTGATTGACCTCTTGCCTGCATTAGTTTCCATGCTTCTCCGAATTGGAATGGATTCAAGGTGGCAATGGTCATATTATTTAATCTAAAAGGCAATAATGACCCAGTTGTGTCGTTTGCCCCTCCAAGGAAGATAGGGGTATTCATTGACCAATCGATACCGGAACCTCTAGCTGAATCAACCCCGGATTCTATGAATCTGACTGATATATTGATATTTGCAATGGGTTTATCGAGCTCCTCGACCATTCTTATTATATTTGTAATATTTTCTTGTACATCTGATATGATGATAACATTAGAAACACCACTGCCAGAGCCACTTGTTACGATTGGTGTGAAAGATTGGACCTTTCCCTGATCAGAAAGCACAGCGGTAAGGGGACTTGCTAGATCATCTGAATTGATATACTTTAATTTTAGTATCACCGTCTCTAGTTCTCTTACTATTTCACTCTCTGCGCTTCTTACAATAATGATATTCTCTTGAGTAAAATAACTATAGCCATTCGGTTTTAAGATAACGTCAAGAGCTGCCTTTACAGATACATTCTCTAGATTAGCTGTAATAGTATCTTTCACAGCTGGACTGACAACAATATTGAGTCCGGTCAACTCACCTATCAACATAAGTACACTCTTTATATCAGAATCTTGCATATTGATAGACATTTTCTGACCTAGGTCATATTCCTCACCATCTTTGTCAAATATAGAATGTTTGGAAAATTGCTGACCAAATGCAATTGAGATAAAAAATAAAAGATAGATAATGATTATTCTTTTAGGTGCCAACATCTTTTATTATCCTTAATTCACCGACTTTAAAAGTGATCTGGTCATTCTCTATCTTTTCAATAACAGCACCTTCTATCTTTTCTCCCTCAGTAAAGTTTTGACCATTGATCGTCACATAAGCCTTTTCTTCCATAAGGACCACGGTTTTAATGATTAGTCCGTCCAGTGACGTGATAGCCGGTTCCTCATCCATGACCATTTCTTGGTCATTTTTTATTTTATTGTTGGTATTTGTACGTGGCACGTAAACTTCCACAAATGGATTCCTTGCCCAACCTTCAAGGCTAGCTATCTCAGAAGAGATAGGTAAGAGGTTATCTTGAGGTGTGAAATTTGATTTTTCTGTTTTAGCCTTTCTTGCCTCTATTTTTTTCTTAAGGTCTATAGCTCTTTGTCTGCTTACCCCTGCTGTACGCGCACGCTTCTTTTCTTTTTTTGCTACATAGGTCGTAGGTTTTTCACTATTTCTTTCAACATAATCATATATAGCATAGGCAAGAGAGATTACGAGTCCTATGGATAACATTCTTAGTCTAGGTGTCATGATGGTCCGGGCGCTAAACTACCTCAAAAATAACAGTATCTAAAATCTTTTTATCGCTATCCGTTATCTCAATTTTCCAAGTACCTTTATCAGTTGCTTTTCCAACTTCTCTATGTGAGACAGCTGGGATCTCTTGACCCTCTCTGACCCTGATTCTCACCTTTGCTTTTAGATTACCATTCATATACCAAATATGATAGATATCATTGTGTTTCCCTGAGTTATTATTGAGCAAGGAGTGACAGTAGACCTTTCCTATGTCTATAGGGAATCTTTTCCCAGGGTAAAGGGGCTGATTATTCTTGACCTTTTTACATACCTTAGACTCAAGAACCTCGATGCTATTGTAAAGGTTATTAGTGTTATTAACCACGACCGGTGTATTATTTTTTTCTATTGTAACAATAGGTTCTTCAACGGGTTTTTTCTTTAACTTTTTTTGTTTACTGATCTTTGGCTTGGGGCTTGGATCTGGTTTTTCAGCAACCACTGTTTCATCTATGGGCTCAGTAGCTGGCTCTAACCACATTTCAGGGACACCATCTAGACTATCAGGGATCTGCTTGACCTTTTTATCAACTACCGATGCTACATCTATGGTTTTTGGTGAATTTTCTTTTTTAGTTGTTTTATTTATGGGTGTATTTTTTTTAATGGTGGGTGTTTTATTTTGAGCTAATCGATTGCCGCCAGTCATGGACTGAAAGTAGCCGTATGATATAAATCTAATGGTTTGAGATGGTGATGATCTTTTTTGGGCAATATCAATATTTGATACGGTCAATCTATAACGTCCTGTCTTCATGGACTCCAATAATTGTCCAAAATCAATGAATGAACCTCTAAGCGTGATATCAATGGGCACCTTTTCAACGATCACTTCATCGCCTGTCTCTGGAATAAGTATTGTTTGTTTATCAATCGCTGCTTGTGAAGGTGAAAAATTCTGTATCTTCAATCCATGATTGATAATAAGCGAGTATAGATAGTCTGTCACATTCTCAAAGAGCCTTTTATCCGGTATCTTATCGATGACCATTTCAAATTCATTATTCAGTATGTCCCATTCGCTTTGCATAGATGCGATCTGTATCTCCATATCCCTATACTTATTAACCTCAGAAGAGAGAATGCTTTTTAATCGCGATGATTGCTTATACTGTTTTGATAATCCTTTATAGAGAAAAAAATACCATAAAAGGAATACCGCTATCAGACCACCAAAGATCGATATGAATAAATATTTCTGATTTTTTAATAAATGATCCATCAGATGATACACTTGAGTGTGAATTGCAGATTATTTTTACCAAGCCCTATCTTAGATGCTTCGCTCATGATCTCAACATTTTGAAAAAGACCGGATTCCTCAAGTGCAGTAGTAAAACTCTTAAAATGAGAATCCAGAAGAATGGAGTTGGCATTTACATTACCAGATATTCTTACTATCCTCATATTTTCATCTGTTTTAGTAACGACCTTGATAAGGTCACGCCCAACTTTTTTATATCCTTCCTCATTCCAACCTTGTTGAAAATTAACTTCATCGATCAATATCTCTTTAGGCGTATAGTAGCTTAGAAATCTATTTATTGCTAGAATATGATTGAAATATTCTATATCAGAGCTCAATACATCAAGCTGCTGCTGTACATTGACCTTATTGCCTTTTAATTCATCATGTTTATCCTCAACATAGGAGAGTTGATCATTCTCTTCTTGTATAGGCCCGATCTCGGCACGTAAAGAACTGATACTCAATTGTGTGGATATAGATAAGGCAAAAAAGAATAACAATGCCGCTGCACTCATCATTAGTCCTGACCTGTTCACCCATCTTAATATCTCTTCTTGTTTTAAATGTTTTGGCATGATATTTACAGACCTGTCGAGATTCAATGCTGATCCGATGGATGCAGTTAGGATGGCTGGGTGAATATCTGAAAACTCTTTATCAAATTCATTTGCCAAGGAAAGATTCCTTAATGGATTAAGGTATTGAGTGCTCAGGCCAGTGCTTCCTTCAATGAATTTATCTAAATATATGATCTCGCCAGCTGTCCCGCTCAATAAGATCTCAGTCTCTTCTGAGATCTTATATTCTTTTCTGATCCCATTCAATGTACGATCGATCTCTTGTCTCCATGCATCAAATACTGGTCTGAATATATCGTCATGCTCACCCTGTCCAACTTTTTGTCCCATTGCACGCAAAAAGGATTCAGGGACCTGAAATCGTTTTCGATCGCCCCAATCTTTTACTGATAGTCCATTATCGATCAATGATTCGGTCAGGCTTTGTGTTCCTATGAACAAGGGGTTTACGATCTTTATCTCTGTCCTGGTACAACCGATGATCAAGCTATTCTTTTCACCAATATGAATAATAAGCGTGTTCTTTTTGAGGTGCTCAGGGTAATTCCAGATAAAAGCATTATGAATGGCTTGTGCTATTGGATACCATTTTCTGATATCCCAATCAAGTTGTTCTAATTGAGTACTTACAGCTTCTAGAGCACTTTTTTCTCCCAATCCAACATGATAAATATCGGATCTCCCAGCGACATGATCAATAATGGAATCCTCTATAGGGAATTGCAGATCTTTTTTAACAGCCCATTCAATGATCTGCCCTTTATCTTTTTTATTTTCTTTTGGCACATTCACGAGCTTGAATAACATGTGATTATGGTCAACGGTAAGAGCAATAGTGTTTCTATTAACCACTGATTTGGAAGCAGATCTATATATATCGCCATGATCTGAGATGCTATCATCTAGCTGATCCATTGTTTTACGACAGGTATCTAAGAACTCTTCAGGGTTATCTGAAGGATCAAGGTTCTTATCATTTGCTGAATGAATATCATAGGCAAGTAGAGTCTTTAATCCATTATTTTCATGGATCACTGTTGTTATGATACGTCCCCGATCTATATGGACCCCTGTGTAGGTCTGGTCTATTGGAATATGACCTAATAATGAAGCTTTGACATGAGAGGGATATCGGCCCTGTGTCGGCAAGAAATCATCTTTGCTGACCTTAGCTGGAGCAGGGGCATCTTCAATTTCTTTTTCCCTTTCGATTGGCTTTTCATCGTCCTCGTCTATTTTATTATTATCTAGTTCAATGGTCTTTTCTGTAGGAACAGGTGCTGGTTCTATTATTTCTTCAACCACTTTGGTCTGTTCGGTCGGTGCCTCAATGACAGGGGGCTCATCTCCTCCGATCCAATCATCATCTTCAATTTCGTCCTGTTCTGGTTCAGCTACATCCTCTTTATCATCTGGTTCATCTTTACGCAATACATCCAGAAGTTTATTAACAGCGATCTCGTTATAATTCTTTTTCTTTTGCTTTAATAGTCCGCCTGTATCGATCTTTCCAGAGATCACTCTTTGAACCATTTCTTCATTGATCTCATTTTTTTCTTCACTGATCATGGTCAAAAGAAGTTGGTGACATAGCTGGGTGACCTTTCTTGGGTAGCCTTGAGTATTCTTATGGATCTTAATAAGGGCTTTTTCAATGAACCAGCTGCCAGGATCACCGCCCGTCACCTCTATACGGTGATCGACCATTCCTCTCATATCTTCCAAGGAAATAGGACCGATCTCAAAATCAAATGATATCCTATCTTCGAAATTGGGGTACTTGTGGATCATAGTACCCATCTCAGGCTGACCAAATATGATCAATTGCAATAGTTTAAAATCATCGGTCTCAAAATTCAATAGTGTTCTAAAGACATCCAGCATCTCTCCTGGAAGGTTCTGTCCTTCATCAATGATAAGAACCAGTGTCTTTCCCTGCTCTACACCAACCTTGAGCAAATGATTCTCTATAATATTTCGACAATCCTGCACAGACTCAGCTGTATCATTCACACCAAATAATTCAATAATATGTTTAAGTAGAATGATCTCAGATTCAAATTTTGGATCTAGGATCAAATAGAAGTCAAAATCATCTGACTCTTCTTTAAAATTTTGGATAAGCTTTCTGCTGATCGTGGTCTTTCCAACACCGATACCGCCACGAATAACAGATAACCCGCGGCGCATCCTGATAGCTAATTCTAGTCCTTCAAGACACTGACGATGTTCTACAGCAGGGTAAAAGAGGTCAACATTCGGTGACGTTGAGAATGGATCTGAACTTAATCCGATTGAATCAAATAGATTCAATGATAATTCTCCAACCTTTTATAATGGGAATGCGAAATAGGTCCTGATCATGAAAGCCGATGCTGCTAAAAGACCCACTCCGATGACCACGCGATGTTTAAAGAAGAAAGCGTCTGTCATATAAAGTTTGTTTGCACGTCTTTCCGCCTGCAGTATCGTATCAGGAGATACAAGGAGTAATACCCCAAAAATACCTGCGGTTATGGCGATCACAAGGAACATGACCTCATTGAGCGGGTTCGAGGCATAGGTATATCCTAAGAATGCGGACGCCAACAGCATTGCGATACCTATAGGGATCCGGTTCTTTATAAGAGCAGTATCTGTCATGAACAGACGATTAGCCTGGCGCTCTGCTTCTAGCACTACTGATGGGGCAAAGATCAGTAATATTCCAAAGATGGCTGAGATTATGCCTATAGCCAATATAATGATCATGGGATTTACCATGCTGACACCTCTGAATTAGTCGTTAATCGGATCAGATCCTATTGAAATCTTTAATAACGGGCGCAACACCCCCGTTGCTTTGTCAATTAATTTAAGGAAAATAATAGATAAAGATAACCTTCTAACCTCATAATATTAATTTTTTATTCCTTCAAGATCTGGATAGAATATCATCAAGGTTCTCGACCAAGAAAAGAACATTGTCATTGTTGAACACCATTGGAGGTTTTATCTTGATCACGTTATGATCAGGGCCGTCTGTGCTAAGGAGGATCCCTCTGTCTTTCATTTGGTCTACTATATGGCCAGCCTTATCTCCGGCTGGTTTGAGAGATTTAAGATCGCTGATCAGTTCAACACCAAAGAATAGACCCTTGCCTCGAACATCCCCAACCAGTTCATGTTTCTCCTTTAGTTCCATGAGCGTAGATAACAATATATTTCCCAATTTATGAGCATTTTGCTGGAGCTCTTCCTCTTCAATTATATCTAGTACAGTATGTCCTATAGCACAGGACACAGGATTCCCGCCAAATGAATTAAAATATTCCATCCCATTATTGAATCTATCTGCTATCTCTTTGGTGGTCACTACCACAGATAGCGGGTGTCCATTCCCGATGGATTTTCCAAGAGTAATGATATCTGGAACGATTGCCTGCGTCTCAAAACCCCAGAAGTGTTCTCCCATGCGTCCAAAACCGATCTGTACCTCATCTGCGATGCATAACCCACCTGCATCTCGTATAAGTTCATAGGCCTCTTTTAGAAAATTTGAGGGGGGTATAAGCTGACCTCCACAACCCATGATAGATTCTGCAATGAATGCAGAGATGTTTTTATTATTTGATCTGATCTTCTCAATTACCTTTTTAACTTCATCCGCATAGGATCGACCTGAATCTGGACCGCGATATTTACCTCGAAATGGGTCTGGCGTAGGTACTGCGTGTACATGGTCAGGTGGACCTTGTCCTCCATTGCCATTGTATTTGTATGGGCTGATCTCGATCAATGAGATAAGGTGACCGTGGTAGGCACCATCAAGAACGATGGTCTCTAGACTGTTCGCATAATGTCTAGCTAATCGAAGAGCAAGGTCATTTGATTCACTGCCTGAATTTGTAAAAAAGAATTTGTCCAGACCCTCTGGTAATTTATCTGCCAAGGCCTGTGAATAATTAAGGATGGTCTCATCAAGATACCGAGTATTCGTATTTAGTTTTTGAAGCTGCGCTGTCGCTACTTCAACAAGCTTAGGATGGCAATGTCCAACATGCTGGATGTTGTTCACGGCATCTAGATATTCCTTACCATCACTATCATAAAGATATTGGCCCTGGCCACTTACGATATGAAGTGGCTCTTTATACGATAGGCTTAATGATGGACTTAAGTATTGGTCCCTTAGTTTCTTTAATGAATCCTTACTTTGCATATTCGACCAGTTTTTCAGACCATATGTCTAGGTCTTCCTTTTCCATTTTTTTCAGAAATCTCCAAGCGGACCTTTCTGAGATGGTCAGATATTCATTATCTGGAAATATTCTCTTTCTCCATGCGGCCATTGTCACACTTGTGCATAATCTTAGGCACATAAGATAGACAGCAGAATATAACTCAACTCTATTAAGAGCATGGACAGAGCTGTATCCTTTTAATAGATCCCCAATTGCAGTCAATGGCCTCTCTTTACTAAGAGCAATATAAGCCATACAGATCGCGGGTTCGAAAGCAGTGAAGGAATAGACCATATCACCAAGGTCAATGATCCCTATGATATGATGATCCTTATCAACTATGATATTATGATCATTACCATCATTATGGATCACACTCATTCTCAACTTTTTAGAGACAGGTATGATATGTTTTTCATATTCATTAATAAAATGACAAATGGTATTTTGATCCTCACTTGAACCGATATGATCAAAATGCGAATGGATCAACTTTATCTGCCTTGCATCCCATTCAAATTCTCTATGTGCTGCTGGATGATCAAAACCTGCAAGTGAAATACTTAATCTTCCTAAAAAACATCCCATTTGTTCATAACCTTTAGGTTTATCTGTCTTTTCGCTCATAAGATCACCCTCAACATAGGTCAATAAACGTATCAAGTATAGTTGGCCGCCCTTCTTTTTTTGATATATTTCTCCGACCAATTGTGGGATATTGATATTTGGATCTTTTTTCAAGATATAATGTGTGGCTGCATCTTGAAGGTCTAACACAGATCTGCTTTCAGCTGGATTAGATATCTTTAGTATATATTTTTTACTATTTGCGGATATTAAAAAGATCTGGTCTCGATCACTGTATAATTCATTTAATGTGCCATTCATTCCATAATGATATTTAATAATCGCTGAAACTTCTGTTGCAGAAAAAGAAGGGGGGGGCGTTGTAAATATGGAATGCATATATGTCAAAATTAAGGATCTAGGTTGTATCATCACATTTCATTTTATATGTAACACAATGAAACAAAAATATCTCCTAACACTGTTATAATGTAAAAAAATGTGACACTTATCGTTTTTTTTGTTAAGTTTTAGGAAATCTGAGGTCTACAGACGTCTGTAACTAAGCAGTGTCTGTAGAAATACGTACATGCCAGACAATAAAAAACAGTCAGTGCTCATTATTGAAAATGATGAAGCCATAGTCAAGAACCTTACGGAAAGGTTCAAAAAGAAAGATATGCTTGTCATTACAGCAAAGGACGGATACGAGGGATATACCCGAGCCTGTAATGAGGCACCTGATCTTATTATATTAGAGACATTACTGCCTAGTATGAGTGGATTCAGGATCTCGCGCCTTTTGAAATTTGATGATCGATATAAGGATATCCGGGTTGTCATGATCACAACCAATGACCTTGCCGCTGTTAAGGAGATGTATGAGTCCAGTGGAGCAGATGAGATCTTAAGAAAACCATTTCGTTTCAGTGAATTAATGGAAGCGATCTCCACAGAGGTAGCAGCATGATCAATATCCCAGATATCATTCTAATACCGCTTCTTTTTGTTATAGGAGCATCTTTTGGAAGTTTTTTGAATGTGGTGATCTACAGAGTACCAAAGAAAATGAGCATTATTAGACCTGCATCACATTGTTTCTCATGTAAAGATCCAATAAAGATCAAAGATAATATTCCTATTTTAGGATATTTTATGCTAAAAGGGAGATGTCGGCAATGCAATGAACCGTTTGCGAGCCGGTATGCTTTTGTTGAACTGATCACAGGACTTTTGACATTATGTGTTTATCTGATCTATGGCATGGGTCAGCCCTTTGTGATCTATTTGAGCTTAACCTATTTGCTGATCGCTGTTACGTTCGTTGATATCGATCATTTTATCATACCCAATGGTTTTGTGTTTATAGGGTTAGCGATCCTTGCATTTGCTCTTTTATTTGAATGGATACCAATTGAATGGGAGGATTCATTATCCGGAGCATTTGTTTTTGCAGGATTTCTTTTTGCAATAGGTCTTATTGGTCAATTTATTCTAAAGAAGGAAAGCATAGGATTTGGTGATGTGAAGCTGGGTCTTGTACTAGGAGGTTTCTTAGGAACAGAATATTCAATATTGGCACTTTATCTTAGTTTTGCACTAAGTGCTATTATTATCTTCGTCATGATGGGTGGTAAACTCATAGAGAAGAACGCAAAGATCCCTTTTGGTCCTTATCTGGCAGCGGGGACACTGATCTCACTTTTTACAATAACACCTTTTGGTAGTAATTATATCTTGAACTGGTATTATACAACGATGTTCTAATATGGCTATAGCAGGAAAACAACCCATAGGAATGATCCTTGCCCAGGCAGGGAAGATCGATGAGGATCAGCTTCAGAATGCTCTACAGGTTCAAAAGCAAAAAGATTCTTATATCGGTCAGATCTTCACAGAGCTAGGGTATTTGGATCAAAGGGAGTTGAACAGATATATAAGTTTCCAACTCAAGATCCCTTATTTACAGCTTGGTTATTACAAGATTGATGTTTCTCTAATGGATCTTTTCCCAGAAAAACTCATTCGTAAACAGAAAATGCTTCCTCTGTTCCGTTTGAACAATACTCTGAATCTGGCCATCTCCGACCCACTGGACTCCGGTCCGATCAATGCTGCCCGTGATGTAACGGGTCTAAAGATCGAGCCGGTGATCGCGCTAGAGAATGAGATAGAGAATGCGATCGATCTCCATTATGGGATATCTGGATTTGTTGATATTGAGTCATCTGACCAAGGTTCTACAAAGATATCGGATCTTTTTGATGAGACCCATATTGTTGAACTTGTGGATAGTATTATAGGACAGAGTCAGAAATATGGATGCTCTGATATTCACATAGAGCCACGTGAAAATGATATTCGTGTTCGTTTCAGGATCGATGGACGTCTGCAGGACTTTCAATCTCTTCCAAATGATATACATACTGCACTTGTATCTAGACTGAAAATAATGGCAAATATGGATATAGCAGAGACCAGAAGGCCTCAAGATGGACGAATATTATTCAATTCCACCAGAGGTCGTCTTGATCTTCGTATATCCACATATCCGACCCTCTACGGCGAAAAGACCGTTCTTCGCTTATTGAATATCTCAGAGGCTTTGCACTCATTTATAGGCCTGGGATTCGAGCCTGAATGTGAAGAGAGGTTCAATAGTATGTTGATCGGTGGAGAAGGGATCATATTGGTGTCTGGCCCAACCGGTAGCGGTAAAACGACCACCCTCTATTCTACACTGAATAAGCTTGAATCTCCTGACGTCAACATCGTCACCGTTGAGGACCCTATCGAGTATGATCTGGATAATATCAACCAGGCTCAGATCAATACAAAATCCGGAGTTACTTTTGCTTCTGCATTGCGATCGATCCTGCGTCAGGACCCAGATGTCATCATGGTTGGTGAGGTGCGTGACGAAGAAACGGTAGAGTTGGGCATTCGGGCTGCACTGACAGGCCACTTGGTCTTTAGTACGGTACATACCAATGACGCTGCATCAGGTTTTACCCGTCTATTGAATTGGAATGTGGAACCTTTTCTTATTGCGTCTACGGTCAAAGGGATCCTCGCACAACGACTCGTGAGAAGGATATGTAAGGAATGTAAAGAGCCATATGAAGCTAGTGCTGAAGAATTAAGCAGGTTAGGTATCGAATCGGATGAGACCTTTGAATCTTTCAAGGGTAAGGGGTGTTTATCTTGTCGTAACACAGGGTTCAAAGGCAGGATAGGTATCTATGAATTATTGCTCATGGATGCAGAGATCTCTGAACTTGTCCTATCCCAGGAACCTGGCTATAAGATCCGTGAGCAAGCTAGAAAGAATGGCATGTCAACTCTTCTTGAGGATGGACTTATAAAGATACAGCGTGGGGACACGACCATTTCAGAAGTATATGAGACCCTTGGGACAACAAAGATAATATTATGATCAAAGTATTATATGTAGGTGGAAAAGAGTTAAGCATTCCTGAATTGTCAGGAATGAATGTAAACCTCGACTATGTCCAGAATGGTATGATCGCTTTGAGTGCTGTACAGACAGGAAATTTTGATGCTATTGTGATTGAGGACCAGCTTCCATTGATGACACCAACGCGATTGCTTCAGGAATTGCTATCTGTCAACAGAGAGATTCCTGTGATCAGTGTTGTCCGAACCAATGAAAGACGAAAAGATCTATTGGAAAATTTTGGACAGGGGCTATTTAGCTACTTTGAGCCGGGAGAAGATACAGGAGAAGAGATATACTCCATTTTAACCTCCGCAAAAGAATTTCGTGATTTTAAAAAAGATGTTCCTAAGACCGCTGCCAGACATTTTTCAGGCATAGGGTTTGAAAAGATCGTAGGTGTATCGAAACAGATGCGAAAGATCTATCACCTTATGTGCCAGATCAAAAGCAAGGATGTGACCACGGTACTTTATGGAGAAAGTGGAACAGGAAAGAACCTAATGGCGCGTACCCTGCACATGATCAGTCTTAGAAGGGATAGGCCTAATATTGCTGTGAATTGCCCTGCCATCCCATCAGAATTGCTAGAGAGTGAACTGTTTGGCCATGAAAAAGGAGCATTCACTGGAGCCGTTGAAAGAAAAGATGGAAAGTTCCTTGCTGCTAACGCTGGCAGTATCTTCCTTGATGAGATCGGTGATATGAGTCCATCCCTGCAATCAAAGATCCTGCGGGTACTTGAAAGTGGAGAGATCGAAAGGGTCGGTGGGGCCGAGACCATAAGAGTAGATGTAAGGATCATATCCGCGACCAACCAGAATCTTGAACAGAGGATCAGGGAAGGCAAGTTCAGACAAGACCTATATCACAGGATAAATGTTTTTCCTATTACGGTTCCTCCATTAAGAGATAGAAAAGAAGACATCTTGCCCACAGCCATGGCAATATTGAAGGGGCTCAAGAAAAAACATAATATATCCGTGGATTGTTTCTCACATGATGCCATGAAGACCTTGCAGCAGTATAATTGGCCTGGCAATGTAAGAGAGTTGGAAAACACGCTAGAGCGTGTTGTGCTTATCCATGATAAACCTATCATAAAAAGCGATGATATCAATTCTATTATAAAAGAGAGCAGCTCATCACAACAATTTATGGTACAAGACCAGGTGCAAACTGAACCTGATCATATGGAAAGCGCTGATCCTATTGTATCAACAGTTCCAGATCAAATGGAGACCACTGTTCCCTCCATTGATACCTCAGCGGTAAAAACACTAAAAGAATTAGAATATGAAGCTATTTCTGCTGGACTTGCCCGAACCAATTGGAATATGACAGCGACAGCGCAACAGCTTGGGATCAGCAGGATGACCCTATATAGGAAACTAGATCAACATGGACTCAGAAAAAAAGACGAATAAATATAGTTCTTGGTCCTATATCGCTACGAACCCCAGTACAGGTGTCGTAAGAGGAGAATTAAGAGCCGTGGGGCAGGACTCTGCACTCATACAACTAGAGCGCATGGGTCTAGATCCGATATCGGTATCTGAGAAGAAACAGTCTATTCTCGATATGCAGATCACTTTATTTGAGAAGGTGCCACCTGCTGATATTTATAATATCACTCGCCAGCTCTCCGTGATGCTTAAAGCAGGCGTTCCACTGGTAGATGCTTTGGATTCTGTACACTCTGATGATACAAACCCACTATTGAACCGTACACTTGATTCTATCATCGATGATGTGAACAGTGGGCTGTCCCTATCAAGGGCCATGGAAAAACATCCTAAGGTCTTTGATAATATGTTCACGAATATTGTAAGAGCAGGAGAGAGTGCAGGGGTCTTGGACAAGGTAATGTTCCAGCTGGCTGATTTCATTGCCCATGATCTAAAACTTAGGATGGGTATTACTCAGGCCATACGTTATCCATCTATTGTGATAGGGATTACCATGTTAGTGGGTGTATTTGCTGTTACATATATCTTGCCTCGATTTTCGACCCTTTTCAGTAGCACCAGGATCGAATTGCCCCTGCCTACAAGAATCCTATTGGGTATAGATCAGTTCATCAATGACAACTGGGGTGGTATCATATTCTTTATACTTTTCTTCGCGTTTGCTTTTTGGCGAGCCTTGAATACCAAAGCAGGACTGTATCAGTGGCATAAGTTCGTTCTGAGTCTTCCCGTATTCGGACCCATTGCTCAAAAAATGGCTATTTCCCGATTTTGTCATGTTCTTGATACGCTAGATCGTACAGGGGTACCTATACTTGAAGCATTGGAGATATCTGGAAAGACCGCTGGTAATACTTACATAGAGGATCGACTCTCCAAGGTCCATACGGATGTTCAGATGGGGAAAAAGGTAGCTACGTCTATAAATACACATACACATGACATCTTTCCATCGCACGTATTGAAAATGATCCAGGTGGGGGAGGATGCTGGTGCCATGGATGATATGCTTGGTGAGATCGGTGATATGACAGATGCGGAGGTCCAGGACAGGGTCCTGAAACTGACCGCGACCATTGAACCTATTATCACGGTGGTCATGGGGGTATTCATTCTTATACTTGCTCTTGCTATTTTCCTACCCATATGGGATATGTATGAGGCCTTGTCTACGGGATAAATAGCGTTGCATGTATCACAATGATACTAATTTTTTCCATAATTAAGGTTAATTTATGCTCAAGACACAGTGGCATATTTTTTGCTATTAATAATTAATCGTATGCGTAATAAAAATAATCAATCAATTCTTCACCACATCACATTTAAGCTAATTAATACTTGCAAAGGTCAGTCTTTGGCAGAGTTTGCTGTCATAACTGCAATGATGGCCACATTCATTACGACTGCCCTTCCAGCATTATCAAATGTCATGGAG
>CAYOJL010000032.1:1250-20988 GCA_964404235.1 uncultured bacterium | reverse complement strand
ATGCCACCGATTTCATGCGGCTGTCATAGGACCTGTTTTCATAGCCGTCAATCTGACTCGTGAAACCAGACCCTTCGATCCGGGTACCAAAATGGATCAATAAAGTAGCAACTACACCTGCCAGCAGTCCCGCCAGCAGTCTTTTTTGTCGGTCAGACATTGATCTGTTTAATTATTGTTTGGCGTCCTGTTCTTTATTCCATTTTACAAAATCCAGGTCACTATCATTCTTTTGATCGAACTCGAACATACTATACTTACCATCCTTACGTACATTGATCTGCATACCTTCTGCAAGAGTGACCCATTCTTCTAGAGTGACCTCATAGGGACCTGAGACCTGTGTAGGCGCTTTGACCTCAGTGACCGGTCCCAGTTTAAAGGGGGTATTCTTCGGGGCAAGTCCCTTACGCTTTTCTTTCCGTTCTTCTATATAATTCTTTGCCTGGTTCACATCGACCTTGCCATCATAAACGAGAACAGAGCTCTCATCCTCTCCTGCCTTTGCACGGTATTTCGTGCCCCTGATAGCAGCCACAGCCGTAGGAGTACGTAGGGCTATATTCTTCTTTTCACCAAATGCAGCTTTAGCGGAGACCCATACATTCCCTTTCTTTAGATTCGCATTGAATGATTTGGTCATGGGTTTCACCTCTGCATCATTCAACTCCAGCTCGGAGTTCTCACCTATGCGTACCTTGCCACCTCCTTTAAGCGTGATCTCACATCTGGATCTTGCCTGAGTACGTATGATATTTCCCTCATATACAGCCTGATTTGGTTTTGCTCTTTCCCATTTATCAGGTGAGATTGATACCTCTACCTTGCCTAGTGGTAAACTTATCTTCCCAAAGGTTTGTTGCCCACTTATAAATGTTAAGAGTAGAAAAAATTGGATAGATAGAGTACGATAATTCACTTCAAATATCTCCTATTATATAAATTAAAAGCATTGGAAAAAAATTGATGTGCTTTTTCATTCATATTTTATTAAGCCAAATCTACTCATATTGAAATAATTGTTCATAGTAATCATCTGCTGGACCATGATCCATTGAACTGATAAATCCAGAAAAAGTAAAATAGCTGATCAAACGATCAAGGTCTTTCATCCAAAATGGTAAATATTTTGGTTTATTGATCAGTCCTTCTTTTTTCATCTTAAGCAGAATGGGTATATCATCCAGATCTATTTTACCGGAAAACAATATCTCTAGGTCATTTAACTTTCCTTTATTGATGGCAGCCCTAAAAAGATTATGGACTCTGATCATACCATCAAGGTAAACTATATCTTTCGTAAATGGAGCCCCTCCTGATATCACACCGCCTCTGAACACCCTACGTGCATTCTCAAATGCATCTGTTTTCAATCGTGTCCTGTCCTTGAAAAATCTGTAGACATCTATGAAACTTGCTCCATCGATCGCCATCTGAATAGCGACCACTCGATCTGAGATACGATTCATACGGTCAATGTCAATACATCCTGTAATAAACTCTGAAAAGACAGCAAGACCTTCTTGTGTTTTAGTGACCGCACCATAATTTGCACCTAGGAGTTTTATTTTATCTTGTGCCCTTCCATTCAAGGATGTTGCAACATGTACTAATGCCTCATGATGTATAAGCTGGTCAACATCTTTTTCCGTAAAACTAGCTCCTTTCCTTAAGCGTATCCTTTTTGAACTTGCTGTAGCTTTAGCAGAAATATTATCAACCACTAAGATCTCTGGACTTTCATTACCAAAAATATCTTTGATCTTCTTTTTCATCATTTCACCGACCTCATTCGCGGTCATAAGGTCATGATCTATGATCCTAGAGCTATTTTTGTAATGTTCCATTACAGAAGAAAATCGATTCGCAAGATCTAGTGGAGTTGTTTTCCCATCCCGCAGTTTACCCTTAGGCAATCCGTATATTTTTGAAGAGAAATTGAAAAATTCTTTTTTACCACATTGACTGATCAAATTGATACCAGATTCTATATCTTGAAGTTTTGTTTTGAACCATTGATCAAATGGTGTGTCACCCATAAGATCCATAGCTTTGCTTAGTCTATGCCTGATCGGAGATGGATCAAAAGATGGGTATGTAAGGTTTGGCAATTTTTCTGAGCCAGAGCGAAAAAAATTGTATCGAACAGAAGAAGGCCAATTCAAATGGCTTAGTATCCTTACCTTTCTGCTTGCTTTATAGAGGATATTTGCAAGCTTTATAAGTCTTAGCTTGTCTTTTTGAACCAACATATTTGGCTTATTTGATCACTTTACCAATTAACTCGTATTCATTGGCTTCAAGGATCTCTACATTGTTAAATGTTCCAACCTCAGCAGTGCCTTGTATATGTATAATATTATCTATCTCTGGAGAGTCATACTCTGAACGACCAACACTTACCTCTCCCTCGCTTTCATCAACGATCACTTTTATTGTCTTTCCAATAAAGGATTCATTTTTTTCCAGACTGATATCGTGCTGCAATTCAAGGATCTCATTTTTCCTATTATCTTTTACTTCCCTTGGAATATCGTCTTTTAGATCAGCGGCTAATGTGCCTTCTTCTTCTGAATAGGTAAAGATGCCAAGCCGGTCAAAACGTATTTCTTCTACAAAGTCTTTAAGCTGATGATAATCATTTTCCGTTTCTCCTGGGTGCCCTACAATAAGGGTAGTTCGTAGCGCGATATTTGGCACAGCATTTCTCAATCTAGATATCCTATTTTTGATCCCATCCTGTCCTAAACCTCTTCTCATTGCCTTAAGCATACCATCCGAAGCATGTTGGATCGGCATATCCAGATAATTACACACTTTATCACAATTGGCGATCGCATCAATGATACGCTGGGATAAATGAGCAGGATGTGCATAATGAACACGGATCCATTCAATACCCTTTATCGTATTCAATTCTTTAAGAAGATCACTAAGATAGACCTTTTTTTCCAGGTCCCATCCATACGATGTTGAATCCTGAGCGATCACTAATAATTCCTTGGTCCCATTTTCAGCTAAGCGTTCTGCCTCGTCCATTATAGAGGATATGGTCCTACTTTTTTGCAAGCCTCGCATGAGAGGGATACTGCAAAAAGAGCATCCATTATCACATCCTTCAGCTATCTTGATATAAGCATAATGATTCGGCGTCATTAATGAACGAAAAAATAGAGGATCATCCTTAGCAAATTCCTTTCCTGTTAAAAATGAGACGATCTGTTGATGATCATTACTCCCAAAGATCCTATCTACTTCAGGTATCTCTTTTTTGAGCTCTGCTGGATATCGTTCAGAAAGGCAGCCCATGACAACTAATTCTTTCAATGAACCCGTCCGTTTCATTTCCGCTGCCTGTAGTATAGTATCCACTGATTCTTCTCTAGCTATATCTAAAAATCCACATGTATTGACAACAATTGTATCCGCCTGTTCAGGATCTTTTGTGATCGTAACATTGGTCTTATCTAAGCCTCCCAAAAGGATCTCAGAATCAACCAGATTCTTAGCACAGCCTAAGCTAATAAGATTTAAGGTCTTTTTATTTTTCATGATCAATCAATTTATCTTCTAAGCCTAATAAACTATCTACGTATGATATCGGATCAAAAGGCTCGAGGTCTTCTAAACTTTCTCCAACGCCAACAAATTTAACTGTAATTCCAAGCTCTCTAAAAAGAGGGAAAACGATCCCACCGCGAGCTGTCCCATCCAACTTGGTCAATATAGCACCGTTGAGAGGATGTTGTTTATTGAATTCTTTGGCTTGAACTAAAGAATTTTGCCCAATACAGGCATCTAAAGTAATGAATGGACTAACACTAAATTGTGAGAATCGTTTATCAATGACCCTGTACATCTTATCTAATTCAGACATAAGGTTGGAACTGGTATGTAGACGTCCTGCTGTATCGACTATAACTATATCGCTGCCTTGCGCAGTTGCTGATTCAAGCCCATCAAAAAGAACTGACACAGGTTCGCTACTGTTTTCATTACATATCAATCGACAGCCTACTCTATCGCTCCATATCTTAAGTTGATCTACAGCGGCCGCACGATATGTATCTGCAGCAACAAGGGTAACATCTGAACCAGACCGTATATACATATGTGCTAATTTAGCTGCTGAAGTTGTCTTACCAGAGCCATTGACACCTACTATTGGCATGACACAAGGACTTTTCTCTAGTTTGAGATCGATCTGAGCAGGTAAGATTTCTATAAGTTGGTCTCTAACAATGGTTGTAAGATCCTTTCCAGGATCTCCTCTCACTATATCTATAATGGTCTGGACAGTATCATACCCCATATCAGTTTGAAGAAGTTTTTCTTCAAGCTCATCTATATCATCAGAGGAAATTCCTTTACCTGAAAGGGTATTTAAGGTTTTGGCTATTTCTGCTCTAGATCTAGAAAGTGCTTTGAATAATTTACTTAACACGTCCAGTTCTTATAGATAAGATAAATTGTTGAAGATATTGGGCCATACTTATTATTAGTAGAAAGGTTGCACTATAGATCGATGTCATTTTTAGCCAAGGTAATGCAGAAAATTCAAATATGTGCAAGAATACACCCAAAGTCGTAATACCAGTCGCCCATTTACCCCACCAATTAGCATGAAGGATCAAATATCCATAATTCATACAATAGATCGCAAATGATGCAATGACCATATGTCGTAATAGATAGAAATAAAAGAACCAAGCAGGAAAACTCCCTATTCCAACAAGATAGACCAAGATAGAGATAATGACAATGAAGTCTGCTGCCGGATCGATCCATTTTCCAAAATGTGTTACCGCTCGTGCCCTTCGAGCGAAATATCCATCTAGAGAGTCAGATAATATTGCTAAAAGTATAAGAATACCTGTTATCCAATTCCATTCTGGATATGCCATAGAATAGATTATGGGAATGGCTGAAAAAGCTCTAAGTAAACTAATTAAATTCGCAAGGGTGAGCACCCTTGTAGGGTCATTTATTATGCGATCTTTTAGATTGGGTCTTTTCTTTTGTTCCAATATTATTATTCTCCAAGCTCAATTGATCAAGATCAATAATTTTATCACAGATCGATCGAACAAATTTTATGTCATGAGACACTACTATAAAATGCATCTGGCTCATGCATTCTCTTAAAAATGAGCGCAATTTAACTTTCTGTTCCCATCCTAAGCCAAAGGTTGGTTCATCTAAAATAAGTATATCAAACCTACAATGACATAATAATACAACCAAAAATATTCTTAGTACTACCCAGGGGAGATCTGTACCTCTTTTATTTTGGATCTGGTCCCATTGAACACCAAATCGTGCAAGGCGATTTTTAAATGTTTGATCTAATGCTTTATCAAAAATGTGTTTTTCCTTTAATTCTTCAAAGAACTCACCTACTTTTTTCAAAAGTATCATATGTTCAGGGAATTGATCCATATAACCTATTTTTTTGGCTGTATTACCGTTAACTGATAGTTCAATATGACCACTGATCGGCTTTAGATCCTCAAAACATAGACCCGCGAAAGTCGTCTTCCCAGATCCATTATCTCCAAGGATCCCAAGAGAACGTACATTTTTTATATGCATAGAAAGGTTAGAATAAATATTGGATGAATTGTCATAATGAAACGTCAACTGATCGATACCAAGATCTAAACTTCCCTCTGGTATCTGGATCGGTAGGTATTTATTCTTTTCCTTTGGATCATATGGTACGAATGATTCCAGAGATAACTTCCACCTACTATCACCATATTTTAGATCTTCAATTAGAGATGTTGTCCAGATAACAATACTACCTGATATCTGCACCCAGTCCCTTAGCATATCCACAGACTCCATTTTATTCTTTTCTGATAGAAAGGAGAACCCATCATCGATCAACAACACATCTGGACCATGATCAATAGCTGTTACCAGATTTAAAAGTTCTTTTTCTCCACCAGATAAATAACCTGGGTTTGCACTGGGGCTAATATTATCAGGAAGGTGTTTTAAGCCCCATTGTACTTTCTTTTCTAACTCCTGAGGGTCTAACTGCTTGCATTCACCAGAGAATGTCAATTCTTTACTGACTGTTGATGCAATTATCTGCTGATCTGGATTCTGAAATACCCTATAATATTCAAGATCACCAGCTTGGTAATCTATTTCAAAATTAGTTTGTTGTGGTGGATCTATGCTTTGGGCTACATCTAATAAATAAGTTTTACCAACACCACTTTCACCATAAACTATATTGATCCCGCTAGAAAAAGTAAAATCCTGTTTAGCTTCACTGAATTTTTTGAAATGTATGGTCCCTTTTATTTTAGTCATGTAGAATATTCCGTATAATACGCGTTGATGCACCTAAATGCTTATGGATCACATCTGTAGCAGCAAGGCTGGTCATCTTATAATATTTATTATCACTAATAAGTTGGTTTATCTTTGATGAAAATTCATTCTGATCTTTAATACAAAAACCACCTCCATCTTTCAGTAGCTCTTCAGCCTCATGAGCATGATGATACCTAGGCCCAAAAAGAACAGGTAATCTAGCAATAGCTGGCTCCATTACATTATGAATTCCCGTTGTAAGACCCCCACCGATAAAAGCGATCCTTCCCTGCCAATATAGTTTTGAAAGTACCCCTACCACTCCAACAATAATTAATCGATCAGAGGACAAGGTCATATCGGTTTTTTTACTAAATATCACACCTTTATAACCCAATTTCTTAAATCCGTCATGTATCCGGTCTAGCGCTATGCTTGATGGTTCATGAGGAGCATATAGTGTCTTTATATCGCTGTTCTCATCCATCAATTCCGCCAATGCTGGGATCAAGAAATGGTCATCTTCTTCATGAGCACTACCAACAATGATCCGTTTTTCTCTTTCGAGTACACTATCTGTACGTTGCTTAGTAAAATTATCAGCGGTCTTCTTTACCATATCATATCTAGGATTACCAAGTACCCTGACCAAGGGACCTTTATTAGTACCTAGTATAGTATGTATACCTTCCATATCTCTTTCAGAAACTGTATAGATCGATGACAGGCTACTATAAACAGATCTATAAAATTGTTTGATCACTGGTTTCAACTTGGGAGATCCTACTTTAACTCGAGCTGAAAATATATTTGTATGAATACCTTTTGCTCTTGCTATCCAGATCATATTTGGCCAGATATCATAAGAAGCAAAAATTATCTTTTCAGGCCTTACACTATTAAGTGCTCTGGTAATGCTCCAAGGAAAATCAAAAGGTATATATACTTTGAGATCAATAACATCACTCAACGCATTATCATATCCTGAAGGCGAGGAAAAACTCACTAGGATCTTAATATCATCTCTTATTTCTTTTAGGCCCTCAATAACAGGTTTTACCTGATAAAACTCACCTAGGCTTGAAGCATGAAACCAGTATATTTTTGGATTTGAATCAAATGATCTAAAGTAATATTTTAACTTAGGAATTGATCTAAACCTTCCTACAATACTCGTCCTTAATTTTTCTTGAAAGATCGAACCAAGGATAGCTAGTAAAAAAATAAAGGGATAAAAGAATACATTATATAATAATGCCCAGAAAAGTTTCATTGTTAACCCTAATTCAATGATCGTATGACATCACGAGGTTCTATAGAATCCAAACAAAATTGTTGCTCTCTATAACAAGGAAAGCTTCCGTTCTGAGAACATGGCCTACACCAGAGATCTTTTTCTATATTGACCGATCCTGGTAAAGTAACACCAGCACCTGTTTCGACTGATGTTGGCCCTAGGATCATTGACACAGACTTACCAAGAGCTTCTGCAGCATGAATAAGCCCTGTATCACTACCTATGATGTATTTTGCATTTGCTAATATTGCCATTGCCTCTCGAAGGCTTGTCTTCCCAGCTAAATTCAGTGATGTTTTTAAACCATCACTGATCTCATGACAGATCTTATCTCTTTTACCACCAACTAATAATGCAGGCATATCTAGCTGATCTAGTACATCAATATACTTTTCTACCGACCATTGCTTCTGTTTCCATGCTGCGCCTGGCACAACAGCTATATACTCATCAAAGACCCCTTTTGATATAAGTCTTTTATGCGCTCTATTTAATTCATGCTTACTCAAGGTCAATAGCGTCGGTGGTATATGATCACCATTATTCCAGATAGGACCTATATAATTATGATACATCTTCCTAGTTGAAAAGTCTTTTCCAAAATTATTTTTATGAAAATAAAAAAGAATAGCCCTTTTTAGCCTGGGTTTTTTCAATTGATACAATGGACCTTTGCTATGAAAGGTAACAATGTTTGATCGAATTGAGTTGTGAAGATCAAATATTAAAGAATAGTCTTTTCTATATAAATATTTACTAAAGTCCCATAATTCCATGAAGGTCGACCTGCGACCGATCGAAAGAAGAAAATCAATATCTGGATGATATTCTAATAACGGGGTATGTTCATCTAAGGTCAAAAAAGTGATCTGTGCTTTAGGGTAAGCTCTTCTAATGGTTCTTAATGCAGAAGTAGCTAAAACTATATCACCGATCGAACTAAATCGAATGATCAGGATCTTCTGATCAAAATCCATTAAGTTTATTTAACCCTGGATGCATTAAAGGCAACCAGATCGATCAATGATCTTTTAAACACAGATTCTGGATAGGGATCAATTGCATTCATAGCAATATCTGAGAACTCATCTAGTTTTTTCTTAGCATAATCAATCCCGCCTGCTTCTTCGACCATATCTGATATTTTCGTTATAATGGATCTATTCTTTTTCTTTGTTCGTAGAAGTTTTTTCAATTCTCGATATTCTAGGCGTGACATATTGATCTTAGAAAATATCAAAGGTAGAGTGATCATATTTTGTTTGACATCACCCCCACCTGTTTTACCGGTATCACTCTCACTTCCTAATAGATCGAAAAGATCATCCTTGATTTGAAATGCCAAGCCTAGATTTTGACCAAATGTATGGGTAGCAGCCCTATCATTATCTTTTTTTGATGTTGTAATCGCACCAAGTTCACAACTTGTAGCAATTAATGAGGCTGTTTTTTGACCGATCATATCAAAATACACATCTTCTGTCATAGAACGTGTGATACTTTTTTCTATTTGAAGTATCTCACCCGCGCTTAACTTTTCTGCAGTACTGGATATCTGTTCTAAAGCATCAAAATCTTTAAGTCCGATCATATTGATCAGCGCTTTACTTAATATAAAGTCTCCCATAAGAACTGATAATTTATTCTTCCATACCCTATTCACTGAGGGTTTACCTCTTCTTAAAGTTGCGTCATCAACTACATCATCATGAATCAGTGTGGCAATATGTAATAGTTCCATCATGGCAGCGGCTTTGTAACTATTTAGGGTAGGCTCGCCACATAACCTCGCGGACAGAATGGTCAAAATAGGACGGATATTCTTCCCTTTGTTTCGTATCATATACTTGGATATTGTATTAATAAGACGTACCTCAGACTTGAGAGCATTTTCAAATTCCTTTTGAAATATTTGAATATCATCCATTATCGGTGCTGTGATCTCTTTTAGAGTGTCTATATCTTTATGCATTATATGGTTAAACTACTGTGAGAATGAACTGTAGTTCAATCAGGTTCTATTACGATTTACAAGCCAGGACACCCCGATACTCATTTCATAGAGCAAGACCAGAGGAAAAGACATTATGAGCATTGATACAGGGTCTGGAGGGGTAATAAACGATGATAAGATCATTATTACAACTATTGAATGTTTTCTATAGTGCCTCATAAATGCCGGAGTTAGTATGCCAATTGCAGATAAGACCAAAGATACAACTGGTAATTGAAAAATGACTCCTGCTCCTAATAAAAGCCAAGTTAAAAAACTAAAGTATAATTGTATCGAAAAATTATTTTCTACGTGCGGTGCACCAATACCACTAAAAAATTCAAGACTGAAAGGGATCAATACAAAATAACCAAATAGGACCCCTAATATAAAAGAAGTAAATGCAAAAAATACAAATGGTATAGCAAACTTTTTTTCATTGACCTTGAGACCCGGAGCAACAAATTGCCAAAATTGATATATCAAAATTGGTAAAGCGATAATAAAACCAGAGATAAATGAAATGAACCACTTAATAAGAAACATACCCTGGACAGAGAGGACTTGAATATTGATCGGATTATTTGTTTTACTTGTTGGATATAGCAAGATATTCAATATTTGATCTATATATCCAAAAGAAACTGCCGATCCAATGATGATTGCTAATAAAGACCTTACTATTCTCCATCTGAGCTCCTCTAAATGTTCAAGGAACCCCATCTCCATTGGGTTTTCATTCATTGTCTACATTGCCTAATAAGTCCTGGGCCATGATATGAGGTGCCGTTACAATACTATCAAATGTTTTAGAATCTTTGTGTAATAGTTCGATCTTATCATCTGTCCAGAATGAATCTTCTAGAGTCTCTCTAACTAACGCTGAAACTCTTTGACGGTATCTTTCCGATCTGCGTTGATCTAATTGCCCAAGATCTCGCATATCGTCCATATGGTCAAGCATTCCGCTATAAAGTTCTTGAATACCTACTCCTTCAGTGCCCACTGTATTGAAAATTGGTGGCTCTATTTTTCCTTCAGGATTAAAACTGTGTAAAACATTCTTTAACATTGATGATAGGCGATCCGCCCCATCACGATCTGATTTATTAATAATGAATAGGTCTGCTATTTCAATTAACCCTGCCTTCATCATCTGTACTTCATCACCAGACTCAGGTACTAGAACTACTATTGACAGATCAGCAGCCTTTACAATATCATGCTCGCTCTGTCCTACACCTACGGTCTCATAAAGCACTATATCCTTTCCACTCGCAGCCAAAATGTCCCCAACATCTTGTGATTTTCTGGCCAAACCACCTAGCTCACCATTACTACCCATACTTCTGACAAAAACCCTATCATCCCATGCATAATGATTCATTCGAATCCTATCACCTAATAAAGAACCTCCGGAAAAGGGACTCGTTGGGTCAACTGCTATCACTCCTACAGTCTTTTTATTTTCTAAAAATATCTCAATTAGCGCATTTGTAATAGTACTCTTACCTGCGCCTGGTGGGCCAGTAATACCAATACGTATTGATCCTACTGAATGTTGATATAGATCATTTAAGATGGATCCTGTTTCAGTTTCGCCATTCTCAATTAGCGTAACTGCTTTTGATATCGATCCATGGTCATTTTCTAAGATCCCATGGATAAGAGATTGATACATTTTATGAATCAAACTCCTTAATAAACTTTTTATAATCCAAAATGATAAGTTCTCTACCGTGACGCTCTATAAGTTTCTCTTTCTCTAAAATACTCAGTGCTCTAGAAACGGTCTCTCTAGACGTACCGGCCATATTTGCAATATCTTGCTGTATCGGAGTTTTGGGAATACTGACCTTACCATTTTTGATGATACCTTGATCATCAGCGAATCTAATGATACACATAGTGATACGTTTTTCTGCATCGCTTAAAGAGAGGCTCGCTATCTGTCTATCACTTTTTCTTAATCGACCAGCCATCTCTTTTACTAGTTGAATAGCTATGGTAGGATATTCGTGTAATACCACTAAGAAATCTTCACGATTCAATGTTAGGACCTCTGTCTTTTCCAGTGCTATAACATTTGCGGAACGTGATTCACCATCCAATAAGGACATCTCACCAAAGAAGTCCCCCGGGTTCATAATTGTAAGAATGACCTCTCTACCATCTTTACTCAGTCTTGTAACCTTTACACTGCCTTCTACAACAAAGAAACACTTTTCACCTTCTGAATCTTCTAGGAATATATAGTTACCATTCTCATAGTTGCTGGTAACCATTTTATCTGCTATATGTCCTAGCTCATCTCCCGAAAGTTCCCAAAATAAAGACACAGATTGTAATAGATCAATCTTCTTCATATTCCAAAGATACCACTCATACACATCTTTTCAAATTTCATATATGTTCAATAAATATATTTAAATATTTTAATATTTACTATTAAATCACCAATGGAAACTTAATAAACGCGTTATTGACAGTGGAATTCAAGCGGGTGTAAAATCCCCGGCTTTTAATTAAGGAAATATGATTCAATGGATAGACATCCACAACAAATAAAAAGAGAACGGCAAGATAAGAAAAGACGAGCAAGAAATGTAGAAAGTCTTTCACGACTTCGTACACATATAAAGAATGTACTTTCTACAACATCAAAGACAGATGCAGAAGAGGTCTATAGGAATGCAGTACGTGTCATTGATAAAGCTGTAAGTAAGAATCTTATTCATAAGAATACAGGTGCTCGACGTAAGTCACAGATCACTCGCCACCTGAACTCTTTAAGCTAGTTCTTCTCATATTACCCATCTGATACCTGATAGTTAGGTGCTTCCTTTACGATCCTAACTTCATGAGGATGATTTTCCTTAAGTGCTGCTGAAGTAACCTGCACTAAAGTGGCATTCATTCCAAATTCTTCTATAGTACTACACCCGCAATATCCCATTGAAGACCTGATACCACCAATCATTTGATGTATCGTATTGCGTACTGGACCTCTATATGGGACCATACCTTCAATCCCTTCTGGAACTAATTTCGTTGCTTCTGCACCCTCTTGAAAATATCTGTCACCACTACCTTGTTGCATAGCCCCCATTGATCCCATTCCTCTATAAGATTTATATTGTCGGCCTTCATAAAGGATAGCTTCTCCGGGACTTTCATCCATACCAGCTAATAAACTGCCTAACATCACAGAGTCTGCTCCCGCTGCCAGTGCTTTTGCAAGATCTCCACTATAACGAAGTCCACCATCTGCAATGACTGGAATATTATTTTTTCTAGCAATATCAACACAATCCATTATAGCAGTTAATTGTGGTACACCAACTCCAGCAATTACTCTTGTTGTACAGCTCGCTCCTGCACCAATACCAACTTTTACACAATCCACACCTGCATCGATCATGGATTGTGTTCCTTCACCTGTTGCAACATTACCAGCTATTAATGATACATTTGGATGTGCAGTTTTGATAGTATCAATTGATCTAAGAACACCTTTAGAGTGGCCATGTGCGGTATCAATAATTATTGCATCCACATCTACGCTTGCGAGCTGGGATGCTCGTTCAATAGCATCACCTGCAACTCCAATTGCAGCTCCAACTCTCAAACGACCATTATTATCTTTGCATGCATGAGGATAATCTTCATTTTTTTGAATATCTTTAACGGTAATTAATCCTGTTAAGTTATGGTCTTCATCTACAACTAATAGTTTTTCAATTCTATGCTCCTGAAGAATATCCTTAGCTTTTTCAAGTGAGGTCCCAACTGGAACAGATACTAGATCCTTAGATGTCATACATTCTGAGACAGAAAGCATATCATTGGTCTCAAAACGAATATCTCGATTTGTGATAATACCGACAAGACGATCATTTTTAACGACGGGTAATCCACTTATCCTATACTCAGACATTATCTTTTTAGCATCTTCTATAGTTGATGATTCATCAATAGTGATCGGATTTAATATCATGCCACTTTCAGAACGCTTTACTTTATCAACCATATTAGTTTGATCTTCGATCGATAAGTTTTTATGGATAACACCCATTCCACCAGTCCTTGCAAGCGAAATTGCCATTTCACTTTCAGTCACCGTATCCATAGCTGCACTTAGGATCGGTATATTGAGTTCAATATTATTTGTAAGTCGTGTTTTCAAGCTAACATCTTTTGGCAATACACTTGACTTTTGTGGTACTAATAAAACATCGTCAAAGGTAAATGCTTGCTTAAAAGGTGGGCGATTACTCATGGTTTACTCCAGAGTTAAATATTTTGAAACTATTTTTAGTAAATGACCTGATAAAATTGAATCAGAAACTTCTTTTATCTCAGGTGACATATGCCTATCACCTTCACTATATGAACAATTTTCATTTAGAAATTTTATTATGGGGGCAGTACCCTTTCCAGACCTTAGGTCATTTGAGATAATAATATTAGCTGCGCCAGCAACCATCAATTCGATAGCTAGGATATTACTGAGATTACTCTGTATACTAAGTAACTTGATACCAGCCCAAGGAGCCATACTAACCTGATCCTCCTGACCCCCTGAAGTAGGTAATGAATCAACACTCGCAGGGTGTGCCAATGTTTTATTTTCTGAAGCGAGTGCGGTTGCAGTAACATGGGCGATCATATATCCAGATTCTATCCCAGGGTCAGAAGCAACAAAAGGTGGTATCTTTGACCCAATTCCTTTCATGAAATAATGTGTCCTACGCTCTGAAACTGCTCCAAGTTCTGAAAATGCGATCGCAAGTGTGTCCATAGCCTGTGCTAAATGTTCAGCGTGAAAATGACCAGAGCTTACAATATTGCCTGCCTCCATTATTAAAGGATTGTCACTAACACTATTGATCTCATTATTAACCATTGAAACTGAGTTCACAAATGAATCTCTACACGCCCCATGTATATGAGGTATACAGCGAAAACTATATGGATCTTGGACCTTACCACAATTACTATGAGAACGTACGATATCACTGCCACTTAACATTCTATAAACGTTCTTTGCGGAGATAAGCTGTCCTTGATGTTTCTTAATGGTATGAATATCTGCTCTAAAGACCTTACGACTTGAAAAACTATTTTCAACTGATAAAGCTCCTGCAATATCTGCAGTTTTCAATAATCTTTCACCATCCAAACAACCTTTAATGGCTAATGCTGTAGATACTTGGGTCCCATTTATAAGACTGATACCTTCTTTTGGACCAAGTACGAATGGTTTGACATTGGCTTTTTTTAGTGCAATTCTTGTATCACATTTTTTCCCTTTATAAAAAACCTTTCCTTCACCTATCAGTGCAAGAGCCATGTGACCTAATGGAGCAAGATCTCCACTGGCACCTACAGATCCTTTTTCTGGAATTAGTGGAATGATATCCTTATTTATAAATTGAATTATCTTTTTAGCTAAAGCTAAGCGTACACCGCTGTAACCATGAGCAAAGGTGAGTAATTTTAGAAAAAGAACTGTACGAACGATGCCTAGCCCAAGTGGCTCGCCGCTTCCTGCCGCATGGCTTCTAACTAAATTGATCTGTAACTGTTTTTGATCTCTAGGTTCAATGGCAATATGACTCAAATTCCCAAAACCGGTATTCACTCCATATATGGTTTCTTTTGTATCTAAGATCGATAACAGCCTGGTATTCGATCTTTTTATATTATTTGAAGCTTCTTTAGTGAGAGAGACACGTACCGGTCCTTCAAAAAATGGTTCGAAATCACGGTAGGTAATTTGTTTCGTTGAAACACGTAAGGTTTCCATCGATGAATTTATAGATCTATATCATTTCATTCCAAAGATAGAAAATTAATTATTGTATTGAGTCAATATCTGAAAATGGAGTCATTTCAACAGGTACAGATCCACTAAGAATAGAGCCATATCGTTTTAAAACGATACGATTATCTAAGCAAATAAATTTTCCTGCGTCATAGCTTGTCCGTATAAGTCGTCCAAAACCCTGACGGAATCGAATTGCAGTTTCAGGTAAACTGTAGTCCATAAAGCTATTACCACCCATTTTGTTGATAAGATCAGAATATGACCTCACAAGTGGTTCACTTGGTACATCAAATGGTAATTTGACCAGTACAAGTATCTCTAATAGGTCCCCTGGTAGGTCCACTCCCTCCCAAAAACTATTTGTACCAAATAAGATACCATTTGGTTGTTGGTGCATACCCTTAATGATCGATGGCCTGGAAGCTCCTCTGACCTGAGCAAAAAGTGGTAGATCCCTCCCACTAGGCTTGGCCCGTAAATACTTTGCAGTATCAGTTAAAGTTTTAATTGATGTAAATAACACCATGATCCTTTTATTGAATTTTTTATGAAGTTGATATACTACTTCCCCAATGCCTTCGGGATCATTTGACAACTCCCTCTTACCTGCATATTGATAGTAGCCTACTTGTTCATTATATAAAAACGGGCTTAAAAATTCTTTTCTTATAACATCTTCAATATTATCTAGGCCAACCCTACCTGAAAAGTAGTCAAATGAATCATTCACCTTTAAAGTAGCCGATGTTAATACACAATTATCTAAACGTTCGAAGAATGATCTATTCAATGTGTCAGACACATCTACCATGGATGCAAATAGAGATAGGACCAACTTTTCCTTACCTTTTGTTGGGAATCGATACTCTCCCTGCATCCAATAAACCCATTCAGGGTCTTGTTCTTCTGTAAGAGTGACCAATGATGTCATTAGGCCTGTTATTGTTTCCACTCCTCGATCCATTGCTGTATGAAGAATTGGGTAGTCTGTACGAGATGTATCCATTTCAAGGACCAATTTTTTTATTACGGTCAATATAGATAAGATCTTTTCAAGGCCATTCTTCATATTTTTAAGGTCATTTTGAGCCGCTGCATAAGCCTTGTCTATATTCCCCAAAATTGGCTGATCCTGATAGGAATTATGCGGTGAGAATCTGTCTTGATTATCATCAGTCAATCCATCCATCAGATCTTTTAAATAAAGCTTAGAATCACTTACCGCTTTTATTAATAGGTCTCTTTGTTCACCAACCTCAGAATTGATATCATTGATCGATTGAATTATATTATTCCAACGTGCGGAACGTGGGAATGACGGGTCAACGGTCTGCAAAAGATAAGAGACCTGTTGCTCACTCCACTCTAGCTTAAACTGATCGTAAGCAGATTTTACAAGATTATGAGCCTCATCAATAATAACAGAATTAAACTCCGGTAGTAATCCTGGTTGCATGATATTTGTCATCAAAAGCGAATGATTAATGACAATAACATGAGCTTGGAATATTGATCTTTTTAGTTTTCCATAATAACATCCGTTATATCGTTTACAGATATCGCCACTGCAAAAACCTGAGTCACTGCAAATAATTGATTTCAACCATGTTCTACGTGCATTAAAGAACCCGGAACATTCGCTTAGGTCCCCCGTTCTGGTCCAATACATCCAGAACAAAATAGGGATCAAAGCCTCGAGATCGATACCATCTAAAGTTTTAGAGTCTGATAACAACCAATTGAATCTTGTTTTACAAAGATAATTTTTTCTACCCTTTAAAAGTACTGCCTTTAGAGGGACATCCAAGGCCTTGGCTAGTAGTGGTAGATCCTTATGGAATAACTGATCTTGTAAATGCTTAGTATGGCAGGCAATGATAGTAGGACCATCATTTTCAAGGTCGATCGACCTTCTGAATGCACCAAATAAATATGCCATTGATTTACCTAGACCTGTCCCAGCTTCGACCACACCTATACTTTTATCTGCATTTATGATCTCATCTATGATCTTTGCATATTTTTCTTGCGAGGGCCTATTCTCAAAATTTGGATGAGCTTCAGCTAATAGACCATTCATACCAAAAACATCTTCAGAAGAAATATCTTCTATGTTGTGATTCCCTTCACAGTGCAAGATGTTTGGCTTAGCACTAGTGCTATCTTTAAATTGATTTAAACCAGTTTTTATATCACCTTTCCTTGTTAATTCATTACCTAGCTTTATATATAACTGTTGGTTGGGAGCCTCAGAACCTTTGAGCATCGAATTTACTTTAGATATAACGTCAATTGGATACTTTGATGCCTCATCTATGAGCTCCAGAAAAATATGTCCTGTATTCTCTGTATCATTCTCAGCACGATGTGCACCTTCAGATGATAATCCATAATACTCAGATAATGCACCTAAATTAAATACAGGCTGTTCAAATAATAAGCTCCTAGAAAGTTGAAGTGTATCATATTTTATATTATTGACTTCCTTTCTACCCAAGCGTTTGCATAACTGTAAAAGAAATTGTTCATCAAAATGTATATTATGGGCAACTAGTGGATACTCACCGATAAAATCTAGAAGATCATCAATGATCATTTCTTCTGTTGGTGCAGTACGGACCATTGAATCAGAAATACCAGTGATCTCAGTTATTAATGGAGGAATATTTCTTTCTGGATTTAAAAGCTCAACAAAACGGTCAGTTATAACACCATCTTCAAACCTTATGGCAGCGATCTCTATGATCTTATCGCCTACCGGATCTAGACCAGTGGTCTCAAAATCAAATGCTATAAAGCAAGATAGGTCAAGTTTCTTTAAAAGTTCTTTTCTTTCCAAATCAGATCATTTAAGAGAATAGTATTTTTAAATAGAACATGGGACTAGATAGTTCATCTTTAGGTATCTCATTAGAAAGCATACCAGAGATTATCTCTTGTACCTCCTCGTTTCGTGCCGCTCGATCGATCACAAAATTCAATAAGAAGCTAGAACGTGCAAGACTCTGTAATTTTGTACTCGTCCTTAATTCACCACCTAATTCATTCCAAAGTAATTGGTCATATTCTTTAAAAGAATTTTCTGAAACATCTCCATTTCTTTTTGCCTTGATTGCCACTTGTGTGGCAATTTTTGCAGCAACCATCGCATTACCGATCCCTTCTCCAGTAAAAGGGTCAACGAGGCCTGCTGCATCCCCTAAAAGCATAAAACCATTACCGTGGTTCTTCCTTTGTATACTGCCTAAAGGTAGATTCCATCCTACCGGTTTTTCTAAAGGATGTGCATTACCAAATCGAGCCCTAAAATATTCCGATTGTATGATCTCATCCATCATCTGTCTTAGCGTCCTATTATCTTTCTTTGCATCATTCTTACTTAATCCAATCCCTATATTTGCTTTTCCCTCACCAGCAGGAAATAGCCAAAAGTACCCAGGCTTCACCTCATCAACATAATGAAGTTCTATTTGATCAGATAACCCTTCAACCCCCTCATAATAACAGCGGATCGCTACGGCTGTATTTTCCATATCCATTTCATACAAGCCTAATTTTCTTGCTACTATCGAATTTGCTCCATCACAACCCATAATGATCGGTGCTTCTAATATTTCTTCATGCCCTTCAATATTAGTACCTTTGATTCCTGAGATAGCATTTCCTTCGTAAACTATATCATTCACAGCAAATCCCTGACGAGTTTCAGTGACCTTCTCGGCCTTTTCAAAAAGAAAATTATCAAATATCTTTCTTGGAATAACATAACCTTTCTTTATATGGTCATTATTTTTATTTCCTTTTAAATACACATCAAATTGGCTATGGGAAGGGCTACCAAATGTGATCCTATTGATCTCCGATCCTTCAAGTTCCTCAAGCCCATCAAGTAGATCCAGCTCTCTCATTAGTCTTACACTTTTTCCAGACAATGCATCTCCACATATCTTGTCTCTTGGGAATACAGCTTTATCAAGCAGGATACAATTTAATCCCAGTCTATGAGCATAGAGTGCAGCAGATGACCCAGCAGGTCCAGCACCAACAATGATCACATCGTACATATTTATTCTTCTTCTATAAAATCAACACCAAAAGATGGATGTACTATACCGTATCTGAAATAATTAACAGTACGTAACACAAAAAATAAGACCGCAAGCGGTATAAGGAACCAAGGTGCTCTCACTGATATGAACATGGCAAAGATGAATAGGGGGTAAAATCTAGCTCTCTGAAGATGCCTAACATGGTTTGGCCAAATAAGAGCAATTGCAGCAAAGGGTGTTGC
>CAYOJL010000032.1:0-1150 GCA_964404235.1 uncultured bacterium | reverse complement strand
TAAATGAAGCAGCAAAATCTGACCAATTCATACTAGATATTTTAGATTGTATATAAGGATCGAGGTATCCTATGAGCAATAGGAGAAAAGCTATTAAACCATGGATAAGAATATGTTTAATATTTAATCTTCTTCCACCAGCTAACCATATTTGTTTTGGTCTTAGGAAATAAAAAAATATGATTGATACAAATATAAGTTTCAACAAACCAATTTGCCATCCATCCCACTCCCAATAAACATATCTATCAGAAAAATCCATTGACACAACAATGCCCGCAACTGTTAAGGTCCAGATCGTAAATAATTGAATCCATCCCTGTGCATCAATTTTTTGACCAAGAGATGAAAAATATGTCTGCCATTCCTTATAGAAACTGGAGGTAGTTGGGATGATGCGTTCTAAAAGCATTGAACTATCCTATGATCGCATTTCCTGTGATCTTAGCAATGATCTCATTTATAATGATAAAGCCCACTATGATCGCTGCTATGCCACATAAAATAGACACCAATGATTTATCCTCATCTTTGCCAATGATAGTTTGGCCGATCTCATCAATAAACGAAGGGACTGTCCATTTCATAAGAATGAAAATGGCAGTGAACATGCCACCAATAGGTAACATATATTTTGATGATAAGTTGTCCATAACATCAAAAAATGTTTCTCCAAAGAAATGATGAAATGTTTCTCCAAAGTAACCAGTGATATTGATCCCTCCCCCTAAAGAAAGGGAGCAAAAGATACCTACAATGGTAATGATGATTCCAAATTGAACCGTAGCTTTCTTTCTAGACCAACCTTTTTGATCAATAAAATATGCTGTAACAACCTCAAGGATAGAGATCGCAGATGTTAATGCTGCCATGAACAATAAAGAAAAGAATAGAGTACCCCATATAGATCCATAGGCCAATTGAGGAAACACTGATGGCAAGATAAAGAATATCAGTCCAGCACCACCAGCTGGATCTGCACCTAAAGCGAATACGGTTGTAAAAATAGCTACACCAGCTAGCATTGCAATTGCAGTATCTAATGCTATGACCCATAGTGCCGAGTTTAAAAGATTCTGCTTACGATCTAGGTAACTTCCGTAGGTGATCATGGTCCCCATCCCAAGACTAAGAGTAAAGAATGAATGTC
>CAYOJL010000031.1:6105-21020 GCA_964404235.1 uncultured bacterium | reverse complement strand
CTTCCGTAGGTGATCATGGTCCCCATCCCAAGACTAAGAGTAAAGAATGAATGTCCAAGAGCAAGGACTATAGCAGAGGAATTAAGGTCCTCAAATCTTGGTAAGAAGAGGAACTTTAACCCTTCAATACCCCCATCAAGCGTTAGTCCGCGGACAGCCAGAACTACCAATAATATGATAATGATAGGCATCATGATCTTTGACCAGTTCTCAATACCATCTTTAACTCCATTTACGATCACATACACGCAAAGTGTCATAAATATTATTTGAAATAATATGGGTGACCATGTAGATCCAGTAAATGTTATAAATAAACTTTTTGCTGATTCAGGATCATTGTTAAGTGTATCAAATCCGCCAGAAATAGAAACGAATATATATTTCAAGATCCAGCCGCCTACAACTCCGTAGAATGATAAAATAACAAATGCGGAGGCAACTCCTAAGAATCCAACCCACTTCCAGTTTGTATTTGGTGCCAATTTTTCAAAAGCACCTACTGGACTCAATTGTGTGCTTCTACCAATCGCAAATTCAGCAATAACGATCGTCAACCCAACAACTAGAATACATAACAAATAGACCAGTGTAAATGCGGCACCACCATTCTGACCAGCCATATGAGGAAACTTCCATATATTTCCTATGCCAACCGCTGAACCAGAGGCGGCCAATATAAACCCTAGTTTTGATCCCCATTGCTCTCTATTCTGCATATTTTATCTCTTTGTTATTTTCTTGTCTTATGGGACTCTCCATAAGATCGTTAAATGAATACAAATGTGCGTCTACAACTGCATCTATCATAGCGTAGACATAAATGATCCCTATCCACCAAGCATATTTATTTCTTTTCTCCAAATACCTATGTCTACTTAATGGATAATTATTCTGATCATAATCATTGTATTTTGATATATTATCCTGCCAATATATATATGAAGACACTTCTAGTCCAATTACCATTGCTGATTTGATCCATTTTCCATTATAGGCCTGGCCCATACCAGGTACCAAAGAAAAAAGAAACGCTTTTTTTGGATCTTTTTTGTTTAATTCACTTGTATCATTTGCCAATATGACCCCTAAGAATAGAAAACAAACTATATATTTATATAGCATATAGAAATTACCTGGATGCGATACAATCGATCTCAATTAGTGCTCCCAAAGGTAATTCAGATACCTCAACTGTTGTTCTTGCAGGAAATTCTTTTTCGCCAAAGAACTCTGTAAAAACATCATTGACAGTAGAAAAATCATTGAAATCTTTCAAAAAGACCGTCAATTTGATAATGGATTCCTTATTTAAGCCGGTTTCTGACAGTATTGCATTGATATTATTCAAGACACGGTTTACCTGGGGCTTAATACCACCTTCAACCATTTTTCCAGTTTCGGGATCAATACCAACCTGCCCACTTGTAAATAAGAGACCATTGGTCTCCACTGCTTGGTTATAGGTACCAATTGCAGCGGGTGCTTTATCGGTCTTGACAATATTTCTCATGCGATCTAAAATCTATTTTCAAGACAGATACAAGGCAACCCAACATCTTCATTGAGTTCACGGTAAGCATCGTTATCAAATTCCCTCAAGAAAAATTCACCAACTGCAGCAACAGTCGTCTCAAATAGATGTCCTCCAACTGTGTCCATATTATGATCTGATAACACAACATGCGCGTGTGCAAAAGGGCTACCATCTTTCAAGGTTACATTTCCTTCAAAACTGACCAACTCTAGCACATCTGAGAATTCTTTTCTGATATACTCTTTTTGAATAGTATCATACGCGCCTATCTCTGTTTCCTTTACAGCACCGATGCCTGATAGTTTTGCATTACTGATGCCTTGATCAATACAGAATCTGGTCAAGGTATCCATTACCTTCTCATTTTTTTCAATATAAATGAAATGATCTTTGCCTACTTGTTTGTATTGCATTTTATTTATCCATTGAATAATTCATTGATTAAACTTTGTGTAGAGTCAACAGCAAGTTTAATGGAAGAATTGTTCTTACCACCTGCAGTTGCCAAATGAGGCTTACCACCGCCTCCACCTTCCATAAACCCTCCAATATCCTTTGCTAGTTTACCAGCTAGGATTCCTTCTTCATTTAAATTTTTTGAGACCACAATAACTGCCATTGGTTTTTCCTCTCCTTGGGAGAACAAAACAACAATACCACTAGAGAGTTTATTAAAAACATTATCCCCTATCATCTTAAGTTCATCCATACTTGAGACCTGGACCTCTTTTACAAGAACATAATGGTCACCAATTTTCTTAGCTTCATTCATCAGGTTACCATGCGAGGGTTGAGATGCACGATCCTTTAATTTTTTCTCCAGGTCCTTTTTTTCTTTAAAAAGACCTTCTATTCTTTCAACCATTCCCTTTGGTGGCGTATTTAATAATGACTGAAGATCAAGAAGGATCGATGCATTACTCTGCATCTCAGAGACTGCTTTTTTTCCTGTAACGGCAACGATTCGTCGAACTCCTGAGGATAGAGAAGACTCTTCTGTTATCTTGAATGAGCCAATATCACCAGTTCGCGCAACATGTGTTCCTCCGCAGAGTTCCATGGAATAATCACCAACCTGTACAACTCTTACCTCATCACCATATTTTTCACCAAAAAGTGCCTCGGCACCTGCTTTCTTTGCATCATCAAATTTTTGAACACTTACATCTAGTTCTGTATTCAATAAGATCTGTTCATTTACCATTTCTTCTATATCCTTGATCTCTTGCAATGAGATCTTCTCAAAATGAGTAAGGTCAAATCTCAGATAATCAGGATGCACTAACGACCCTGCTTGATTTACATGATCTCCCAGAACTGACTTGAGCGCTTTATGCATTAGATGGGTTGCAGTATGGTTTTTCTTCACAGAATTTCGATGGTCATTATTTACACTACATTCAACCTGGTAATCCGTATTATTGAATGTACCTTCACAAATATGCACAAAACTCTCATTATCTTTTTTCACATCAAGTACTGATAGGTCAAAGTCGTTGCCTTTAATACCACCAATATCACCGATCTGCCCACCTGACTCAGCATAAAAAGGTGTCTTATCCAATACAATTAATATTTTATCATTATCCTTAGCATAACGTTGAATTGTAGAACTACAATCCATTGTGTCATACCCAACAAATCTTGAATCATCCCCCTCAGAAATGATGACCCAATCAAGCTGTTCTTTTACTTGATTGAATCTTCCGGCTTCCTTTGCTTTAAGTTTTTGTTTTTCCATAGAGTCATTGAACCCTTTTTCATCTACGGTCATATTACGTTCTCTTGCCATAAGTTGAGTTAGGTCGAGGGGAAAACCATATGTGTCGTATAGTTTGAAAGAATCCTCTCCACTGATCTCAGAGCCATCTATGCCAGAAACGATCTTTTCAAAATGATTTAGGCCGCGGTCAAGTGTTTTATTGAATGATTCTTCTTCAGCACGAATGACCTTTTCTATATGTGAACGTTTATCAATGACCTCTGGAAATAGCTCACCCATTCTATCTGCAACTATCTCAACCAATTTGTAAAGAAATGGCTCTTCTAATCCAAGTTTTCTACCAAATCGTGCTGCTCGTCTTAAAATACGTCTTAATACATAACCACGACCATCATTAGAAGGCAAAGCACCATCAGCTATTGAGAAACAGAGCATTCTTATGTGGTCTGCTATGACCCTATGAGGTATAGGGTCATCTTTGTAAGATGAATCTGCTAGCATTTGAAGTGACTCTATGATGGGAAGGAAAAGATCAGTATCATAATTGCTATTCTTTCCTTGCAGAACCGTAGCGATCCTTTCAAGACCAGCACCTGTATCAACATGTTTTGCGGGTAGTTCCTCTAATGACCCATCTTCTAAACGATTACTTTGAATAAATACGAGGTTCCATAGTTCCCAATATTGATCAGAGCTATTCACACCACTAGGATCTTGCTTGTTTAGATCGTTACCAACATAATAATGTATCTCAGAACAAGGACCACACGGACCTGTCGCGCCCATCTCCCAAAAATTATCTTTTTTTCCACATCTTATGACCCTTTCGGTATCTATATCAGTAACCTTTGTCCAGAGATCAAACGCTTCATCATCATCTTTATATACCGTTGCCCATAAACGATCTTTATCTAATTTCCATTCATTAGTAAAAAGGTCCCATGCCCATTCGATCGCTTCTTTCTTATAATAATCTCCAAATGACCAATTACCCAACATTTCAAAGAAAGTATGATGAAATGTGTCTACACCTACTTCTTCAAGGTCATTATGTTTACCTGAGACCCTAATACATTTTTGACTGTTAACAGCTCTGGGATGTTTTGGACTCGTCTGACCTAAAAAGATAGGTTTGAACTGGTTCATTCCTGCATTTGTGAATAGTAGCGTTGGATCATCAATGGGAACCACGGGTGAACTACGAAAGAACTTATGATCTTTGCTTTCAAAGTATTTGATAAAAGAATTACGAATGTCTTTTGAATTCATATCAGAATGAAAAACTAGTTTCTACACTTGTCATATTGATCATTTCATTGGCATCTAACACATCGCCGTCTCCATTCATATCTTGGAAAGTACGACGAAAAACATATGTAAGGACCATACCATTGCCTAGTTTAAGCCCTAGGTTATAACCCATAATTGTTGATTCAGAATATTCAAAATCAAATGGATTAGGCACATTTCTCTGTTGATAGAACCATGATGCTTTCTCGATCTTACTGATGGGTTTTTTTAATCGCAATATTGCAGTGAAGCTCTGATTTGAAGCCTCTTCAAAACTATTGCTTTCTGCATTATACTGTTCTCCATTCAAGTTTTGAAAAGCCATAACAGCATCAAATAGGCTACCTAGGTCGATACCTAATGATGAATAATAGCCATTCTGTTTACCATAGGTCCCAAGTTTTTTTGATTTTGTGATTATTGTTCCTTGATTCCCTGTAATACTCTGAAATGTAGCACGCTCTATCTCGTATGATCGATTAAAATAAGCAAATTCAAAATTTCCATTAGGTACCATTCGAAATTCAAAGTTGAACTTAGCACGACCAAATTTTGCAGCAAGCCCAAGAGGTATAATGCCATGTCCTGCATTGATCTCAGTACCATCGATCGGATCTATGGTTTTCCCTAACAAATATGCGATCTGTGCATAAGCATCGATCGAGATCGAACCTTCCCTTAATATCGGGGTCCCAGCATCCAATGCAAAAGAATTGAATGTTTCTGATTCTTTTTTAATATTGATCGGTTCAGGTTTAGTTGAAACTCCATCAGGGTCTATAACGATTCCCCAAATTGGAAAAGTAAAACTTGAATCTGTCCAACCATCTCCATCAACGTCAAACTCATTTAAAGTATCATTGTCTGCCCAACCATCTCCATCTGTATCTAACCACCACTTACGATCGTAAGGAAAATCATCGACAAGATCAGGTCGTCCATCATCATCTCTATCTCTAAGCCCCAGATATTGATTTCGATCACCTATCCAAGACACTCCTGCAGTAAAACCATATGGCACGGGTGCAGATAACCTAATTCCAGCTAAACCCAAATTTTCTTTAAAGTCATTAGTAAAACCATGGATATTCACATCAAAGGCACGAGTGCGAAATTCCATACCAACTTTACGAACCTGTGGATATAATAGAGTGTTACTGTAATTGTTCAATAGGATACCATATCCTATTGTGACATTATCCAAAGCACCTATTTTAAAATAATTTTTGTCCCAACGATTACCATAACGCACATAATAGATCTTATCAATTATAGTATTCTTAACTTTTTCACTGGTTGAAAAATCCCATTCATCATCATGTATATTCCCATCTTGGTCAATATATATGACCATGTCAAAGGCTATAGATAATTTTCCAAAAGGTAGAATAGGTCTAAGAGCTATCTGATTCCATATTTTCCCATCGATAGTTACTGCACCAAATGCTCCTTGTAACGAACCATTTGAGGTCGTATTGTCTATATCAAGCTCTTCAGGTTGAGCAATAATGAACTTTAATGTGATCAGGGCAATGATTGGTATGGATTTAAATTTCATTTATTGACAGATTTGTATCAAGAAAATTACCTTTCACCTTTAAACTGAACAAAGGCTAATTCAGGAATAGACAAAATCACTTATCAATATGAAGTTTTTTAGATATATATCTATAATTCTATTTGGTATTATTCTATCAATGGCATTTTCAAAAAATATTTTTTTGGAATCATTAGAGATCGAATCAAAAACAAATGGTATAATGTTAACATTAGAGATGGATTCTATTCCTGATCAAAAAGATATTTCAGCATGGCAGGCAAACTCTGGATGGTTTTATATTACTCTTTATAAGGTCAATGGTGATACGAATGGACTTATACCTGATATGTTGCAAAAAGGAATATTAGATTTCCAAGTCATTCAAGGTGATGAATCCTTACAAATAGGTTTGAGATTGAAACGATCTGTAGAGAATTATGAATTTTCAATAAATACTAAACATAATAGGATTATTGGTTCACTGCACTATTCTACGGAATATTTATCACAATTAGACCCAATGAAAATAAAGGATAGATCACTGAAAAGATCAGGCCTACCAGACGGTATAAAGAAGTGGCTTTATTTAACTGGAACAGGTGTCACCCTAGCTGGAACTTTACAGAATAATGGAGATAAACAGGTCAAAACAGGTTTTATTATATTATTATCTACATTTCTCATTGATCAAATATTGAAAATAGTATGAAAGATGCTCTAATATATTTTTCCATATTCTGGGCCGTGGCATTCATTTGCATGGGGATATATCTAAGGTATAAATATAAAGACCGATTAGATGAACTTGATCAATAGATCGATCTTGATCACTATTACTTCGGCATCGATCGTAGGTGCATCCATCAATGTAAAACAGTCCTATAATATTTTAATGAATAGTGATGTTCCTATCCATGCTACACCCCATATAAATAATCTCGTAAGAAGTGGCGCATATGGCCTGGATGATCTAGAAAGGTCCAAACTGATTGAAATTGGACTTAAGGTGGAGGGTAATTCAATTTCCATATTAGATCCTGTCCTTGATCAATCATACGATACTGATCATTTTAGATTCCAATATACCCTTGATGGCAATAATGCTGTTGAAAATATCGACTACGTAATAAGTATGGGTAATATTTTTGAACAGGTTTGGTCTTTTCATATTGACACTATGGGATTTGATCAGCCTCCAATGGGTCCTGATGGTCTATATGAGGTAGTAATTGAGAACCTACCATCTTTTTACTTTGGATATACTGTAGCTCAAGGTTCTGGATCATCTTGTGGTAGTTATATCAAAATGCGTAATTCATATTCTTCTTCTCAATTTAATTCAATGAGTGTGTCTGATAATATAAAGGTCACTGCAGTGCACGAGTTCTTCCATTCCATACAATTTGATTATAACTGTTATGCATTTGATCATGGTCTATGGTTCATGGAAGCAACCGCAGTGTGGAGTGAAGATGAACTATACAATGGGATCAACGATCTATATCGCTATATGCCAGCATGGTTCTCTAATCCAGATAGACCTATTAATGATCAAAGTAGTCATATGTATGGCACATTTATTTTATTTCAATATATTGATGAACACTTAGGCGGACCTGAGACAATTAAAGCATGCTGGGAACATTCTAGAATATTAGCTACTTATAACCAAGATGTTACTTATGAAGCTGTTGATAATGCTTTATATGCATACAACTCATCTTTTGAAGATGCATATTTAAAAATGAGGGTCTCAAATAGAATACTCAATTCAAGTGCAGGTATTTATTCTTACAATGAAGCAGATGAATACAGGCAAATAGTTGACCCACCTCCAGAAGAATTTCTTATTTTTAATACAGGTCAAATAGAAACGGAACAAGGTCAAGATCTCAGCTTATATGAGAGCCTCTACTTCTCTGTCATTAGTGATGTACCTCTAAGAATACAACTAACAGAAATAAATGGTGAATTCTCACTTTCGTCAATTATAAAACATCAAGATAAAGAACAATGGACGGTCAGAACAGGAAATGACCTTAACATTGATCCTGAGATAGGCATAGAATATATATCACTTGTCTTATCTGCCAAAGGAACAGATCAAACGAACTGGGATTATAGTATGCAGTTATCAGATGGCTATTCCGAAGATTTTACTTTTTTTCCTCCTTATCCAAACCCATCCTTTGGACAATCAGTTTCCATGAATATCCAGGTCATAACTGAACAGACAATACATACTAATATATACGATCTACTGGGTCAGAAGATATGGAGCAGATCAAAACACTTTGGTGCTCCTGAAATAGAAACTTTGATCTGGAATGGAAATAATAAAAAAGGAGATAAGGTCTCTAATGGCATATATTTTATACAAGTAGAGGGAAATAAATATCAAACCACACAAAAGGTCATATATCTAAAAAATTAATCAAAATAAACTAAATGGATTCGCTGATCTTTCGTATATCACTTAATATTTTTAAATACTCTTGAAGTCCGTCATCATAGCGTACCATATACTCCATAGGTTTTTTCTTTGATGAGGTAAGTATCACATATCCCCCACACTCATCATGGGCTACCTTAGCAATATTTAGCAAAAATTCTTCATATTTATCCATTTTTACTCTATATGATTCCAACTTTTTTGAGATCTTTATGATCTCTCTGGAATATGAAGATCGATCATTATCAAAAAGAGCTTTATTGAGCTTTTTATTAAAGCGTTCAATATCAGGCTGGAGTGCATGTCGCTTATATTTAATATCAAAAAGGGTCTGCTTTAATGGCAGGTATTCATCTTCTATGAGCACTAACCTTTTCCTATCTTTTTTAAAACCTTTCTTTAACTTATCAAGACCTTTTAAGTATTCTCTCTGCGCTTTTTGAATTCCACGACTATGGGATTCGATAATTTTCCTGTATGATACCGTTGTATCTCCATAAACTGAATCTAAACTATCCTCAGGTGTTTCCTTCAACTCATCATATAAGGCAAACACATCATTACTGATACTGTCAATTTTTGAAACAGATATTTTCATTTTTTCATAGTTGGGTTCAAGTCTTTCATAAATTCGAAGATCCTTATCAATATAATATTTGAGCTGTCTCCTCATGATCTTGTCAAGATCTATCATATCCCTATTGACCTTTGCAGACCATTCTTTTGTATCTAATACTCTTACATCAAGAGAATAAACGTCATGAAATTTCCATGGTTTTATCCTGCCTGCACAGTCAACAAATAAAAAAAGGGCTCCTGCTAAAGCAAAAACCCTTATCAAATTAGTAAAATTTCTTGTCAAATCTACAATTTCCCTTCCTGGTCAAGTCTTATTAGATCATCATATCCACCTATGGTATCATCATTGATTATAATTTGTGGGACAGTTCTTCCCCCGGTGGTCTCATAAAGGTCATCTCTACTCCACCCTCTTTCTTCAATATCTATTTCTTGATATTCTAGGCCTCTTTCCTGCAGTAGCTTTTTTGCTAACTTACAAGGTTGACACCATGAGGTTGAGTAAACGATGATCTTTCTATCCATTACTTTAGTAAAAGTAGCTTCCGAATTTCAATATTTTTTCTATATCTCACCATCACAAAATAAGTTCCTGAGGCCAATGAATGGCCAGAACGGCTCTTGCCATTCCAACTAAATCGATAATGGCCACTTACCAAGGTCCCATTATGAAGTCTTGTAACCTCTTTACCAAGTATATCAAAGATCGATATCGATACTTCATCCGTCAAAGGTACCTTAAGATCTATATTTGTGATCGGGTTGAATGGATTTGGATATGCTGGTCCTAGATAAAATTGATCAGGAGCAAGGTCATGATCTATATCCAAAGCAGCAATATAGTTTGAAGGGGCCTCTGTAGTAAATCGGATCGCACGCTCATTCTCTAGTGGAGCTGCCCCAGCAGAATAAACATTGTTGAATACGTATTGGAGTCCATAATTCTTTTCTGGAGCCTCAATACCTACTGTAGAATAATTCTTAGTAACATCTACATCATCAATCTCTAGATACTGAAAATCAATTACACCATTACCACTCTCTGTAGGCATTGCATTTTGGTCATATAGAATAATTTCAAATGTCTCTTCGGTCACCTCATCATAACCATTTAATGCCCTTGACCACTCTATTATGAATCGTCCATTCGACCCATCATACCAAGTATATACATCTACCCATCTATCAATTTGACCATCACCATCCGTATCAATGGTCTCAAGATCATCTGAAAATGGAGCAAGCATAGCTTTAGGCCCCATATACATTGGGATGGACATATTCCAAAAATAATCAATATCACATCCTTCAAAGGATGTCCATCCATTAGAGCTTATGGTTATCTGACCATAGTCTTGGCCATGATATTTAAAAACAAATGGTAGTTCTATATCCACATGATCATCATCATCTAACTCATAATGAGTTCCATTGCTTCCACCATAATTAGGGTCTAACTCTATCCATTCGAATACTGGAGTTTGCTCATATCCTTCATCAGTATTGTCATAAGCCCAATAACCAAAATTATTCGGTGCAACTGGATAATTATTTGCGGGAGGTACAAGACCCAATACAACTTCCTGTTCAAAGAATGAATATCCACTTTTAATGAATTCTATAAGAAAAGTAATATCACTTCCGTAGGAAACATCATCGAGTGTTACAATATAATTTGTCTCATGCATTGATGATACGAATGGAGTAAAACTAGAAAACTGATCAGAAGATCCATTGACCGATACTGTAGAACCTTCAGATAAGGCTGTTAATTGGATCGATACCTCTGAATAAGTACCTTGAGTGTAATTAGTGATAGATAGACTTGGCTGAAATTCATCTCCAGGTTCAGGTTGGTCATTAAATTCGATACCAAAAACAGGCATCTCAATATCGATAGCAAGATCGCAAAGTGTACTACCATCCTCTTTTGTAATAACACCAATGATCGAATTACTTATATCTGTCCCATAAGCGATAATTTCAATTCCATTAAGCGTGACTGTTTCATCTGGCTCAGCTGATGGTATATCAACATTTATCATATTAGGTACGATATGATCAGAAAAAGATATGGTACAACTAAGTGGACCAACTGAATTACTTGATTGGTTCTGAAATGACATTGAAAGACCGATCAAAGATCCAAGCATAGGTTTATCAGTATTATTCTCTGTTTGAATACTAATATCAATCAAGGCCAGGTCTATATCAGAGTTTTGTACATATACGATCTCATGACCCTGAATAAAACCTCCTTTATTTGCATAAATATCTAGGGCTGGTGTGCCTTGTATATCCAATGATGCAGCATATTGTCCATTACCATCGCTTATGCCTTTCTTTAGAAGCTGTCCATCTAACATTATACTTATTACTGCATAAGCAACAGGATCATTATGTTGGTCTGATAAACTAATGCTCACAAAATTATCAGAAGATGTTATAGGCTCTGATGTTATTGCGAACTCTTTTGGCGTATCCAGATAGACCTGCAACGATGGATCACCGAGAATATTATACACGTTTGCATAAAATTCTTGTGCTTCACCAGCACCACTTTGTGCCGGGAATTCTTTTGTCAAACCCCATTGTCCTGCCTGCATAGCTGGTCCTAGCTCAACAACATTATGGTTCAACATAGCATCATACATATAGGCATTGATCACATTATTATATTTTGTACTTGTATGTAGATCTGAAGGCCCAATAAATGCGACCCCACCTTTCGGTACTGTAGGTGTTCCACCACGTAAGACTGCTTCTGATAGACAAGGATCGACATTATTTGCAAAATCATTAGAATTACATACATAACTCATAAATACAGGTGTTAGCCAACCATTATTAAGGTCATTTACATCATCAACGTGGAACTCTGGGTAGTGCCAACCATTTGCATCTCCCCAGCCTCTATAATTAACTATACCTACGCCATTATCTATCAGAGGAATTATATAGGGTGCGCCTTGCTGTATTGGAGGATAGAATACCGTATCCACTTCACTGTAACCATAGTCTAAAAGTTCTCCTCTTAACCAATAAGATGTCCATTTAGGTGTAATGGGTATAGGATATGTATTAGCGTAGTTACCAGCCACAATAAGTCCACGGTCTAGCCAATTCTCATCAAATGCCAGTGGATCTCTTGTATACTGTATTGTTTTTGACATTATCACTGCGAGATCAGATAATGAATCAATCGAGAGTCTCCCAATAAAAACATCGGGGACATTGTCATCACCTATGATATGTGTATATTGTTGATCTGATACATCATTCTCAGGTCCGTAGTAAAATGATGGCAACTCTGCAAACCCATCGACGTCACCGATCAAAAGTAGATATTCTAACATAGGATCATCCAATAGATGATCGGTGATCATAGTCTTTATCTCTGCAGCTGATCCTCCCGCTTCTGATAATGGCATGAGGTATACATCAAATCCCTGTGAATTCTTGAATGATACAAAATCTCCAAGATAATCAACTACACCATCCGGAGCGATGATCATATAACTGCCCCTCTGAGGATTGATCTGTGAGGGTAGTATATTATAGTTATTGGAAACCATATTAATAAATGAAAGCGGTATCTGTTGGCCTATTATATCTTCTTTTACCTTTCCTCTGAAAGATATGCTTTCTCCCATGGTAAATGAAAATACCAGAATAAATAATATTAGTTTTTTAATATGATGCATTTTTTAACAGCCTGTTCTTTTTGAGTTTGAATTCTAATAAAATACATACCCGTACTTGTTACAAGCCCATTATTCAGATCTAGTTCAATATAGTGCTTGCCGTATGGTATGCTATTAATATTTTTTGAAAAGATATTTTGTCCTAATAGATTGTAGACATTCAATGTTGCCGACCCTCCAGGATAATGATCTATATTTACCTGAAGTTTCCCAAAAGACGGATTGGGGAATATACCATTGATACGCATGGGTATCTTTGGTGTATTGTTTGTCTTAGTTCTTTGAATATCCAAATAGTTATCATGCATAGAGAATAATTGCAATGAATGTAGCTCCCACCCTCTATAATTGACTGTTTGATCTGTAGAAAACTCTAATCGAACCTTCACAGATGTAAATTCATTCTCAGCTATGGCAGTGATCAGATCAGTTGTCAGTGCATCCCATTTATCACCATGCCATGAACTTGTACCTAAGATTATATCATTCTCATCTAAGATAGATATTGTGGCTATATCATGATCCCACTCGGTTTCATATCTATGCGAGACTGACACTACAGCACGATTACTTCCTGAAATATCGACCAGGTCAGACTCCATCCAATAGGTTGAAGATAGAGAGTCACCATTATCATACCACTCACCTTCTTGAGATCTTAATGTATGATCGATCATACACCATGTACCTAAAGAATTTGACCAAGGCCATGATTCGCTAAGGTCATCGATCATACCTGATTCATAGGCGACAGATACTTCTTGATCAGATTCTAGCTCAATTGTCTTCCCCCATGGCACAAAAGGATCATCCGTTAGGAACTCTAATTCATAATATCCTTCCGGCAGGTTAAAAATATTATCACCTGATGATATTTGAATCTCATTTGTTTCAAACTCATTACTTATTATCCCAGACACTGTATTATTATCTAATGACTCATGGACTAATCTTATATTGAGTTGATGTATAGGGGCAGGCTCCAGATATACATCTTGATCAGTAATAGCACTATTATTCGCAACAAGTGATATCTCTTGATCTACAAAACCTTTAGCCCTGAATGAAAAAGTGTAGGTACCTACATCCAGTATACGTCTATAACGCCCAAATTCATTCGTTAAACGTGGCTTTAATACAGACCCTGAGTGTTCTAATACTTCAACAATAGCACCCTCTATTGGCTCACCTGTTGAGCTATCATATATAATTCCCGTTATCTGCGCAGCATCAGTATAATAACCTATTGCACGATCCATAAGATATATCATGGCTGGCTTATTCCTGTCTATTGTATCTTCGATCAATAAACTATCAGGCTGAAGATTGGAGGTACCACACTCTACGAGATATTGAATGGCTCCTGTCTCACGATAGAACCAATCATGCAACTTACCGTTTCTTGACCCACTATAAACGGACAGGTAAGTACTAGTACCATCTTCAGTATTGATTGCACCTGCAAAATGGTCGGCAATGGATTTCATGATCGCTAGATCTGGAGACTCCTTTTCTTCTTCCCATTTCCAAGATGTAAATACCTTCTCAGAAAGATTACCCGATCGTGAGCTATGCCATACGATAGAAAAAACAAAATCATTTTCCAGTGCAAGGTCTCTGATCGCAATTGCCTCACCTTCAGAGAATGGTTCCTCACCCTTATAATAATCATAGTGAGAAGCATAATCAGAATTATCAGGTTCAAGAAAAGTATCACCAAAGACCCAATTAAAACCAAAATTACGATTTAGATCAACTCCATCAATATCGTTACCTATAGAAGGGTCATAGTCAAATAAACCATTCGGGAATGGTCCCTCTGGTGACAGGTCTCGTTTATTCTTACGGTAACTTAGATCTAGTTCTTCATAGACCACATTCAATCCTTCTGGATTTGCAGTTGGTATGATCCATATATCAAGATATTGCTTCAATATATTCATATGAGTATGGATACTTGCATCAGGAAAAAGAAGGTCATTGATGAGATCTATCACAATTTCGACACCTAAGATCTCCTCTGCATGGACCTGCCCTACGAATAAGACCCTGGGCTCATCCTCTTTTAAATGTGCATTATCGGATATACG
>CAYOJL010000031.1:0-6005 GCA_964404235.1 uncultured bacterium | reverse complement strand
TCTTTGCATCCCAACTTATCTGATATAAACCTGCGTTCCCAGGAAGTATCAGTCTATCATAAACAATATTACCTCTTAGATCATATATCTGGAATTCAACCGCTTGTTTATCAGGCATTTTAAATTCAAAATCCAATTTCCCATTGAAAGGATTTGGATATGCGCCTTCCAATGAAAATTCGTTAGGCGTTTGACAATTCTTACAGGTATAGTCTGCAGAAAGAATATCAGCCTTCATAAGAGTTCTACCATAATAATTTGCTAGATCTTCTTTGCCTGAACTCCTAAAATCGATCCAATCCAAAAAATATTCCTCTCCAGAGTGATGAGTTATATTCACATTTTGTTGCTTATGGTATGCTATACAAATTGGAATACCATTCATTCCAGTTGTCATCCCCTGGCCAATAATGTATCCACTGGCGTAGAGATCTACTCCATTGATCAAGAGTGGGTCTTCATTATAGTAACCCCTTTCATCCTCCCAGATGACCAGAAATTCATTTTCCTGTAATGATGCTAGACGAGGGTTATATTGGTCAGTCGTATCTACAGAAAATTGTATTTCATCCTGCTGTAGTGCACCACTTGCAAGATCAATAACCTCACCATATATTTCAAAATCTGAACCATTTCGATAATCTTGCCATACAAGGAAAGCATGGGTTCTTGATTCATTGAATTCAAAGGATACATTTACCTGATCATTATCTGCTTCAATAATAGGTATTCCCCCTGATTCCCATACTTCATTTCCATCCCAATCGATCGATTGAGCATATATATCTGAAAAATTCCCATCTTGTATCCAAACAGCGATCAAACCACTATCATCATCAATAACCTTGACCTGTAAATGCCTAGAATCGGATGATGCATCACTTAGATCATTACCATTTGGATTCCATCCGATCTCCACATTGCCTTCCTCATCGATCTTTGAATATTTTAAAGATGCTGCCGGCCATGCATCTTCCATCCAGAAAATCATATACTTGTCATCTGGAGTAGGTACCACAGCCATTACATAGTCATCTCCATTTGAATCAACAAGCTCTACACCTTCACTAGGAAGTATTATATTTCCTTCAGTATCTAGTTTCTGGTAGTACACATCATAATTAAAACCTCTACTCTCAGACCAGAAACACCCTACACCATCTGATGTTTCTACCAACAAGGCATTACGCATATCAAATACAGCTTCAAGAGCAATACCACCTTCATCCCAAACATTATTCAGGTTTTCATCTAATCTATTTACTCGGATAAATTTTGGTGAAGATGACCCATCAAAGGTTGCAGTATAAAAGTCAGCTGATGCCTTTAGTAAATAAGGTATAGAAAAATCTGTTTCCGATGAAGAGTTATCCCCAAATGTTAGTTGTTTTCCATTTACATCCTGTAATTCAAGCTCAGTGAGTCGAGAACCATATATTTTCTTTGACGATCTATTATCCTCCCATACCAAATAGAGATCTTCTTCGGCAATTGGAAATGAATGTGTATAATTAACATCACCATCAAGACCTAACATGGCAGTTAGTCCATTATAATCCCATTCTGGTAAAAAATTCGAGTTGACCTTCTGAACTTTAAGATCGATACTGCCTGAACCTTGATCACCATAAATTCCAAAAAGACCATCTTCCATATTACCGATCAGTATAGGAGCGAATTGGTAACCAGGCGCATCAGATATTGCTAATGGTTCTTCAATGCTATAGCTACCATCTGCACTAATATTCTGATAAAATATATCAACATCAGGAAATGTACCCCTTTCCCAAAGGATATTCAGATCACCATTTGAACCTGCTGAAAATCGTGCGCTAAAATCAACATCTTCAACTGGGTCTAATCGTATTCCATCTCCCCATTCTCTTTCCCCATTTATATCTATTTTTTGAAAATATTGATCACCATCGATCGGGTCATCTCTCAGATCTTTCCAATTAACAAATACTTCACCCAAAGTACTTCTTTTTACTCTTGGAGCAGTTTGCAAAGCTTGATTATCTGATATGGGTCTATCAGCAGAAAAAACCGTACCATTTTCATCGATAAATTGGTATAGGACCCTTGAATTCTCATCACCTTCTTTCCAAGCAATGAATGAAGTGGTATTCTCAACGAACGTAGCACGTGGTTTAAGCTCTTGCTCCTCTGTGGCAGCTATAGGAATACCATTCTCTTGGAATAAGTTTTCCATTGAACTATTTAATCGCTGCCCATAAATATCTGCGTTAGCACCTTCTCTAAAATCCGCCCAGGCTATGAATGCTTGAGAATTTCCAGCATATTCAATGGTCTTAGCATTCTGATTCCCTCCTTCAGTTACAATTGCGACCCCTGAACCAGGAGAAACAATATCATGATCTGAAGATACATGTGTACCGTATATGTCATCATCTACACCTCCGCGTTTATCCTGCCAAGTAATAAAAACTCCACCTAAGCTATCAGTACACATATTAATAGTTATCTGTTTTCCTTCTACTTGAGCTAAGGCAACCCCACTTGGGTCAAGTAGAATATCTCCATTATTATCTAAATGCTGAAAAAATATATCTCCTTGCTCATCAAAACGATAATCAACCCAAGCTATAAACACGCCTCCATTGCCATCTGTAATGGAGACCGGGTCTTCTTGCCTTCCAGGAAGATCTGTGACAACAGCACCTGATTCACCCCATAATAGTTCACCATCTTGATTGATCTTATGTGCAAATATATTTCTCATTCCATATCTTGTATCAGACCATACAAAAATAGCTTCTCCATTATTACCAGGAGAAACTGTTCGATACCATTCAATATGGACACCCTGCCTAATAGGAGCGCCATCTCCTGTATCGAAACCAGTTGCAAATATATACGATATTAAGCTGGCACCGATCACCACCTGTTTCATTTTATACCTTCCTCGATCTTATTTTAGATTTATTTATTATTGTTCAATCGTTATAATCTGTAATCCTTCCCGACTACATACCAATAATTTATCACCCCAAAAGATAGATGTGTAACTGTATCCAATTGGGAATATCCCTTTTTCTTTAGGGCTCATAGGATCAGAAACATCGTAAAGCGCTATCCCATATGATCCAAGCGTTAAAAAAGCAGTATTAGCTATAATTAAATTGTGAACAACAGTTAGATCTTCTGCAAAACGGTACGATAAATTTTCAGATGAAAAACTCCCAATAGGTATAAAAAGAGCACCAGCATCATCACAGGCAACATAAACACCCTCTGACATCAAAGTAACTTTTTCTGCATTGCCTTCAGTATCTACTCTGTTAATTAGGATAGGGGTCGCTCCAAGGGAATCTATAGAGAATAGCTCCACTCCTAGTTGATCTACAGCCATTGCTATATAATTAGAGCCATCTGAATCAATTCCCATAGGTTTTCCTGGTGTATAGATCTCAGAGCCACCATATGGTGTCCACTCTATAAATTCTATACCAAATGAGCTTGTAGTATCAAGATTATAAAAATGCCATTTCATTCCATCATCATTATCAGCAGAATACATGACAAATTGTCCCGGCTGTGTATAGAATGATATGAAGTCCTTTGTTCTTGCACTCATCACAGTATTCCTATATGATAAGCTATCACCTCCGTTATAGTGAAATATCTTGACATCATCATTTGTTTCAGAAGCAAAAATAAGATCATTATCAGGATCAACACCCACTAGTGAAATATCACTAAACTCTAAAAATGTACCACCTTCCTCATAGCCAGTAAATCCAGCAACCATTGATCGACCCTCAAGATCCCATACCTGGATGCCATATTGTCCAGCTGCAACAATTGCTTTATTGCCATTAATGCTAATATCTCTGGCAAACCCATTTGTTTGTAAGGTCGTCTCAACTGAAATAGACCACAGGTCATCACTATTTGGATCAATACAACCAGGTAATGATATAAAAATGAGAATTATAAGAATGTTCTGTTTAATAGTTATCATAGATCATATCCCATTCTATTGTACACCAAAATTGTAATTGATCAAAACTCTTAAGATCTTTTACCCAATCATATTCCGAATCTGTCTGACGAGTTCTGTATCTTGTGGATAAAGTAATATTAACAATATCACTAATACTTTTTTCTAACCAAAGATCGTATTTTGAATCCAAATGACTCCTACCAGCATGCAGCGGATCATTGGGATCTTCAGCATCGTAAATTCTTTTTTCGATGCGTGTTGCTATGCCTATTACACTGAAAAAAGGTATAATCTTATTTATCTTGATAGGAGCATACCATTCTATGGTATCATAAGAACGATTAAAACTACTAGGTCTATCAGGAAGAAAATGTGATTCATTCACCGCATGCCCACGATTCACTTGGAGTGCGACCGTACCTATCTTTTTGATCTTATAATTCAATTTAGCTTTGTAATAGACTATATCTAGATCAAACTCGATAAATGGTTTTGAATAATATCTTTGTAGATATCCACCACCAAAATTCACCCATGAGCGTTTTGATACCCTTTGAGATAATATAAGACTTTGATTTCTATCAGTAAAAAGACATGGTGAAAGGTGATCATTACTTATGTCTTTATTAGTATAGTGCCTTAAATAAAAACGATCTAAATGACGCAATGAATATTTAATATTCTTGTAAGAACCCCATTTATATGAGATATCAAACCCACCAGACCAATATTTCTTTTCTGGTATATTTCTATAATCTGAGGATGTATAAAGTAATTTCAGATTAAGAATTTGATTTTTTGAATATATAATTGATTTTCTACCCTGAAAGCTGAGTTTTGTCACAAAACTGTCGAAAGTAGATGAACCACCCATTATACTAAGGTCTTGAGCAGCATCATTGAATTCATCTTTTGAAAAACGCAAAACATTATCATCATAACCACCAGTAAAACCTATGGTATACTCTATGGGAGTTCCTCCCAATAGATATGAAATAATAACAAAGGTGAATGATATCTTTATAGATCTACACATTAGTAAAGTATAAAACGGGTAAGAACTACTTTATCCCTATCTAAAACTTCTAGATCATAACGATGTTTTCCTTTTGGCACAGTAAACTCACAAGATCTCCATTTCCCTGGGACCTTATCCATTCTTCCTTGGATCTCTGATGCAGATGACCTTTCAGTGCTGAAGTAATATGTTCCAATGATCTTTTTACCCTCACTGACTCTTAATCGATAGGATTCTTCCTGGCCCATAACATCAGAGAACTGGAGACGTGTCATTACCCGCATCGTTCTCTCACCATTAGCCTCAATTTGGAGTGGGAGCTCAGGACTACATTCATAATAACTAATTGTTTTACTATCAGTAAGTAACCGCACAGCGTTCTTGTGAACCATCGGTGTTAATATCTTCCTATTCTTACCGACTGATTCAAATTCCTTAGTAACAAGACGAATGAGAACGGGGTATTTCTGATCGGTATCTTCTAGAAGCTCGATAGTATGTGATCCTTTGTCTAGATTAATAAAATAATTACCTGAATATGTATAACTATGCTTAGGATGTTGCACAGAACGGATAGACCTCTGCACTTTATAACGGTGTTTTACTATAACAGTATCTTTTGCATCTATAACAATGGAGTACTGAAATGAATGACTTTTTTTCTTTTTTCTTATAACTGGATATCTTGATATGAATTCAATGCGACTAGGTCCTTGGACAGCATAATGAATATTCTGGTCTTTGATAGGATAATACAATCTTCTTTTACCGTTAACGATCAATATTTCTTTCTCATCACTATTCTTTGATGGCTTAAGAAGTTTTGCTTCCAATGGCCAAACTAATAGTATTGCAATAATGAACGCTAGTTTTCTATAGTAAGCTATCTGGCTCATGCTGTAATAAATGCTCTTTTATCTTTTGTTTACTATGCAACCCAACAGAAAATACACTACCACCTACGATCATAAGGCAAAGCGCTGCTACCCATAAATTATATCGCTCATCTGCATATAAACT
>CAYOJL010000030.1:0-21584 GCA_964404235.1 uncultured bacterium | reverse complement strand
AAAAAATCGTGGTAAAAAGATTATTAAATATCAATCTAAGAAGAAAATAAATGCATTAGGCATTAAACTTGAACCTTCGAATGTAGAGGCTGGAAGCGGCTCTCTACCTGATGATAAAATAGAGAGCATGGCTCTTGCATTTAGACCTCATTCAATGAAGGTTTCTGAATTAGCAAAGGTCTTAAGGTGTGGCTCTATTCCGGTTGTAGGTTATACTTCAGGCAATACGTATTATATTGATCTAAAAGGAGTGTTACCTAAGCAGATTATTAGACTTGCAAAGGCTATAAAAGAGATTTGAAAATACCACAATTAGTTGTTGGAACGGCAGGTCACATAGATCATGGTAAAACGTCTTTAGTAAGAGCACTTACGGGAACAGATACTGACCGATTAAGAGAAGAAAAAGAACGTGGGATGACCATTGATCTTGGTTTTGCATATTTAAATCAGTCAATTACAATAATCGATGTACCCGGACATGAGAAATTTATTCGGAACATGGCAGCAGGGGCTTCAAATATACATTATGGATTGATCGTCGTAGCTGCAGATGACGGTGTTATGCCTCAAACAGTCGAGCATCTAGATATACTAACGTTGCTAGGAGTTAATAAGGGATGGGTTGCAATTACTAAAATTGATATTGTAAATGATAAAGATTGGATTGATCTGGTAGAGTTAGATATACAGGAATGTCTCTTAAAACGTGGTTTCCATCCATTATCAATTAATCGCATCAATAACTTAACTAGCGATGGTATTGAAGCATTAAAATCAAATATGTTAGGATCAATATCCGATAAAAAAGATGAATATTCATCTAAATATTTTCGAATGAATGTAGATCGTGTATTCTCTAAAACTGGCTTTGGAACCGTGGTAACCGGAACTGTATTAAATGGTATGGCCATTATAGGTGATGATATTGAAATATTAAAAGAAAAAATCAAAACAAAAATTAGAGGGCTTCAGTCCCATGGTGGTAATGCTGAAAAAATTGTGACTGGTGATCGAGCTGCTATTAATTTATCAAATATTAAGCCAAATATTCTTAATCGAGGATCTGTGATATGTACCCCTAGTATTATGAAGCCCACAAACCAGATTATTGCAAATATATCAGTAGTAGAATCAACCGAATGGATTATAAAAAATAATCAAAGGCTTAGATTCCATTTTGGCACTTCTGAAGTGTTAGGTAGAGCTATGTCAACTGGGACCAAAAAATTAGAAAAAGGTAATAATGCAAATTTTATCTTAATCTTAGAATCACCAGTTACTGTTGCTATGGATGATCGATTTGTTATACGATCTTATTCTCCAATGCATACAATTGCAGGAGGTATTGTATTGTATCAGAATCTTATAGGGGAGTGGTCAAAAATGCGAGATTTTACAAAGTTGATGCCTGTAGGTCCAAAAGAACGGTTTGATTATCTAGTTAAATTTTATTGGAAGACCCCTATGTCAATCAAAGATTGGAAATTATTATTCTATAATTCCAGTAAAAAAGTTGATTTATGGTCTAGCGAGCTATCATTAGAGCAATTAGATAATGGTATACTATATTCAAAAGATAGAATTGAAAAAGCGAAGGATCAGTTCATACAATTTTTTAATGATTCTTATGCTAAAAATACATTTCGATCTGTTTTAGCAATAGAATCGATAAAAAATGCACTTAATTGGTCTGATATATGGATTGATATTGTAAGTAGTATTTTAGTTGATAATGGGATAATTGAATTTTCTAGTGGAGGATATTCACTTGCAAATTATAAAATTCAATTTTCATCAAAAGATAAATCTGATATGGCCAATATTGAAAATATTATTGAAAAAGCTGGCTCTCAACCGATTTTGATTAGTGAGATAATCGAAGCCTGCGGCTATAATCCAAAGCGTGTAGGAGATCTTTTGCATATATTAATAGATAAAAAGAAAGTGCAACCACTTGATAATAATCTTTATTTAAATAAGGTTTGTTTCGACTCTTTAATATTTAAGCTCAGAGATCATTTTTTAAACAATAAGGAAATGACGGTTGCTGATTTTAAGGTCCTCTCTGGTTTGACAAGGAAGATAGCAATACCATTTCTTGAATATTTAGACAAAAACAGGTTTACGAATAGGCAAGATAATATTCGCCTAATGGGAGAAGCATTCAATGAGTAATAATGTACCTGCTAATACACCTGTGATGAAGCAATTCATTGATGTTAAATCAAAATATAAAGATGCGATCGTTTTATTTAGAATGGGTGATTTTTATGAAACATTTTTAGATGATGCAAGAATTACATCAAAAATTTTAGGGATTGTCCTCACTAAACGTGCAAATGGTAAAGCAGCTGATGTTGAGCTAGCAGGATTCCCCTATCATGCCTTAGATAATTACCTACCAAAATTGGTCAAAGCAGGGCATCGTGTGGCTATTTGTGAACAGGTTGAGGATCCCAAACTAGTAAAAGGGATTGTGAAGCGCGAAGTGCTGGAAGTAGTTACTCCAGGAACTTTGACAGGTGATCAAACATTAAATAATAAATCAAATAGGTATATAGGTTCATTAAAAATTGATGGTGATAAAGTAGGGTTTGCATATTTAGATTCATCAACGGGAGAGTTTAATATTGGAGAATGTAGGACTGATCAATTAAGTAACTCATTATTGAAATTCTTACCTCATGAAGTGGTCTTATCTCAAGAAGTTGTTTATTCAAATTCCAAATGGTATTTAGAATTTCAACCATTCATCACTCAAATTGAAGATTGGATGTTTGATCATGAGACCGCTTATCGAACACTTATATCACATTTTAACGTTAAAACTCTCAAAGGATTTGGTTGTGAGAATATGTCAATAGGTATATCTGCAGCTGGAGCATTAATGAATCATATAAAATCTAACCTGGTATCTTCTCTTGAACATATTTCGAAGATATCTCCAGTTATAAGTGATGGTTTTATGGGTTTAGATTCATTTACAATAAAAAATTTGGAGGTTTTTCAATCACTATCATCTCAAGGCACGCATGGAACTTTAATTGACTGTATAGATTCTACCATTACGTCGGGTGGTGGCAGGCATTTAAGGCGTTGTCTAATGAATCCACTTACTGATATAAAAAAGATAAGAACTAGATTAAATATCATAGAGGGCTTTACCCAGAATAAGACAATATTAAAAGCCATAAAAGATTTACTTTCCAAAACTTCTGATATACAAAGGATCGTAGGCAAGATAGGTCGGGGGAAAGCCTCTCCCAGAGATGTTTTTGCTCTTTCTGAAACTCTTGAGAATATACCAAAATGGCAGAAATCATTATGCTCATCTGCTAATAATTATCTAGATATACTTTCTGATTCTTTTAATGACACATACCATATAGTAGAAGAAATAAAGAATATTATAAATGATACTCCACCAGTTCAGCTATCTCAGGGTGGAATTATCAAAAGTGGTATTGATAAAGAATTAGATGAGCTTCGTATGCTCCTAAAAAATGGAAAGGAATGGATCGATACATTCCAAAGTACGATGCGTGAAGAACTAGACATCCCCAAATTGAAAATTGGATTTAATAAGATTTTTGGATATTACATTGAAATAACCAAGGTTCATCAAGCTAAGGTACCTGAATCATTTATTCGTAAACAAACCCTTGTCAATTCAGAAAGATATATTACAGAAGAGTTAAAGGAATATGAAGAGAAGGTTCTTAATGCAGAAGAAAAAATATATGAAATCGAATCACGAATATTTTCGGAGATTTGCCAATATATCCTTTCTTATATAGTTGATATACAAAAAAACGCATCTGCGATCAATGATCTTGATCTATATAGCTCGTTTGCATCTTTAGCAATTAATAATCATTATGTTAAACCAATACTTTCTACCAAGCCCTTATTAAATATAAAAGAGGGGAGACACCCTGTTGTTGAACAATTATTACCAGCAACTGAAAAATTCATACCCAATGATATCTCTATGGATGCAAGTAAAAACCAGATACATTTATTAACAGGCCCTAATATGGCTGGAAAATCAACATATTTAAGACAGATAGGTCTTATTTCGCTTATGGCACAGATTGGAAGTTTTGTGCCCGCTAAAAGCGCAAATATTGGCATTGTGGATAGACTATTTACTCGTGTAGGTGCCAGCGATAATCTTGCTGGTGGCGAAAGTACCTTTCTTGTTGAAATGAATGAAGCTGCCAATATACTTAATAACGCAACTGATAATAGTCTGATATTACTTGATGAGGTTGGTCGAGGAACTTCAACATATGACGGACTATCCTTGGCTTGGGCAATCACTGAACATCTTCATAACACTGATGGTATTAGAGCGAGAACCATTTTTGCAACACATTATCATGAACTCACAGATCTTGAAAATACTCTTGACCGTTTGGAAAATCATTATGTGGAAGTAAAAGAATTTGGTGATTCAATAATATTTCTCAGATCAATAGCAAAAGGCACCGGTGATAAAAGCTATGGTATACATGTTGCTAAAATGGCTGGCATTCCTAGCTCAGTTATTCTCAGAGCCTCTGAAATTCTGGACCATCATATTCAACAATCATCAATGCATGGGAGCCATCAGCTTCCAGAAGTGTCAAATCAATTGACATTCTTTCAAGAAAGAGAATCCAAGCTGCGTGAACAAATAAACAAAGTTGATTTGAACTCGATGACACCATTAGAAGCCCTAAGATATCTTGATGAACTTAAAAAAGAATACGATCTATAAAATATTCTTACTAACCTTTTTTAATTCTTTAATAATTGGTGAAGGGATATGGGTAAAATATGGTTGGGAATTATTTGACCATGTTACTGATGCAAGGTCAGCAGCCATTGGTAACGCGAATACTGGATATAATTTTAATTCAATATCATCATCTTTAACAAATCCTGCTTTTTCTTCTGTTATTATTAAAGATGTAACGATTACTCATCAATCTAGATTTGGAGGTATTGTCAATAGTGATATGGTTGGCTTCCAATTGGGTACTAATTCAAGAATTATCAATATGAATTTACTTTATGAAGGGGTCTCACAAATTCCAGATACTAGGAATATGTTATTAGATTGGGGGTTAGATGGACAGTTTGGGACTAATGATTTAGGGGAAGGGAATGGGGTTTTAGATGAGGGTGAACGTTTAGATAAAGAACAATTACGTTATTTTGACCAACATCAAATTGGTGTATATGGTGCAATTATGTCAAAAATAATGGGTTTACCAATTGGTATAGGTTACAAAATATTATCATATTACTTAGATGAACATTTCGCTTTAGGAGTGGGACTAGATCTTGGATACATTAAAAAATTCAAAAATACGACGTTAGGGATTGTTATTAGGAATTCACCTGCTTCTGGTTTGATTTGGGATAATGGCACTATTGAGGGCACTATGCCTTCGTTATCAATAGGAATCCATAGACCATTTACTATTGGTATAAAAAATACATTATTTGTGATTAACCCCATGTTTGATATCGAGGCATCATTATCAAATTCAAACCTTGATTCCCAAATTAGATATGGTACATTTTCAATTGACGCTTCTTATGGGTTCGAAGGGGTGTATAAGGATAATATTATGTTACGTGGTGGAAGAAACTCAGTTAATAATTTAACTGGTGGAATTGGCATAGCCTGGGATGGTTTAAAGATTGATTATGCATTCCTTTCAACTAGCTATAATACTGGATTAGGAATTCACCACCTTATATCTTTGTCTTTATCAATAGAGATGGTTATTTCTAAAATGTTGGATATCACTAAAAGTTGATTATTGTTGATAAACCTTTTATTGCCCTTCAATACTGGATATAACTTGCCTAAGTGACTAATTTCGCAGGCTTTATATGAAAATTTTAATATGATTAAAAGTATGACAGGCTTTGGACGTGCGTCTGTTGGTCGTGGCCAAAATAAAATCGATGCTGAAATTCGTTCGGTCAATTCAAGGTTCTTGGAAATTAAATTTCGAGGAATTAGCCTAGAACCAAGTGTCGAACATGAAATTAAAAGAATAATGGAACAAACTATACAGAGAGGCAATATACAGGTGCGTCTTGAATCTAAGAATAGCCTAGATGATCAGCGTATGGATTTTAATAAAGAACGATTCGAATTGGTGCAGGATATATTAAAAAATATTCATGTTTCATATGGTCAACGCTTGAGTCTAAGTGATATTATATCAACTAACGATTTGCTTAAAATAAAAGAAGAATCAAATATTAATAGTAATTCGATTATCAAAGCAGTTAAAAATGCCTTAGATCAGTTATGCGAAATGCAAGAACAGGAAGGTAAGCAGATACATAAGGATATCTTGAAAAGATTGAAAACCTTAAAAACCAAACTTTCTAATACTGAAAACCTCTCAGGCAAATATGGAACTGAAAAACAAAACCAGCTTAGAAATAAGGTTTCTGAACTTTTAAAAGGTGAACAAATAGAGGAAACCAGATTAATTCAAGAAGTTGCGTATTACGCTGACAGGGCAGATATCACAGAAGAAATTGTGCGATGTAAGAGCCATTTTGACCAACTAGTAAATTATATTGATCTTGAAGAACCAGTAGGTAAACGAATTAGTTTTTTATTACAAGAGATAGGAAGAGAAATCAATACAATAGGATCCAAAAGTCCGCAGACTGATGTAACTTTAGAAGTAGTCGAAATGAAAGGCGAAATAGAAAAAATACGTGAACAAGCACAAAACATACTTTAATGATAAATTTTATTACTATATCAGCACCTTCCGGTGCAGGTAAAACAACCTTATGCAAAGCATTAAGGAGCGTAAAACCTGAGATTGAATGGTCAATCTCTTATACGACTCGATTAAAAAGAGAAATGGAAAAGGATGGTATAGACTATCATTTTATTACAATGGATAGATTTGAAACTTTTATTTTAAAGGACAAATTTGTAGAGTGGGAGAATGTACATGGATATTATTATGGGACTGCACGTGACACTCTTGAGGATGCTATCAAAAATGATAAGACACTATTATTAGAGATGGATGTAAAGGGCTCTATGTCGATAAAAAAACTATACCCTGATTATACATTTTCTATATTTATTTTACCTCCCAGTCTGGAGCACTTAAGAGATAGATTAAAAAATCGTGGTACGGATTCTGATGGAAGAATAGAAATTAGATTAAGAAGATTTCAACAAGAAATAGAGTATCAAGATAGATTTGACCAAGTTATGATCAATGAAGATCTTGAATCAGCTAAACATGAATTAATTAATATTGTTAACCAACTTAAACAAGGAGTTATAAATGGGGCTTAAAACAATACCGTTTCGTGATATTGAAGATAAAGCAGAAAATATGTATGAGGCAGTTGCAGTAATGTTCAGGCAAGCAAGAGTTGAGCTACAAGAACGTATATTAAATCAGGCTATCATTGATCATCAAGAAGAAGAAGAACTTGATGTTTTTGATGAAATTGAAGAACCTTCTCCAGAGAACTATGAAGAAAAGGAAAAAGTAACGACAGTTGCAATTGATAGTTTTATTAATGGTGATATTGAATGGAGAAAATCAACCTTAGAATAAAAATGAGATCAAATATTGCAATAAACTCTTATTTAAGGCAGCAACAGTTGCTCTTTGGTAGCGAATTATATATTTCAAAACGAGATACCAAAGATTCTGGTGAATCGATTTCATATAATAAATTAGTCAGTGAGGAAGATTTAGAGAAATATCGTATTTCAATATGTCTATGCAAGGAATGTGGTCTGGGAGAAACTCGCAATAACTTTGTGTTTGGTGTTGGTGATCCAAATGCTGAACTTATGTTGGTTGGTGAGGCCCCAGGCAAGGAAGAAGACTTGAAAGGTGAACCTTTTGTAGGTAGAGCTGGTAAGCTACTTGACAATATTTTAAAGGCAATCAATAAAAAAAGAGGTGATGGTGTCTATATTGCCAATGTATTGAAATGTAGACCCCCAAATAATAGAGACCCTCTGCCGTCCGAGGTGAAAAAATGTGAGCCATACCTTTTAAAACAATTAAGTATAGTAAATCCTAAACTGATAGTTGCTCTTGGTAGAGTGGCAGGAAAAACATTATTAAAGATGGATGTACCATTAAAGGAGATGAGAGGTAAGATACATGACTACAATGGTACACCATTAATAGTTACATATCATCCTGCAGCATTATTAAGAAATTCAAATTTTAAAAAACCCGCTTGGGATGATTTTCAATGGATACGAGACCAATTAATTAAATATCAATAAATGGTAAAAGACGATCAAATTTTAAATGTGCAGCCTCATTCTGATGAGGCTGAATTAGCTGTATTAGGCTCAATGCTTTCTTCCAAAGATGCAGTTAATACATCAATGAATTTGTTAAAAGCTGAGCATTTTTATAAGGATGCGCATGGCAAAATATTTTCTGCAATGGTAAAACTTTTTGATGATGATGCGCCTGTTGATACTTTATCTGTTTCTGAGTTATTGAAAAAAAATAAAGAATTGGAATCCATTGGTGGAATTTATTTTTTAACAGGGCTGGTTGAATCAGTACCAACTGCAGCACATGTTGAAAGATATTCAAAGATTGTATTGGAAAAAGCACTTTTGCGAAACCTGATAACTCTCTCACATAATATTTCTAAACAGGCATATGATGATAGTCAAGATGCTTCTGAAATTTTAGAGAGTGTTGAACAATCTATTTTTAATATCACTCAAAACCGTTTAAAAGGAGGGTTTGAACAGATTAACCCATTAATGATAGATGCTTTGGATGAATTAGAAAGAAAGAGAGCTCAAGGTGGCTCTGTTACTGGTGTACCTTCGGGTTTATTGGATCTAGATGACCTCACATCTGGATTTCAAAATGGAGAACTAATTATTATTGCTGGTAGGCCAGCCATGGGTAAAACTGCCTTAGCTCTTTCTATGATGAGAAATGCTTCTGTGGAAGCAAGTTTGGGGGTTGGTATGTTCAGCCTTGAAATGTCAAATCAATCATTGGCAATGCGATTATTGTGTGCTGAAGCAAAAGTAAACCAACATTTTGTTAGGACTGGTAGACTTCCAAATAAGTTATGGAAAAATTTATCATTAGCTGCGGGAGATTTAGAAAAAGCTCCAATATATCTTGATGATACCCCTGCGCTTACCGTACGAGAATTAAGAGCCAAAGCAAGACGCTTAAAAGCAAAAGAAGATATCAGTATGATAATAGTTGATTATTTGCAATTAATGCAGGGCCCTCGGGGAGTTGAGAATAGGCAACAAGAAATTTCTGTAATATCTAGATCATTAAAAGCGCTTGCAAAAGAAATTAATGTACCTGTAGTAGCATTATCACAGTTATCAAGAGCTGTCGAACAAAGATCAGATAAAAAACCTCAACTATCAGATTTAAGAGAAAGTGGTGCAATTGAGCAAGATGCAGATGTGGTCGTATTCCTATTTAGACCATGGGTATATGATGAAGATGAAGAAGAAGGAAAAGCAACAATCCTTGTTGCAAAACAGAGAAATGGTCCAACAGGAAAGGTTGAAGCATCCTTTATAAAAGAATATGCTAGATTTGAAAATTTATCTAAAGAGGCTACACCTTTTTAATGGATAACCCGCTTTCCAAACTTGCACCCCAATTATTTGGTGAATATCCCAAACCATTTGTAAATCTGATTGAAAATCTTTCATTAGGCCCAGGTCAAGATATTAAAGATGTTGAAGGATTATTATGGAAAGCGTATGAATTTGGTAATCATTACCATGAGGGCCAAAAGCGATTATCTGGTAAACCTTATTTTTCACATTGTGTAGCAGTTGCAAATACGCTAGCAAGTTGGAAAATGGACGTGACCACCATTATCGCCGGACTATTGCATGATACTGTTGAGGATACTGATGCTACGCTTGAAGAAATCACTAAGACCTTTGGTGATGATTTGGGGCACCTTGTAGATGGACTTACTAAGATTAGTGGAATATCTTATTCTTCAAGAAAAGAAAAGCAGGCAGGCAATTTTATGAAAATGCTACTTTCAGTCGCACAAGATTTAAGGGTGGTGATTATAAAATTTGCTGATCGGTTACATAATATGGAAACAATAAGGCATATGCCTCAAATTAAAAGGCATAGGATTGCGGTTGAAACTCGTGATATATATGTTCCTCTAGCTCATAGATTGGGCATGTCATCAGTGAAATCTCAACTTGAAGATCTTGTTTTTAGTGTATTAAATCCTACAGGATTTAAAGAAATGGAATCCAATATTAAATCTAGTAAAAAGCAAAGAGCAAAATTTATTAATAAAGTTATTAAGCCTGTAGAAGAAGAATTGAAAAAATATGATATAATTCCTCAAGTTTACGGTCGGGCAAAATCATATGCATCCATTTATGGTAAAATGATAACAAGGGATAAAAGCTTTGAGGAGATTTATGATCTTTATGCAATAAGAATTATTGTTGAGAAGATTGAACACTGTTATTTAGCCCTTGGAATAGTACATAATGTATATTTGCCTGTCCAAGAACGTTTTAAGGATTTTATAGCTACTCCTAAATCAAATGGATATCAATCTGTACATACAACTGTTATTGGACCTAAAGGTCAGATGATCGAGATACAAATTAGAACAAACGAAATGGATGAAACTGCTGAGATTGGTGTTGCTGCCCATTGGATATATAAGGATAGCAACTCTTCAGATATCGATAAAAATGTAAAATGGTTACGCGAATTATTAGAAATCCTTCAAAATGAATCGACGGATCCCAAAGAGTTTATGGATCTTTTAAGAATCGATTTATATAATGAAGAAATCTTTGTTTTTACGCCTGAAGGGGATTTGATACAATTGCCAATCGACTCAACGCCAGTTGATTTTGCGTTCCAAGTTCATACTCAAGTTGGAATGCACTGCATGGGCGCTAAGATAAATCATGCAGTTGTACCTCTTAATACAAAATTAAAAAATGGAGATATGGTAGAGATTATAACGAGTAAAAAACAGATGCCTAGTTATGGTTGGCAAAAATTTATTGTTACTACTAAAGCTAGAAACCAAGTCAATAGATATCTAAAAAAAACCCATGATGAAGAGAGTGTTAAATTAGGTGAAGAGATACTTACAAAAACACTAAGGCGTATGAAATTAATTGATGAGAGAGATACGTTTCGTAATAGTTTTAGTCGGTTTGGCTATGCAGATGAAAAGTCCCTTTTAATAGCTGTTGGAACTGGTATGTTAACAGTAAGAGAAATGTTCCAAAAAATTCAACCTAAAGAAGAAATACAAGAAATCAATGAAGATATTAATGAAAATAAGTTTTTTGATTTTGCACGTGCACAAACAAAAGGAATCATATTGGATGGCATAGATAATCTTCTAATTAATTTTGGTAAGTGTTGTAATCCGATACCTGGAGATGATCTCATTGGTTTTGTGACCAGAGGTAGGGGAGTGACTGTGCATACAAGTTCTTGTAAAAGTTTACCTCTGCTTAGCCACGAGTCTGATAGACTTGTACCAGTGGATTGGAATGTAAAATCTTCTGAACAATTTAATGTTAGATTAAAAATAATTGGACAAGATTATAAAGGATGGCTAAAGGATATGTCTGAGTGTATTTCTAAACAAAATGTGAATATCACAAGTGTAGATATTAAGGTTAATGAAAATATTGCAGAGGCACATTTTATTGTGCAGGTAAATAATAATCGTCAATTGAATCGTTTAATGAGAAAAATGACAAAGTTAAAACATATTGATTATGTTGAAAGAGCAGGTCGCTAATGGAAATAAAAACATATACAAAAAAAGATATTGCTACAGAGTTTGCCAAGCGTCAAAATAATAGTGTGAGATCCTCACTTAATATGATAGATGATTTTTTTGATATATTAAGAGACTTTTTAACTGAAGATAGTCCCTACACTAGAATAGAAATAAGAAATTTCGGTGTTTTTGAATCTAAGCCAACAAAAGCAAAACCAAGAGCTCGTAATCCAAGAACTAATGAGGAGATATATGTGCCAGCTCATAAAAAAACAAGGTTTAAACCAGGAAAAGTTCTCAAAGCACATTTACGTAAGCCTATATAATTAAATGGGTCGTATACTGGGAATTGACTATGGTGATAGTCGAGTTGGCCTAGCACTATCTGACCCTACAAAAATAATAGCATCCCCTTATCAAACCCTTTCCAATAAAGGGATACCAGATTTGATAGAGGAATTGGAAAATATAATTATTGAAAAAGATATTGAATTTTTTGTTATTGGTCTGCCAATCGGTTTAGATGGCAATGATTCACAGCAAACTAAAAAGGTGCGGGATTTCGTAAATGCTCTTGAAGCGGTAGTCAATCTCCCAATTCATTTCCAAGATGAACGGTTATCTTCAAAAAGTGCTACCCGATCGCTTATAGAACAGAATATAAAAACTGGTCATAATAAGAATCTGATTGATCAAATGGCAGCTGCAATATTTTTACAGCAATATTTAGATAGTAATTATAATAAATGAGTTTTTTATTAAAGATAGCATCTTGGAAATTAGCGGTTATCTCTGGAATTTTTATTGGTATATCGTACCACCAATCACATCTAGGCTTATTAGCATATATAGGATTTATTCCTTTGATACATACATGGTTTATTCACAATCCAAAAAAGAATTTTTTTTCAGGATATATCTTTGGAATAGTATACAATATTATTTCAAATTATTGGATTGCTTCAAATTCTGGCGCAGATTTTATAATAGTATTATTCTCTCTTATTTCAGCAGTATTATATCTTTCAATATTTTGGGGTGTAGCTGGTTCAATAATTGGTTTATTTAATAAGATTCATAATCCTTTTATAATACTCCCATTTTTGATTGTCTCCTTAGAATGGGTACGAAGTTTTGGGCCACTTGGATTTCCATGGGGAAATCTTGCTTTAACTCAAATGGGATTCCTTCCAATATTACAATATATTGATTATACAGGTTCTTATATTATAACATTTTGGATTATATCAATTAATGTTATACTTTATTATCATTTAGGCAATAAAGTATCTTCAAAAAAACAAATATCTCTTATACTCACTGCACTGGGTTTTGTTTTAATTGGTTGGATTAGAATACTAACCTATGAACCTGTTTCAGAATCATTGGATATAGCTGTGATTCAGCCAAATATTGATCCTAATGAAAAATGGGATAATAATAATAGAACTCAAACCTTAAATCTTATGGATTCATTGTATAATGAGGCTATTATTCTAGAACCTGATATAATTTTATTTCCTGAGACCGCACTTCCAACCTATCTCAGAATAAATAATCGAATTAGAAAACAATTACAAAATAAGGTGAATGATTCAAAAATACCTATTCTTATAGGTACTGTTGATCGCAAGGTCGATTCCAATGGCATTAAATCATATTATAATAGCACGATGTACCTTCAGCCAAACAAGGATTTTGAAATGTATGAAAAAATTCACCTTGTACCGTTTGCCGAGTATGATCTAATACCCAAATTGCTTCATCCGTTAGGTAAATTAAATCTAAATATTGATAGAGGTGTTTTTAAGGGTGGAACCAGCTATAAAGTATTTGAATGGAATGAAATTCAGTTTTCTGATCTAATTTGTTATGAATCCAGTTTACCACGTTATGCCCGCAGATTTGTTAAAGAAGGAGCAGAATTCCTAATGATTCAGGCAAACGATGGTTGGTTAGGTAATTCTTCTGGACCATATCAACATTTTGAACATGCTCGTCTAAGGGCTATAGAGAATCGTGTTTCAATAGTCCGGGCAGGTAATACTGGTATTTCAGGTATTATATCTCCTACAGGTCAAGTGTATAATAAAGTGCCATTGGATACTCAAGCTGTATTTTTAGCGAATATATCACTAAATAAATCAGGAAGTTTTTATAGTGAATATGGTGATGTATTTGCTGCTTTCTGTTTTGTAATTTTCTTATTCATAGGTCCAGTTTTATCATGTGTAAAAGATTAATATTAACATTGATTATTAGTGGTGTTTTGAAGGGTGAATCCTTTGAATTAAATCCAATTTTAAAATCAGCTTTAATTCCTGGTTGGGGTGAAACAGTTTTAGATAATAATAAACGCGCACGGTTTTTCTCAACGATTGAATTATCACTATGGACAACATGTCTAGCCACATACACTTTTTCATATCACCAAATGCTACAATATCAATCATTTGCTATCGAACATGCAGGTGTAGATGCTAGGGATAAGAATCATAAATATTGGGTTGATATAGGAAATTATATTGATATGGAACATCATAATTCAGAACATTTAAGATGGCGTTACATAGATGAATTATATAGTGAAACTGATGCTTGGAATTGGGATACTAGAAATAATATGAAAAAATTTGAATCTATGCGTATAAGAAGTGATATGCTTGCTAAGACGGGTGAATATATTATTGGTGGTATTGTCATGAATCATATTTTATCTGCAATAGACTCGCTTTATTTGATTAGATTAAATAAAGTTGATAATATGACTATAATTCCAATGTTTGATAAAGATAGTTATGGGTTAGTGTTGAAATTGAGATTTTGATATTCCAATGAATCCACTTACTCGATTGTTTATATATCTTTTATTTTCTTTTTCAATTTTATTATCAAATGATATATTAATTATTCTAGCACATGTCTTATTATTGCTTTTAATGCTATTATATAAAAAAGAATTATGGAGCGAATGGAAAAAGTATACAAAGCCTTATTGGATTTATTTTCCATTATCAGGAATATTATTTTTTTGCATATCTATAGTTATTTCACAACGAGCTTTAGGGGTTATACTAGTTGATGTGATTCTTGCAACCATACGTCTCTCAGCGACAGTTAGTATTATGACGCTATACATGATTGATTCTAAGTCACATGATATTTTATTGGCTATTAGGGGCCTTTGGTTCTCATCTGGTATCACATATCGATGGTTGGATAGAATCTTATTATTTTTTGAGATCACTATACGTTTTTTCCCTAGCATACAAGAACAATGGAATTTTACAGAGAGATCGCAAAAAGCTTTAGCAATTAAGAAGCCTAGGTCTCGTTTTGAAACGATTATTAATATAGCAAAATTCATTCCGGATTTCATAATTCTTAACCTTGAAAAAACTGATAATATAGTACGCAATATGTTAATGCGTGGTTATGGAATAAATACACCGAGGAGTGTTTATCCACATATAAAATTCAGATCATTTGATTATATCATTTCTGCTGGTCTAATGGTAATCGTGGTTGGGGTACACAGTTTTGTTTAGGTATAAGTTGGTGATTCAATATGATGGTTCAAAATTTTTGGGATGGCAAATTCAAAAAGAAGGTAGAACTGTTCAGGGAGTAATAGAAGATAATTTAAAAAAAATATCAAATTCTGAGTGTCGTGTGAAGTTATATGGGGCGGGTAGGACAGATACAGGTGTACATGCATGGGCACAGGTTGCTCATGTTGATTTAAATATAAAATTAAATGAACAAGATATTCAAAATGCCTTAAATGCTAATCTGCCTTTAGATTGTAGAATAATTAATATTGAGAAAATAGGAAATGATTTTCACGCTAGATATGATGCAAAAAGTAGATATTATAGATATCAGTGTTACATTGGAGATTCCATATTATACCGAAATCAATCATGGATTTTACCCAGCTTGGATATTGACTATTTAAATATGTTTGCTAAAAAGTTGATTGGGAATCATGATTTTCTATCTTTTTGTAAATATAGTGAGGATCAAAAAAGTACTGATTGTAGTGTCTTTGAAAGTAAATGGTCTTCTGATAAGAAAATGTTAACCTATAAAATTGGAGCGAACCGATTTCTTCATCATATGATAAGGTACCTGGTTGGCACGATGGTATCATTACATCAAAAACGTTTTTCAGAAAAAGAATTTTTATCTTTACTAACAGAGCCTAGAAAAGAGGTCAAAATTATTAAAGCTCCTCCTCAAGGATTAATTTTGGAAAGAATCAATTATGTATAAGTCATTTCAAAATATTATTATTTTAGTTCTAGTCGGATTTACTTATGGTAATGATATAGTTGCATCAAGGCAAACAGCATTAACAAGAGCTATTGAGAAAGTTGGCCCTGCAGTAGCAAGTATTAATGTTGAACAGCATATCTCATCAATTTCGTTTGATCCTTTTTTTGGTTTTATGTTCCCAAGAGAAATATATCCAATGAAAAGTTCTGGTAGTGGAGTAGTTATTAGTCCGGATGGATTTGTAATGACCAACCATCATGTAATTGCTAATGCAGATAAGGTAACGATCACATTGCCAGGGGGTGATGAATATGAAGCTGAGATAATTGGTTCAGATGAAACATCAGATCTAGCATTATTAAAATTATCAGGTTCTGATTTCCCATTTGCAAAATTAGGTAGTTCAGATGACCTGTTAATTGGTGAATGGGTCATTGCTCTTGGTAATCCTTTTGAGCTATTTACAGTTAGTAATAAACCATCTGCTAGTGCTGGTATAATAAGTGCTACTAATATGGATTTTGGAATGCAGAAATCAGGAAAAGTCTTCCAAGATATGATTCAAACAGATGCTGCGATCAATCCTGGAAACTCTGGAGGTCCATTAGTGAATGCTTTAGGTGAGGTGATTGGAATTAATACTTTTATTTTTAGAGATTATGAATCAAATAGAGGATCTGTTGGGATTGGTTTTGCTATTCCAATTAATAATGCTAAACGGATAGCAGAAGAGTTGAGGATGACAGGCGAGATTGATCGAGGATATTCCACAGGACTTGTTGTTCAATCTGTAACTAGAAGTATATCGCGTTATCTGGATATACCTTTTGTAAAGGGAGTTATTATTATTGAAATAACAAAAAATAGTCCTGCTATGATATCAGGTTTAGAAGCAGGTGATGTTATTTTAACTGTAAATGGACAAGAAGTAAATAAACCCAGTGATATAAGAACGATTATTTTAGAAAATGACCTTCGTTCGGGCGACAAGGTAGATTTAAGGATATTCAGAAATGGAAAATATAAAAAGGTTAAAATGACACTCGGGAAATTTAGCTCCAACCCATATAAATGAAACTCTCTCCAGAAGGTAATATTTTTGTCTATCCTCTATTGATCATTACAGGGCTTCTTTTCTGGTTTTGGTCAATAGACCAGATCTCAATTTATTTACCAGCATGTATTGGTATAATTTTATTATTTTGTCTTAATTTTTTTAGGGACCCAGAACGTTTGGTTCCGACGGGCATAAACCATATTGTTTCTCCAGCCGATGGCAAGATTATAAGTATACGTACCCAAGATGATGATTATCAGGTGGTATCTATTTTTTTGAATATTTTTGATGTACATGTGAACCGTATGCCTATAACTGGCACAATTATGGATGTTGAGTATAATAAAGGAAAGTTTTTAATGGCATTTGAGCATAATGCTTGTGATGAGAATGAGAGGAATATTATCACTATAAATAGTTTAATTGGGACCATTAGATTAGTGCAAATAGCAGGGTTAATAGCACGTAGGATTATTTGTTATGCAAATAAAGGGAAAGAAATAGAAATAGGTGATAGGATAGGCTTTATGCGTTTTGGTTCTCGAATTGACCTAATATTGCCAACTAAGATTAATTTAGAGGTGAAACTTGGACAGAAAGTGATGGGAAACACCACAATTATTGGTACATTTGAGTAATTAGGTAATATTGAAATGAAAAGAAAACCAAAACATTTTATTCCCAATATTATAACCCTTGCAAATATGTTCTTAGGGTTTTTGGCAATAGGACTTATTCTAAAAGGAGATCCGTTGAAAGCAGGTGTGTTTGTGATGATTGCAGGTATACTAGATGTTTTTGATGGGAAAATAGCTAGAATGCTTGGTATAGCATCACGTTTTGGAATGGAATTCGATTCTATGGCAGATACAGTTTCTTTTTGTGTCGTTCCATCAGTTCTGGTCTATTCTCTATACGTAAAAGGACTCAACCCACTTCTTGGCCTTCTTATTGCTTTCATGCCACTTATGTTTGGAACTATAAGACTCGCTAAATACAATATAGAACAAGAATCTGGGGTCTCAAAATCATATACAGAAGGTCTAACAACACCGATTTCAGCGATTACTTTATTTGCTTTCTTATATTACAATCAAGAGGTCTATGGTAATTATGGTGATCCAAGGACTGCTCTCATGTTGGTCGCAGGGATTAGTATATTAATGGTAAGCCCCATACACTTTACAAAATTTCCTTTATTGTCTTTTAAGTCTGTGCGTAATAATTCCATGCTTCTTATAATTTTTATTTTGTCTGTTTTAGGTATTATATGGTTTCGGGGATTATTTCTTTTACCAATAACACTTACGTTTATTGGTTGGAATATCATTCATTGGCTCATCCACTCCCAAAAAACCAATTTCCAGACAAAGATTAATACATAAAATATGCGCAATCGAGATATTTCACTTATTGCAATTGGTCTGTTTTCTGGATCAGTTATTGGAGGAGTATTGGGTAATCTCATGGGTTGGATATTGCCCGAAGGTGTTGTTAAAGACTTCTTTTTAACCAGTTTAACATTTGATATTGGCAGTAGTCTAGGAAATGAATTAGGTGTAATAGTAATTGATCTTAGTATTATAGTATTTAAGTTTGGTTTAGCCATAGATTTTAATTTTACCAGCATTATTGGGTTTGCAACTGCATACTATATCCTTAGATATTTTAGATAAAATTTTGGGAGACATAATTCATAATCCGAATGTAAACTTTGCTATGTTTAATCTAGGTACTGGCGAACTACTTATAATCTTTTTAGTGATTCTTCTTTTATTTGGAGCCAAAAAACTCCCTGAATTAGCTCGTGGACTCGGTAAAGGTATTAACGAATTCAAAGACGCTGTAGAAACAGGGAAACAAGAAATAATGGATTCCAATGAAGAAGTTGTCTCGAGAGGGGATTCTAAAGCAGAAGAGGAATAGAATTTTTTTAGTGTATTTATACACTATTATTAGAAACTATTTCCCAATTATATCGTTATTAATTATGATATAATTTCACAATAGAAAATCTGCGCACCATATGCAATTCCAGCATCCTTTTTATTTAATACTACTAGGAATGATTCCAGTATTGATTATTTGGTATCAAAGATCGGGGAAAAATAATGAGGCTACACTTAGATATTCATCTAATTACTTCTCTAAAGAGATTTTACAGTCTGGGAAAAGGAAACATCATGTTCTCATAACTATTTATTTATTGATCCTTTTCCTTCTTATTATGGGCATTGCTCGTCCTAGATATGTAAATAATCTAAAGGAGACCACTGTTAGTGTTATTGACATGCTATTGGTCCTAGATATTAGCACTAGTATGCTCGCAGATGATTTTAAACCCAACAGATTAGAGGCAGTAAAAAAGACTGCAGTTGATTTTATTGAAGAGAGGAAGCAAGATCGCATAGGAATTTTAGTTTTTGCAGGAGAATCATTTATTCAATGTCCTTTGACAATTGATAAAACGGTCCTGTCATCGCTTGTAAAAGAAATAACTGTTGCATCAAAAGAATACGATGGTACAGCTATTGGTATGGCAATAGCGAATGGGACAAATCGGCTTAGAAATGATAATGTTGATAGTAAAGTAATGATTCTACTCTCTGATGGAAGTAATAATTCTGGTGAAATTGATCCTATCACTGCAGCAGAATTAGCTGCACAATTCAATATAAAAATATATACGATTGGTGCAGGTACGAATCAATCATACACACGTATTCCTGGTCGTGGATTGATACGTAATGAGATTGATGAGGAAACCCTCATACATATTGCAAAAGTAACAGGTGGTAAATATTTTAGAGCAACGGACATAGATGCACTAAAGTCCATCTATTCTGAGATCAGTTTATTAGAGCGCTCCGAGATTGAAGTTAAAGAGTACAAACAGTATACTGAACTTTATGGTTGGTTTTTAATTCCTGCTTTTATCTTAGGTATGGGTATGGAAACAACTCGTAGGTTGATTTTTAGGATGAGGACCTGATGTCATTCCGTTTTAGTTGGGTACTAATATTTTTGGTCGCTCAATTCGTCATTTGGATATATTGGTATTTTAAACAAAAAGATCAAGATTCTATTTTTCGAAATGCTTCTAAGGAAGTAAAGGCTACAATAAAAAATAATTTAGATGACTCATTAATTAGTTGGCGAAATAGAATTATCCTTGGTGGTATTGTTTTATTGACCCTTGCAGCAGCAGGACCACAGATTGGTACGCGAGTACGCCCAATAGAAAGGAAGGGTATCGATCTTGTTATTGTTTTAGATACATCTATTAGCATGGATTCTAAAGATGTTACACCGTCCAGATTAGATAAAGCAAAATTTGAACTAGGACAATTAATAAGGCATTTGAAAGGAGATCGTGTTGCAATTATAGTATTTGCTGGATCTAGTCATTTATACTTACCTCTAACTACTGATTATGAAGCAGCGATGTTATTTTTAAATGAGATTGATACTAATATGATACCTACACAAGGTACAGTACTAAGTTCTGCAATGAATACAGCTCTAAATGCTTTTACTAATGAATCTGATAAATTTAGAGTAATGCTCTTGGTGTCTGATGGGGAAGATCATGATGGGAAGGCGATTGAACTTGCAGAAAAAGCAGCGGCCTCTGGTTTTAAGATTAATACGGTAGGTGTTGGATCAAAGAATGGAAGTTTAATTCCAATAGAAAGTAAAGATGGAAAAATATCAGAATACAAGAGAGATAAAAAAGGGAAATTGATAACATCAACCTTAAATGACAGAATTCTGAAAGATATTGCAATTGCAGGTAATGGATCATTTTTCTGGTTCAATAATAACCAAGATTCATATTTAGATATTGCAACAGATATTGATGCTATGGAAAAAAAGACAATCTCCACACATGAGTTTTCTGAATACGAGGATCGTTACCAAGTTTTTGCAATTTTATCATTGTCTTTTCTAATTATTGGGTTTGCATTTCCAACAAGATCAAGGATAAGAAATTGATATATATTATTTTATTCATTGTATCTAGTCATATGATTATTGGTCAGGATAAGGGGAAGAATGCATATGATGATCAACGGTATGATGATGCAAGGACCTACTATCAGGATATTCTATTGGAACGCAAAAATGATAATGCCGCAAAATTTGGATTAGGAGCAACTGCTTATAAACAGAAAGATATTGAAACTGCATTAAGTGCTCTTAATGATGCAAAGAATTCAGAAGATCCAAAACTAGCATCCAAAGCATATTATAACTTAGGGAATATGCTACGTGAACAGAATAAGATAGATGATGGTCTTGCATTTTATAAAAAAGCAATTGAACTAGATCCAAATGATCAAGATGCTAAGATAAATTTTGAACTGCTCAAACAAATCGTCCAACAACAAGAACAAGAGCAACAAGAACAGAATCAGCAGAACCAAGAACAACAAGA
>CAYOJL010000029.1:0-21671 GCA_964404235.1 uncultured bacterium | reverse complement strand
CCAGGTCGATGCATTTGGTAGAGAAGCAGGTTACGTTGAAGATTTTCCGCCTAGGGATCCGGAACCAGGAAGAAACATTATAACAACTATTGATATAAATATTCAAAATATTCTTGAAAATATAATGGATGATAAAAGAGGTGTTATTTTAGTAGGTATTCCTGAAACAGGCGAAATATTAGGAGCTATAAGTAAACCAGACTTTGAGCCTGACCTATTTACAGGACGTATTCTAGAAGAAGATTGGAATGATTTACTTAATGATCCAGATAAGCCTCTAGTAAATCGATTTACCCAAGGTCTATATCCACCAGGTTCTATTGTTAAAATGATAACGGGTGCAGTCCTTATGGACCATCAAGATTTTGATCCTCATTTAGAACAAGAATGTGAAGGTGCATACCAGTTTGGAGATCGAGTTTTTGGTTGTTGGCTTACTCTTGGGCATGGCAAGGTGGATCTAACATCTGCGATACTACAATCATGTGATATATATTTTTATAGGACAATTCAATATTACGATCTTGATAAATTAGCAAAATATTTCAGAAGATTTGGTTTTGGCACTAATACAGGTATTGATATTGAAGGAGAAGCAAAAGGAACAGTGCCTACAACAGCATATATGAATAAAAGGTATGGTCGTTTTGGTTGGAGTACAGGTGCACTTCTAAATTTTAGTATAGGTCAAGGGGAAATTCTAGTAACACCTATGCAGGTACTCAACTATACTAATCTTTTAGCTACAAGAGGCAATACCTATAAACCTCATTTTGTAATGTCTGATATTTTAAAGGATAGTGTTGATTCAATTTTACCATCAGAAGATTGGGATAGGATAATTTTTGATATGGGGCAAGTGATCACCCATAAAAATGGTACAGGCAAGAGCGCCGATCCTTTAGTACTTGGTGCTTAGGTTTATGGGAAAACAGGTACAGCTGAAAATCCTCATGGTGAAGATCATGCTTGGTTTATTGGATGGATGAGTTTTTTAGGTAATAATTACTCTATAGTAATATTACTAGAGAATGCTGGGTCGGGTGGGGCTGTAGCAGCACCAATAGCACGAGAAGTTTTTAATAATATTATTAGTCAAAATAATATGGTATCTAAATGATTGGTTATCCTTCAGTGCAGTATAAAGAAATGCCAATTAGTATCATTGTGATCGTTAGCATATTATCTATTATTGGACTTATAGTATTAAATAGCATATCACAAAATGATCATGGTGGGTTTTTTAGTACCCCATTTAATAAGCAATTATTTTTTCTGATTCCTTCTATATTGTTATCATTTATTATTTTATTTATACCAAGATATACCATACATAAGTATTCCTATCCATTATACGTTATAGGGATATTAATGGTAATACTACCATTTGCAGGTTCATCCCATGCAGGAACATATCGTTGGTTTAATATACCTGGCTCTACTTTTTCCATTCAGCCAAGTGAATTTGCAAAGGTGTTTACAGTTCTTTTCCTTGCAAGATATCTTTCAGATCATAATCTCAAAATGAAAAAATTTACTTCTATTATTATTCCTATAGGTTTGGTTTTAATTCCTACACTTATTGTAATGAACCAGCCTGACCTTGGGACGGCTATAGTTATGATGACACCTGTACTACCTATGCTCTATTGGTCAGGTGCAAGGCCTTTTTATCTATTTCTTGTACTAGCACCTATATTTAGTATGTTGACTGCATTCCAGACGCTATCTTTTACAATATGGGCAATGATTTTAGGTGCAGTTATTATAGCATCTAGACCAACTTTAATAATGTCTATTATTCTTTTCTTTGGAAATATATTCCTTGGATTACTATCCCCTAATGTCTGGAATTCTTTAACACCATATCAACAGAAACGTATTATTACATTTTTAAATCCTGAGAAGGATCCATTGGGTGCTGCATATCAAATTATTCAAAGTAAAACTGCTATTGGCTCTGGCGGGATCTTTGGTAAAGGTTGGGGTGTAGGGACGCAGACTCATTTATAATTTCTTCCTGTTCAAGTATCTGATTTCTTTTTATTTGTTATTGGAGAAGAATTGGGTTTTATTATGATTGCCCTAATTTTGATTTTAGTTTGTCTTTTTATTATTCAAATCATAAAACGTTCTTTTTTATCTAAAGATCGGTTCTCAAGTTTAGCATTGATTGGAATTGCATCTATACTACTTGCACATGTTTTTGTAAATACTGCGATGACAGTAGGACTAATACCAGTTAAAGGTCTCCCATTTCCATTCATTTCAGCAGGAGGATCCTTTTTGTTGACCAGTTATCTTATGGTTGGACTTATTTTAAAACTTAGCGTGAATTACACCGACTGATAAACTTATTTGAAGGAATAGCAATAACCGGTAAATTCAACGCTTATTTGCCGAAATAAAAGGGTTAAATAATGACAAAGCTATTGAATCACTTATCTATCTTAATAATACCTATCATTTTTCTATGCTCAGTTACCTTTGGGCAAAGTAAAGATTCTTCGAGAGAATTAAAAAGGCTTAATGCCAAAATAGACCGAGTTCGGGTCATGGTAGATTCTTTGGAATTAGATAATCAGATTTTATTGCCTGAACTTATGTCTGCATTTAAACAGGCTGTAAAAAGTAAGGCCCAACAGGATAGTATCACACTAGTTATATTAAAAAGAATAAATACTCTTAGTAATAAGATCGCAAATTTAGAAAATCAATCAAATGTGCTTGATAGCGCAGCACTTGAAATAAGAAATGATTTATTGATGCTTGATAATAAACTTGTTACGATGACTAAAACTTATAATGAGATGTATAACGCGCAAGTAAAGGAAGATAATACCTCTTCACCAAGAAATAAAGTCAATGATGTAGAATATAGACAAATATACACTAAAGGTATGGGTGCTCTACAAAGTAATGAAATTGATATTGCGATTAAAAATTTCTCATATCTTGTCGAACTAGATGCAAACCATGATTTAGCAGATAATGCTCAATATTGGTTAGGTGAATGTTATTATTCCGGAAAAGAATATTTAGAAGCAATTAAAGAATTTCAGAAAGTATTTGGTTTTCCCAATACAAATAAAGGTTCAGATGCACAATATAAGATCGCGCTTTCCTACCAAAGTTTAGGTTTAATTGATAAAGCAAAAGATGAATTCCAGAGACTTATTGATTATCATCCAGGGAGTGAATATTATCCAAAAGCCAAAGAAGCTCTGAAGCAATTATCTATTAATTAACCTACCTAAAAACGCCCAATGTCTAAAAAATTATATTATCTGACAACGGAAATAATTCCGTTCGCAAATGTTACATCCTTAGCTGATTTTTCAACAAGAGTGCCCCTTGCGCTACAAGAAAAAGGACATGATATACGTACGGTAATACCGAAATACGGTTATGTTAGTGAACGAAAATATATTTTGCGAGAGGTGATAAGACTAAGAGAAATACCATTCGAATTCAATGGGCAAAGGAAAGTTGCTAGTGCAAAAAGTGCTTTTATACCAAAGACCAGGGTCCAAGTATATTTTCTTGAGGATAATCACTGGTTCCAACCCTTAACAAATCTTGTCTATAAATCTAAAAATGGTCGTATACTTGCGGATAATGGGGAACGCTATGGATTTTTTTCTAAGGCTGTTCTAAGTACGCTTCCTCATTTATTTTGGGTACCAGATATTTTTATTTGTAATGGCTGGCAAAGTGCGATGGTCCCTGGGATGTATAAAAAACACTTTGAAGGGATAAGTGAATTTTATAAAAATATTAAGACTGTGATGGTGATACATGATCTAAATGAATACTCTAAAATCTCAAGAAAAGATCTAGAGCTTGCAGAGGTTCCTATTCATGATTCGCTTAAGGGTAAAAACCTAAATATTTATGATGTTGCTGCGTTTGAGTGTAATGCAATTATTATTCTTGATAAACCATCTGATATAATTTCAGAAAAACTTTTAAAACAACCCGGTATTGCAGCTAATAAGAAAAAAGTATCTGTAATTAAATGGTCTGATGATGAATCGCCTGATTACCTAGACATTGCAGATAAAATGGATCACATTCTAAATAAAATACCTGATTGAGTTTTCATATTATTTAACTGAGTATGAAAATTCGTGATTCTATTATAAAGTTTCTGATTTTACTATTTATACCTTTTTGTTTATGGCAATGTTCAGAAACTCCGCTTAATAATGACCTGACTCATTCAAGCCTGTATATTGATACGCTAGTTGTGAACAATATAACAGGTGACAATTATATGGTTGCACCTAATCTAGGTACGAATGAAAGACTATATGTTGGAACAAAAAATGGGATCAATGTGCCCCTTTCTTTTATTAAAATAGTGACTCCAATCCCTAATAGTTCAGATAGTACATTTATTATAGACAGTCTACGTTTTGTATTATACTCAAAGGATAGTTCATTATCTTCAAATTCTATACCAAACCTGTTTTTTTCTCCTGATTCACAGTTTGATGAGAATAACAGTACTTATCTTGATTATATTGACTTTTCACTTTCAGACTGGTTCGATCTAGGGCAACCTAGTGTGAAGGTCATTACAGATACCACTGACACATCATCATTATTCACTCATACAGAACTAATATGGGATATTGATACTTTAAAACAGTCTCTGACTGACACATTAGATTCTAATCTTGTTAGGACATTTTCAATCCAATTTATGAATAATGATAGCAATTTTATTGAATTATTCAGTGAAGAAGCATCTCAAGGAGAAAAGGATCCGAAAATAATTATGTACTATCGACAAAATATCACATCTACTGATTCAACTGTGATCGATACAAACTCTATAACGATATACTCGAATGGTGATCTGTCTATTATTGATCCAAGTGGAATAGAACCCTATTCAAATAAACTAGGGTTAAGTAATGGACTAGGATTAAGATCAATTTTAAATATCTCATTTAATGAGGGATCCTTGCCAGATGGCTCTATTATTAGATCTGGGAATTTGATTCTAAATGCAGATACATCTTTAACACCTGAGATCTATAATATCATAATTGATCCCTTGAATAGTGACAGTTCTGTGGTTGATAGTATTACGGTTTATGATATAGACCCTTATGATGCAATTGGATATCCTTATAGGATATCATCAGATGCTGAAAATGGAGTTTATGTGATACAAATAAAAAATATCTTACAGAATATCTCTTTAGGTAATGAAATGAATATAGGATTCAAATTAGTAGCGAATGAAAAAAATGACCCTTTTGAGTCTGCTTGGTTTGACATTGAATCAGAACCTAGACCTAGATTAGAAATTATATATGTGGCAAATTAAAAGTATAATCATCTTACTTTTCTTTTCATCGATGGGTATTGCCCAAGGTCGAATGAATGCACTAGGCATAGGCCATTATTATCATAATCAGGGTATAAGCAATGCAATTGATGGTATCATTGAATTATCTCCCTCTTTTAAAAGTGATGTGTCACTTTCTAATCCATCAACCTGGCATAATCTTAAATTCACATTCTTATCCTTGTCATATGGTGGCAATGAAAATTCATTTAATAAAACAAGTATCTCAAACGGATATTCTAGCTTGTCTAATGCAATATGGGTTGTCCCAATAAAATCTAGATCATCTTTTGGTATGAGTTTAGCACCATATGCAGATCAAAGGATTGCATCAATAGATCAAGATACATCTATTTTTCAAGCTTTTGATACAACATATAACTATATAAGGTCATTCGATAGGTCAGGTGGTTTATTGTCTTTCAAAATTGGAACATCCTACAAAGTAAATAAATATATAGGTTTTGGATTTTATTATGGTATTTTATTTGGTTCATCTAGGAGCCATGAATCATTATCTTTTGGAGGCAGCTCTATTATCCAAAGTGGCAGGGTTCGTTATAATGGTATATTAAATGATCTATTTCTCACACTATCAATGAGAGAAGATATAAAGGTATTTTCCCAATATACTTATACCATAAAGCCTCTTGAAGGTGCTTTTGAACAAAAGCATTTATTTGATGATATTAATGGCAACGGTTACCATGATTATAGTCCACCTTATTATGATTTTCCATATCCAGATAGTGTTGAGGCTTTTTCAGAAATAAGGATTAAGGATTTACATGCACCTCTTGGATATAAATTGGGCATCAGTAAAACCATAAATTCCGTTTCTGCACTTGCTGTAGAATTGGGAAATATGCGAGATAATTCAAAAGATATCAATGGATTAAGGTCACCCATCAATAATTGGATATATGAGACCAATTCATTGAAAGCATCATTCTCTCATTACCCTAATGACCTTTCCTTGAAATTATTTGATAAATTTTCATTTAGAGCAGGTATGCTCTATTATACACATAGATTAAAGAATGACCAATCAACTATCACTGAAATAGGTTATTCATTAGGCTTAGGATTCAAGTTCAAACCAGTAGGTAACCAAATGGATATTAATTATTATATTGGTAATAGGGAGCATGCTGGAATGGAAGAAAAAGAATTAATACAACAGATTCAACTAGGTGTTAGTCTAGCTGATATATGGTTTGTTAAAAGGAGACAGAAATAGCTATGAGACAACTCAAATTGATGCCCATTATTACAAGCATGTTCTTTATCATCATGTGTGTTCCACCAGCAGAGACAGGTTCAAGCTCAAAGAAAGATAAGCAAAGATTAGATTCTTTGAGAAAAGTGCGTTGCCCAAGATTAATGAGTAGTGCAGCGGAATATTATAGGAATCGTGATTGGAAACAAACAGTCAAGATCTATGAGGAGATAACTACACTTGATTGTGATGAATGGAATCCTACTTATGCACCTCCACAAGAAATATATCAGTATTATGCGATTGCTTATGAACAAATGGGAAAGTTTGATAGTTCAGAATATGTATTACTTGATGGATTACAGAAGCTACCGGATAATGTTGAATTAAGAAAAAGATTAGCATATTCATATAAAAAACAAGGGAAGTTTGATAATGAGATCATTGAGTATGAACGCCTCGTGGACATGGTTCCAGAAGATGTTTCTGTTATGAATGATCTATCTAAGCTCTATAAAGATAATGAAAGGTATGATGACCAGATCTTTATATTAGAAAAAATTCTTGCTTTAGATGAAAGTAATGAGATTGCACAAAGTGAACTTGCCATGGCCTTTGAGAGCAGTGGTAGAGATCCTTTAGATGTCTATCGTAAGAGATATGAGGATAATCCTGATAACTTCAGTTATGGTTTAGATTATGCAGATAGATTAAGTCAAGTTGACCGTAATGAGGATGCAATACCAGTACTGAAAGAGGTGATACGACTCGATCCCAGTAGCAAACTTGCATATAGAAAATTAGCAGAGGCAAATCAGGTAATAGATGATCTAAATGCTTCTGCTAAGGCCTATGAAGAACTATTTAAAATTGATCCTAGAGATGGACGTGTAGCAATAGACATATCGGATGCATATCTAGAAAACAATGACTACAGACAAGCAATAAAATGGGCTGATAAAGCTTCAAGTCTTATTAATCAAAATGGTGAAGGTTTTGGCCAGAAAGGAAAGGTCTATTATTATGGATGGGATAATTTTCGTCAGAATCCACTTACAATAGATGACAGGGTTGTTGCAAAACTAGCATACGATTATTTTACTAAAGCAGAGAAAAAAGGCTTTAATGGTTTTTCCAAAAGTTCTTGGATGAAAGAAAATGCGAAAGATATCCTATATGGAAAAGCACAATGGTTCATGGCGGAAGATAAGGTAAAGCGAAGCCGGAGTATCTCTACTAATTCATCTGATTATGATTGGGTTACTGAAGATCTAAAAGCTGAGGATGGTTGGAAATAATTGGATGCATAATCTAGAACAAAATGATCCTGAATTATTTGACGTATTAAATAGAGAAGCTAAGCGAGAGGAATTAACATTAGAGCTAATAGCATCAGAGAATTTCACTAGTAAGGCTGTCATGGAAATGGCTGGTGGCGTTATGACCAATAAATATGCCGAAGGATACCCTGGTAAACGCTATTATGGAGGATGCGAGGTTGTGGATGAGGCTGAGAATATTGCCCGTGACCGTTTAAAAAAACTATTTGGATGTGAATATGCTAATGTTCAGCCACATTCGGGTTCACAAGCTAATATGGCTGTTTTTATGACTTTCCTTGATCCTGGTGATACTATTATGGGTTTAGACCTAGCTCATGGTGGGCACCTTACTCATGGTAGCCATGTTAATTTTTCAGGTCAATTATATAAATCTGTCTCGTACCATATATCAAAAAAAGATGGTCGAGTCGATTTTGATGAAGTTTCAAGTCTTGCGATAGAACATAAACCTAAATTGATGATTTGTGGTGGTAGTGCTTATCCACGTTTTATAGAATTTGAAATGTTTAAAGAAGTTGCAGATGATGTAGGAGCACACCTTATGTCAGATATTGCACATCCTAGTGGTCTAGTAGCTGCAGGAGTGCACCCTTCACCAATGGAATATTGTGACATAGTTTCCAGTACGACTCATAAAACACTTCGAGGACCAAGAGGTGGAATTATAATGATGGGTAAGGACTTTGAGAACCCTTGGGGCAAGATCGCACCAAAGTCAGGTCGTGTTAAAATGGTCTCAGAATTAATTGATTCGACTGTTATGCCAGGCATACAAGGAGGCCCTTTAATGCATATCATAGCTGCTAAAGCGGTTGCTTTTGGTGAGGCATTAAAACCTGGTTTTAGGAAGTATGCTGAAGATATTATTCATAATGCTAAAGTGATGGCCGAAGAATTCCTGCATCTAGGATATGATCTTGTTTCTGGTGGCACAGATACTCATGTTCTCCTTATTGATCTTACGAATAAAGGTATCAATGGAAAGCATGCTGAAATTATCTTGGGTCAAGCGGGTATCGCTCTTAATATGAATATGGTGCCTTTTGACCAAAGAAGTCCATTTGTAACCAGTGGAATTAGAGTTGGTACGCCGGCATTAACCACAAGAGGGATGGGGGAAACAGAGATGAGGCAGGTTGTTCAATGGATCGATAAAGCCATCAGGAATCCTGAGAATGATGAATGTCTCAATAGGGTCAGATCTGATGTAGAAGCACTCTGTTTAAATTTCCCAATATATGAACATTAATGAATGCTAGACCTATTTTGTGAGATACAATAATCTTATAATATTCTGTTTTATATTTACAATATCATGCTCACCAAAGGCATTACTTTTAGACCAGCCAAAATTGGTTTCTATTTACTTCGAAAGAAAGATCAAGAATATTGAAAAAAATGATATACTTGACCTTGATCAACGCCGAGATCTGATCAGAACCAAAGTTGAATATGGGTTTGGTATTATTATGGAACAAGGTGATCGACTTATTGATAATGATTATTCAGCTGCACTTAATCATTACAAAAATGCAAATATCATCTTTAAACAAGCACGGGATTTAGGAGTATCTGTTTTAAATGATCGATACCCTACATTTAATAATTGGCTTAGAAATAATACGGAAATACAGTTCAATAACAATGATATTATTGACCTATATTGGCTTGCTGCAGCCTATGGTGGTTCTATTAGCTCGAGTAGAGGTGACCCATTCGAGTTGATCCATTTACCAAATATAGGTCGGTTGCTTAGAAAATGCATTAAACTTGACCCTTCATGGAATAATGGTGCTGTTTATTCTGCGATGATGAGTTTTACAGCTACGAGAACCGATCTAAGTGAGATATTACTTCGTGACTCAGTTGATTTTTATTTTAATAAAGCACTCTTACACTCTGATAGTTTAGATGCTAGCCCTTATGTAACATATGCAGAATCGATTCATAAGACATATCAAGAGCGTAAAGAATTTGAAGATAAGTTAAATTATGTTATCGATATGGCAGTAATACCAAAAAGTGAATATGAGTTATCTAATCTAATAGCAAAAAACCGTGCAGAATGGTTGTTAACAAAAACAGAAGAATATTTTTTAGAATGAAACGAATTATAATCATACTCCTTTTATTATCAACAGTTGTATTTGCACGTAAGATCGTAGTGAAAATGGGAACACTAGCTCCTGAAGGTACTGATTGGCATGGCATGCTAATTGAAATGGGCCAGCAATGGAAATCAGCTACAAAAGGGAAAGTCCAACTCAGGATCTATCCAGGTGGTGTATTAGGTGATGAGAGGGATATGGTTAGAAAGATGAGAATTGGACAGATCCATGCTGCGGGAATGACAGCTGAAGGACTTTCTGAGATCGTTCCAGATTTTTCATGTTATTTTGTTCCTTTAGTATATCAGGATTCCAAGGATGTTCAGAGAGTCACTGATGCTTTATTACCAGATCTTGAGCAAAAATTAGAGGATAATGGTTTTAAACTTCTCTACCTATCAGAATTAACCTATGCGTATTGGTTCTCTACAGAGCTTATAAAGGTTCCTTCTGATTTGAAAAATAAGAAATTTTTCACTTGGGCTGGTGATTTTAAGTGGGAACAGGTATATAAAAAAGCAGGCTATAATCCTGTACCTCTTGCTACCACTGATATTCTTTCTGCTTTGCAAACAGGGCTTATTAGTACAATTCCTCAGCCACCAATATATGCACTAGCACAACAATCTTTTGGTATCGCTGATCATATGTTAGACCTTAAATGGGGTGTTCTTATGGCAGGCATTGTTGTTGATATGAAAACATGGAAAAGAATACCAAATAAGTACCATGAAGATCTCATTGGGATATCAAGATCGATACAGAGTAAATATGCGGAATCAAATAGCAATGCTGATGTAAAGGCATTGGAGGTTATGAAACAATATGGTCTTAAGGTTCATACTCCTAATGATAATGAAAAAGATTTGTGGTTCCAAGAAGTGGAAAGGGTAAGCTACTATTTAAGAGGCAAGGTCATTCCTGAGACCATATATGACACAGTGATCAAATTGACCCAAGATTGAACTTATTATGGCCAAGATAACAAGTTTGGACCATATTTCTGATAGATTAAAATGGGGAGAAGATACACTCGCGATCGTCATCTTCTCAGCCATGACCATACTTCCATTTTTTGAGTCGTTCAGTCGATTTTTAAATATAAATAGTGTTCCTGCTTCTCAGATCCTAGTACAGCATTTTACTCTTTGGATAGGATTATTAGGCGGAGTATTAGCAGCTAGACAAAATAAATTACTCGCTCTCACTCGAGACTCATTATTCAAAAAAGATAAAGAAATTCATTTCGGAAGGTGGATAGCAAAGGTCACTACTTTTTTGGTCTTGGTATCTCTAGCATGGGGGAGTTGGGAATTAGTTAAGGTTGAAATGCAATATCCAATTGATATTGCACCAAATATACCGCGTTGGTTTGCACAAATTATCATGCCACTAGGGTTTGGGCTCATGGCTGTTCAGATCTACTTGAATAGTTATGATAAACACCTCCATCGTATAACATTGATTATTATAGGTGTGATCTTTTCTATCGGTGGTATTACAGATATGTTCTTTGATATGATACCAGCTTTATATGTAGGCGTATTAATTCTTGCTGTTTCACTTTTTTTTGGCGCTCCTATTTTTGTAGGTCTAGGTGGCCTAGCTGTATTAATGTTCTGGTCAGAGTATACACCTATATCTGCTATACCCGCAGAAGCTTACAGAATAGTTGTCTCACCAACTTTACCAACCATCCCATTATTTACATTAGCTGGGTATTTACTCGCTGAAAGCAAGGCATCTGAGAGGCTTGTCAAAGTATTTAGAGAATTATTTGGCTGGATCCCTGGAGGGACACCGGTAATTATTGTTTTTTTATGCGGATTTTTTACTGCTCTTACCGGTGGGTCAGGCGTCACTATCTTAGCCTTAGGCGGTCTGCTTTTACCAATGCTCTTAAAGGATGGATACAGCCGTTCATTTTCGTTAGGTCTCATTACCGTATCAGGATCAATAGGATTATTATTCCCTCCAAGCCTTCCTTTGATAATCTATGGTGTGACAGCTGGTGTCTCTGTGAAGGATGTTTTTATTGCGGGTCTATTACCTGGGGTCTTATTGGTTTTTATGATATCATCCTGGGCAGTTATACAGGGCAAAAAAAGTAATATTAAATTAAAGAAATTTGTTTCGACAAAAGCGCTTCAAGTCTCTTGGGATACAAAGTGGGAATTATTTTTGCCTATTTTAATTCTTTTTGGAGTTTTTGGAGGTTTCACTACACTTGTTGAAACTGCGGCAATAACAGTCATATATATTTTTATTATTGAAGTATTTGTTTATAGGGATATAAAGATAAACGATTTACCAAAAATTGTTATTGACTGTGCCACATTGATCGGTGGGGTTTTAATTATTCTAGGAGTAGCGATGGGATTGACCAGTTATTTGGTCGATGCACAGGTACCTATGTTGATATTATCCTGGACAAAGGACGTGGTTTCAAATAAGTATATATTTTTATTAATGTTGAATATATTTCTTTTGTTGGTGGGATGTTTAATGGATATTTTTTCAGCAATCATTGTGATCGTACCGCTTATTGCTCCTTTAGGAGATTATTTTGGAATAGAGCCAGTCCATCTAGCGATTATATTCATTGCCAATCTTGAGCTTGGGTTTCTAACACCTCCTGTAGGTATGAACCTTTTTCTTTCAGCATATAGGTTTGATGAGGATATGCCAAAGATATATCAAGCAACATTACCATTTTTTATAATTAAACTTCTAGCTGTAGGATTAATAACTTATATACCTATTATAACACTGGGACTTTTACAATAATTGAGGATTAAATTAGTGACTAATCATTACTTGATTTTCAAAGGATTCAAAAGATATATTCCAATTCAAAAATACTGGAGCAATTCTATACCTTAAACGCTATTAGGTTGCCCTTAGAGGGCAAAGTATATATTAATAATTACTTAGGAGACGTTCTATGAAACGTTTAGGGATAGCGCTATCTCTAATGATAGCTCTAATGCATCCAGTTCTCGCCCAGAGTGAGGCAGGTGCAATATTCTTATTGATCGCACCTGGTGCCAGAGCAGGCGGTATGGGCGAAGCTCAAACTGCAGTCGCAAATGATGCCTATGCCAGTTATTGGAATCCTGCAGGATTGGGTTTCCTTGATGGGAGAGAATTGGCGTTGATGCATGTGAATTGGTTACCAGGGCTCGCAGATGACCTCTACTATGAATTTTTAGCATTTAGAAAAAGATACCCAACATTAGGCACAGTAGGTGGTCACTTGATCTTTCTTAACTTAGGAGAGCAGATCAGGACAAGTGAAACAGGAGATGAATTAGGAACCTTCACCAGTTACATGACAGCATTCTCGCTTTCATATAGCGCACTTATCTCCAAAAATCAATCGTTTGGTATCAACGCAAAGGTGTCATATCAGCACCTTGTCGAAATTGGTGCAGGTAGTGAAAAAGGAAAAGGTACTTCAACAGACTTTGGTTTTGACCTAGGCTATATGCATAAAGAGTGGCTCGTTCCAAAACTAACTCTTGGTTTGAATCTGTCTAATCTTGGACCAAAAGTATCTTTTATTGATCCGGATCAGGCTGATCCCCAACCGACTAATTTAAGTGTGGGTCTTAATTATGCGCTGGTCAAAGGCGAGTTCAATAAACTAAATCTAGTATATGATGTTGATAAACTTCTTGTTTCATCTTACCCAGATATGGATTGGGATGGAGATGGGTATATTGGAGGATATGATGAGGATGGGCATGTAAGTCCTGGTAACGATTATAATGCAGATGGTAAGATGGAGATAGCTCATACAGATCCCATATATTTGGCATTATTCACTTCATGGATCAACGATTGGTTACTTGGTGGAGATATAGATTATGGTTCGAATAGCCCAGGTAATGGAGATGGTATTATTGGTGGTTATGATTGGGTAGATGCAGATGGTGATGGTAATGTAGATGGTGGGAAATGGTTCGATCCTGATTCAAATGGTCAAGTTGATCCTGGAGAAAATGAAATGGTGCCTACTTCAGGAGCTCCGGGTGATCCCGGCTGGGGTAAATATAATGAATATGGTATAAAAGAAGTTGGCTATGCGAAGGATAGATCGATATCTAATGAGTTAGACCGACTCGTACATAATTTTGGTATTGAGTACTGGTATGGAAAATATTTTGCTATTCGCTCTGGTTTTTATTATGATAAGACAGGTAAGATAAGTAATCCTACTTTTGGTATAGGTTTAAGGTTCTCTGGATATGGTTTTGATTTTGGTTATACATATGGAGAGCAAGGACATCCTCTAACTAATACCATGCGATTTTCCTTAAATATAGAATATTAGATCCATTAATATTGATGCGGTCTCTGTTACCATGCATTCCATTTATTATGGTTTGCCTATCAAATACTTTGAATGCTTCTTTAGATGATCCTATAAGCATTTGCGGGATCAGGGTGTCCTTTTTAGAGGATGATCTTGCTAGCACAACTGGTAATGGCCAATTCTTAATTGAATCACAGGGAATCGATTGTGAAATATATACGATTGATGGTCCTCCACATGATCGAAGTTATTTTGAATCTCAATTAGCTGCTCTCAATACCTATTTTAATTCAGTATCATATGGAAAATTCGGTATAGACCTTGAAGGTTCTGATATCTATCCACTAGAACAAAATAGTAGCTATTTACTTGATCAATATATGAATTATTATAATCCATATAACGAATATGAACTTCAAGAAAAACGACTTACAGAATTATTTAGAGATGCTTCTGAAAAGGCATATTCCCAAGACCAGATCGATTTTTCTAATTATGATGTATTAGTTGTCTTCCATGCAGGTATTGGGCAGGATTTTTCATTACCATTTCTTGACCCGACACCGGAAGACATTCCGTCTACATTTGTAGATAATAGTATGATACTAGAACATCTCAGTGTACCATCGATCGTAATAGGTGATAATATGATCGATCAAGGTATTATCTTACCAGAAAGTCAGAATCATCTTTTATTTGATATATCTGAGGCCATGTTCTCAGATGCTTCTGAGCCATGTGAGTATCAGTATGGAATGACAGGTACATTCGCATTGATGATAGGTTTTGCTGTTGGACTACCTCCACTTTGGAATATTAACACAGGTGAAAGCGGGGTAGGGGTTTTTGGGTTGATGGATCAGGGCTCTAATAATGGACGAGGCATCATACCTGCTCCACCCACAGCTTGGTCTCGTATCAATGCAGGATGGGAAGAACCAATATATGGATATTCTGGTGATCATATCCATTTGGCAGCAAGAAGCGAAGGGCATGTTATAAATATACCCATAAGACAGAATGAGTACTTTTTGATCGAAAATCGAAATAATAGCGTAAGAAATGATATCAGTATTGATTCAATTCGTTATCTTATGGGCCAAAATTCAGCAACGGGATCTTATCCACCGTATATAGAGGTCTTGCAAGATTCTACTGGTCTTTTAAAAGACTCAAATGGAGTGGTGACATACGTCCCTAATTATGATATCGGTCTTCCTGCATCAGGGCTTCTAATATGGCATATAGATGAAGATATCATCTCTTTGTCTATCGATGATTATGGTATCAATAGTGACATATCAAATCCTGGTATAGATCTAGAGGAGGCTGATGGAGCGCAAGATATTGGATACCCATCCATCCATCTTTTCAATGATCCCTCTTCAGGATATTTTGGTGATATGTGGTTCAGAGGTAATAAACAATATGAATTAGCTAATCCTGGTTATGTTGGTCTTAAACCTGAATTTGGTCCAAATACCTATCCATCAACCCATGCCAATGATGGTTCATCAACCTTCATAAAGATTGCAGAGATCAGTATGGCACGTGATACGATGTCATTTATGGTTGACAATTCATATATATCTGAAGGCTTCCCTGACTCTAGTTTTCATTTTGTTACTCTGTTTGATGTTGATAGGGATGATGACAATGATATCATTGGAGGGAAGGATTCACTTTATCTTATGTTAATGGGAGAACAAATAAAAGAACGTCATTATTTTCATGATCTATACACAAATGATTTTTTCGTATCATTGATTGCAAATGATGATCACACTGAAATAGATATTATTGAATATCAAGAGGATTCATGTCTCCATTCCATCTATACTTTTGATCTATCTTCAAAAGATATAGTTCTAAATGAACAAACATGGATAGATTCATTAGTATACCCCATAACTGACCCTGAGGAACAATCTATAGATTGGAAGTCCTTTTCTTTATGGGACAATCACAAACAAAGGGTCTTCGCAACACCACATAATTTTGGTATAGATCTTGGTAGCCAAGGAATTACTGTAGATAAATTTGGGAACCCTGAAACAAAATGGAATACAATTAGTTTTCAATATATATCTGGCATCGATCTAGATCTAGATGCTAACTGCGACTTACTTGCTATCGATTCATCAGGAATATTATATGCTTTTAATTCTGATCTAATATTAATGCCAGGATTTCCTAATGGGCCATTGGTCACACCTCCTGTATTAGCCCAGGATCTGATCGGAACAGATGCTCCAGAGATCGTTGCAAGATCAATGGATATGGAATTTCTATATATTTTTGATGCTCAGGGAAATATGATACACAGAATCACTATGGATCATGATAATGAATTGATTGGATTAGGTGAATACGATGGGATGAGTTCTATTATAACCAGTTCAACAGTATATCAATTTGATCCTTGGTCAGATAAAAAAGGTAATGCATGGTCCTACTATCACGGTGATGCTGGTAGATCAAGGATGATCGATCTAGACTATACTTTTAATCCACCTTCCAATAAGATACTGACCAGGTCATATAGTTATCCCAATCCTATTCGTGAACAGATGGGTACACTGCGTGTAGAAACAGTAAGTGCAAAAATCATCAATGTATTGATATATGATCTAGCAGGTTATTTTATACGATCCTTCAATGCAGTACAAAATGAGGAGGGTAATCAAGTCACTGAATGGGTCTGGGATGTAGGAGATTTGGAGTCAGGTGTTTATTTTGCACATGTAGAGGTTTCAAATAATAAAAATGTTGAAACAAGTATTATAAAAGTCGCTGTGATACATTAATGAAAAAAATAATCTTTAATGTCTTAATATTATCTTTGGCATCAGGCGAGGTTCAGTACAATCATCCTGAATTAAATTGGCACACTTTTGAGACCGATCATTTCAAGGTGCATTTCCATGATGAAACAGAAATGACAGCTCGTGAGGCAGCGACAGTAGCAGAAATGATCTATTTACCTATCACAGAATTTTATGAATATGAGCCTGATCAAAAAACCCATCTTATTTTAATTGATCCTGATGATTATTCTAACGGGGCAGCATATTATTATGATAATAAGATAATGATCTGGGCTTCTCCATTGGATTTTGAATTAAGAGGTAGTCATCGGTGGCTGCAGAATGTGATCACACATGAATTTGCTCATATTGTATCACTTCAAAAATCTATGAAGGCAGGAACAAGTATACCTGGCGCATATATTCAATTAATGAATTATGAAGACGAAAAACGACCTGATGTACTTTATGGATATCCTAATACTCTTGTGAGTTACCCGATACCTGGTACAAACGTTCCACCATGGCTTGCTGAGGGAGTGGCGCAGTATATGTATGAAGATGCTGATTGGGACAATTGGGATTCTCACAGAGATATGATCCTAAGAGATCGGGTTATTCATGATAATATGTTGACCTTTACGGAAATGAATACATTCGGTAAAAAAGGCATAGGGAATGAGTCCACTTATAATGCAGGGTATGCTCTATCAACTTACATTGCCAATGAATACGGCCCAGAGGTTTTGAGAGATATTTTTGATGAGTTATCATCTCCGTTGCAGTTTTCAGTAAATACTGCAATTAAGAACGTATTAGGGGTCAGTGGACATGATGTATACATGAACTTTAGATCTGCAGCAGAGGCTCGTTATAAACGTCTTGTAGTGCCTATAGAGGTTATGCCAGTGCAGGGCAACTTGCTTCAAACTACTGGTACAACCAATATCCACCCAAAATGGCACCCAAAAGAAAATAGTTATGTCTATTTATCAAATAAGAATAATGACTATTTTGGACAGACAGATCTTTACTATCATGATCTGGATTCTGATGAGGAAAAGAAAATAAAGAGTAGTGTTGTTTCTGCACCGACATGGCATTCTAATGGTACAATAATTTATTATTCAAAAAAGTCAAAATATCCAAATAAATATGGCTCTAGATATTATGACATCTATTCATTTGATCTTGACACTGAAGAAGAAGAAAGACTAACTATTGATTCAAGAGCTTTCAATCCTGTTTTTATTGAAGATGACAGTTCTATTGCATATTTAGCCACCTATGATGGTGGTCAGGATCTTTATAGATTAGATCTAAGTTTGAATGTTTCTGAAAAATTAACTGATTTCAAAGATAGACCTATGATAAGTCATTTGAATTATGATGCTAGAACGCAACAGATCTATTTTGATATCACTAAACATCATCATCGTGATATCTATTCATATGACCTCACCAATAAAACTGTAAATATGATTGAAAGTAGTGATTCATATGATGAGAGGAATATGTCGGTAAATCTTTCAGGGTTAGGCGTTCATTCTAAAGACCAAAGCGGGATATATAATTTATATATGACCAATGCTCCTGATACAACAGACGGGTATATCACAAATGTGACAGGTGGGGCTTTTATGCCTGATATTTCAGAGAGTGGTAAGATACTTTATTCGATCTATGATAGGGGGGCATATAATATCGCGCTGCTTGATAAAATATTTTATATTGAAGATGACTTTGTTGGATATGGAGAGGACTATAACAGTAAGAATGAATTTAAACCCCCTATAGTTGATCTGGACACTTCTAGGTCAAGGCCGTATGATGACCAATTTCCAAATATGTTCATTATGCCAAAATTGATGATGGATTATGGTACTTTAAAACCGGGTTTCTATTTTTCATCTAGTGAGATAATAAATAGACTTTCCTTATTTGGAGGAGCATCGGTGAATAAATTAAATGATGTTGATCTATTCTTCATATTTGATTTTAAACGATTTTATCCCACGCTATACTTTGAGACCTACTATTTAACTCGAAATACTACGGATAACTCCCTATATCAAGGAGCTTATCCTATCAATGATGATATCAAATTTAGACTTGTTCAGTTCCGTTCAGGATTAAAGCTACCTTTTTATGGTAGCTTATTTGATCTCTCAATTACACGGCAATGGTATCGTGCATTCATACAAGAAGAGGTACTGACAAATGAATATGGAGTATTAGAAGCTGGTGCTGCATATGATTATTTTCGTGGATGGTCTATTAACAGTTCTTGGTCATTCAATGTAATAAAGAATGCATTGGATAAATCCATCAATCCTTCCAAAGGATTTTCAGTCAAAGCATTATTAGATCTAGAAAAAAATGATTTTATTGAGGGGCTTAACCTTTCTGATTCTGGTACTTTACTTGAGGAATTTAAGCCAAACAACCTTGCTAGGTTTCAGATCACTGGTACGTATCACTATGAATTACCATGGAAAAAGCGATGGACCATTTCTTTAAAAGGGCATGCAGGATGGATCAATAAACAAAATATTGACCCATTTTTTCATTTTTACTTAGGAGGTATCCCAGGCCTTAGGGGTTATCCATTTTATTCTATACAGGGAACAAAGAGTGGTTTTATTGATGCAATTTTTAGAATACCAATTTTTAGAGAAAGGCATTATAAGTTTAAGTGGATGATCTTTCAGAATAGTACCTTGGGTGCAATTTTCCAAGCAGGAGATGCTTGGATAGATGATTTTTTGATCAAGAGATCTTTAGGAATTCAGTGGCGGTTAAATGGGTTTTCTTTTTATAACTTTCCAACCGCAATTGAGTTAGAATATCATCAACCTCTTGATAAATTTGAAAAAGAAATAAATGAAGAAAACATTCTATATGGTGATAAAGGGAGAGCCTATCTTAAGATCTTATTTGATTTTTAGTGTCTATTGTATTTTGCTTTATCCTGCCAATGCTCAGGACAGTACTAAAGTCCCAGATACAACTTCCGTGGTATTGCTAGAAGGGAATCAGGTAAATTATCCTGGAAAACCATTGATCATGTCATTGATACTTCCTGGTGCTGGACAGTATTATAATAAGTCACCGCTTTGGAAGACCGCCTCTTTCATAGGTGTTGAGCTTGGCAGCATCCTTGCTTGGCGGTATTACCAAAATAAAGCAGAGGAGCTAAGAGATGAATATCAGGCATTTGCTGATATGAACTGGTCAATGGAGAATTGGGTCTATAATAGATTTAATAATCCACCTCCCTCATCGGATGGCCTTGCTTGGACCAATTTTCCTGCACTGAGAAATTTGACTGGTACCCATGATCTTAAGCTTATCATAACAGGTGATCTGGCCAATGAACTCAATCTTACTAGAGTGTCTTCAGATAGCTTAGATACACACCCCGAGTGGTTTTATTCTGGTGATATAATTGTAGTGAAAGATAGACATTTTTACGAGAATATTGGAAAATATGACCAGTTCGTAGGAGGATGGAATGATGCTAGAGAAGAATGGTATTGGGAAGAAAAAGATGTGGGTGACAGTATAGAGATTGTGATTAAAACACCAATGAAAAGAGATTATATCGATCAGAGATATAACTCGAATCAAATGTTATCTGCTGCTAAGTATAGTATTACAGTGCTTATGTTCAACCATGTGATCAGTGGTATTGAATCCGTATGGACCAATCAAAAAAATGCAAGATCTAAAAATAAAGAAGCATCTATTAAACCAAAATTTGACCTCGTATATAATCCTAATAATCCTAGTGCTATAGGTGGGGTTAGGCTATCAGTATTTTTCTAATGACTATAAAACAATCTATTCTGATTGCTGTAGGAATGTTTCTTTTTGCCTCCTGTGCTGGCTCCAAGGGAGATGGACAGGTCTCTATTAAAGAACGATTCAATATTGGAATGGAAAATCTTGAAAATGAAAAATACTTAAAAGCTCAGACCGATTTTAAAAATGTTCTTCTTAGAGGTACCGGATCAGATCTTGGTGATGATGCACAATATTATCTAGGAGAAGCTTTTTTTAGGAATAAAGAATATTTACTTGCAATTGCAGAATATGAAAAATTGACGCGTAGAATGGGATTTAGCCCTTTCGTAGAGGATGCACGTTTTAAAATATGTGAAGCCTATACGATCGAGTCGCCAAACTATTATCATGATCAGGAGTATACTCAAAAGGCATTGGAAAGGTATCAAGAATTCTTAGATGACTATCCAAACTCAAAATTTATTGATGAGGTACTTTCTTCTATTGGATCATTAAGAGAAAAATTAGGTAAAAAATTATATGAAACGGGTGTGCTATATATAAAATTAGAAGAATATGAATCAGCAAAAATGACCTTCCAATTAGTTATGGATCAATATTATGATACATCTGTAATCACTTATGCTCATCAGGGGATGGTAAGATCTTTGGCAAAAAATCGAGAGCTCGAAGATGCGATAGCCTTATTAAAAGATAATGAGCTAGAT
>CAYOJL010000028.1:0-21871 GCA_964404235.1 uncultured bacterium | reverse complement strand
ATTAAGAGACATGCCGATCTTTTCTACGACGCCCACAACTAATGCATTTCCCATAAAAAATGCTCTTTTTGCATCTGTCACATCTTTATGCTTTGTGTGATGGTCAGGAAACATATTTAGTCTTTCAAGCTCTAAAGGTGTCAATCTTCTCAATCCATTTTTAGTTTTAACAACATGCTTGAATCTAGATGGAGAAGGTCCACCCTCTCCGGTAATGATTGTTCTTGATGGACTATCCAAGGGATCTGGGAAGACCATGCCTCCTTCAGAGTAATGATATTCATGACCTGTTTTTGATATACGTTTTTCTTTTTTTGAACCCTTTAAGTATTCCCATTTATGAATGTCAGATGCATTAATTAAAAATTCCTTTTCTATTCTACCTTTTTGAAGTATGTCTTCCAGCAATATTCTCCTACCATCATAATCTGATTCCGTATTTGTTGTATATACCTTCCCATCAACCATTATCCCTGTATTCATAAATGGGGAGAATTCCCGTTTTATATTGAAATTGTTCGTGATGTGTACGAGATCTCCTTCCAACTTTAATTCATGAAATTCTTCAGTATGGTGAACTGGAAATGCATTGGCAATAGTTCCTTTATCTAGGATCCAATCTAACTTTTCCGTTATCTTGACCTTTTTATATAATTGAGACGATCTATGATATCCCAAGAAAAATACTCGGCGTCTTTTTTGTGGCATTCCATAATCTGCAGCATTAATAACACGCCACTCAATGGCATATCCAAGTTCATTAAGACTTTGAAGCATTACTGCAAAATCACGTCCTCTTTGAGTACCCGGAGACTTTAACAAGCGATCAACATTCTCTAGAAAAAGATATTTTGGTCGTTTATTTTTTTTCTCTTCAAGTATCCTATAGATTGACCACCATAGGACTCCCTTTTTTCCTTTCAACCCTTTAGAATTATTTAATGTGGTAGCAACAGAATAATCCTGACATGGGAATCCTCCGCAAAGGAGATCATGATCAGGGATTTCATCTGTGGCTACTAAAGCAATATTTTCATTAGAATGGCCCTTCTTACCAAAGCGAGCTTCATACACCATTGAAGCATGCTGCTTTTTTGTTGACGGCTCCCATTGGTTACTCCATATTACCTCGAACTTATTCTTCTCCAATCCAAGACGAAAACCACCTACTCCAGCAAATAATTCTACTACTTTTAATGACACTATAAACTAGCCTTGATCTTATTAATACAATCTTTGATATTTGTTTTTATTTTACACTCCCAGAATACTAATACGATCCATCCATGATCAAGAAGTTCCTTCTTTTTTTTCTTATCCCTTTTGATATTCTTTTTAAATTTTTCTTTCCAAAATTCTGTATTGGTCTTTGGCAATGATAGTTTACAATAAGGGCACCGATGCCAATAACATCCATTAATAAAAATACTGATCTTTCTTCCTGGGAATGCAATATCAGGTCTGCCAGGTACCTTTTTCCAGTTAAGACGGTATCCCCTTATACCATCTGCATATAAGGCCTTTCTAAGTTTTAATTCTGGTTTGGTATTCTTGGCCTTATTAGAGCTCATTACCCGAGAAACATTTTCATTCAAGGGTACTGGTGAACGTTTATCTCTTATATATACTTTCTTCAATGTGAATTAAAGTCAGAAACTACCTGTACATGGTAGATCTATTTGAATTTTGGAGGGTAATTCTTATGCCAACTAGTTCCTCTTTGATAAGCATGTGCAACTGCTACAACTTCCCCATCTCGATAAAGGTCACCAATAAAACTTATACTAGTGGGTGATCCTTCTTCATTAAAACCATTGGGAAGTACTACACAAGGATGACCCGTAAGATTGGTCCTTAAAAGATTATCACCCCAGAATGATGGCACTACATACACATCAATATTTTTAAATAACTCAAACATCTTTTGGTTCAGAATCATTCTAGCTCGGTTTGCCTGGACATATTCTACGGCAGGCACGTGCCTTGCTGTTCGAAATACATTTGGCCAAGCCCATTTTACCTGGCGTACTAATTCATCGTCCAAATTTGTCCTTGTCATTTCATCAAACGCTGCGGCAGCTTCCACATTCAATAGAAAAGACAAAGAACTTGTAGGGAATTCTGGCAATTCTATTGGTATTAAGGTAAAACCTAATTCACGAAGACGGGTCAAAACTGCACGATCATTTTCAGTTGTATTGGTATCATTGAATGCACTTTCTATATAACCGATACGTAATGATCTTAATTCTTTCTTTGTTGGAACCTGAAAAGGAACATCAACAACAGATAGGTCAAGACCATCAGAGCCTTTTATAATACTGTATATCAATGCACAATCATCTACAGACCTACACATAGGTCCAAGCTTATCCATGGACCAACTTAGCGCCATTGCCCCTGTTTTGCTCACAGTACCGAATGTTGGCCTCAGGCCTGTAACGCCATTTCTGGTTGACGGTGAAACGATCGAACCCCAGGTCTCAGAGCCTATTGAAAAGCCTACAAGTCCTGCAGCAGTAGCTGAACCTGGGCCTGCAGAGCTACCACTTGAACCCTGCTCTGTATTCCAAGGATTTCTGGTCTTTCCTCCATACCAAACATCGCCCCATGCCAGTGCACCCAGAGTTAATTTCGCAACTAATACCGCTCCAGCATCTTCTAATTTTTTTATTACAGTTGCTGTCTCATTAATGATCTGATCTTTATGTGTCATAGCACCCCATGTGGTCTTATGGCCAGACACTGCTAAAAGGTCCTTTGCACCATATGGGATACCGTGTAAGGGACCAAGATATCTTCCTCTTCTTATTTCTTCATCTGCTCTACTCGCCTGCTTTAGTGCCAGTTCTTCTGTTAGTGTCACAACGCACTCCAGTTCTGGACCATAGCGTTTTAATCGGTCAAGGTACATTTCAGTCAATTCTAACGAGGTTACCTGCTGAGTACGTAATAAATGTGCTAACTGACCGATCGTATAGAATGCACAGTCCTCAATATTCTCAGGCCGTCTAGTAGGAAACTCTTGAAATAGATAACTCTCTCTTCCTTTTGGTATATCTTGGCCAGGTATCCTTGGATCAAAATAGAGCGGTACCGGAATGCTATTTGGTATTTTAACAGTCCTCAAGGTATCATATTGTCCTCTTAGAACTGATAGGGTCTGCAGCATCGTATCTCGCTCTGACTGTGTGAATTTTAGTCCCGCAAGATTCTCCATCCCTTTTGCATCTTGATTTAATTTACTTTTCTCCGATGAGCAAGAAAGAAGAAGAGAAAGTAAAAAGAAAAAGAATAAACGATACATGATCTATTTCCTTTCAGGCATATTCTTGATCCATGCTTGGATCAGTTCAACACCTTCTTGATGTACAAGTTTACGATTTAATTCTGGCATCATTATTCCAGGATCTCTCGATCGGATCCTAAAATCCATGATCGATTCTTCAGGATGACCGGGAACAATATTATACTTTAGATCACCTGAACCACGGCCAGCTGCAACTGGAGGTTTTAAAATTCCTAATGCAGTTGGATCGGTCTCTTCTACTTCCAGGTATAACCCAGATGTTTCAGCAGGACCTCCTCTACGATGACAATGTGCACAGTTTATATCTAGCCATGCCCTTGCACGCTGATCCAAGTTCCCATCATGAATATCCATATAATCAACTGTTCGAGGAAGTAAGGTCTTATCATCAAAAGGTTCTAGGATTCCTACAGAGATCCATTTATCAAGTTGATTCATGGAGATATTATCATAAGAAAAATCCAAATTCAGATTACGAACCTTTGGCCCAATTGGCTGCTGTATATTATTATAGACATGGCAACTTTTACACTGATTTAGATTCGGGACACTATACAAAATGGATATGGGTTTACCATCACTATGGATCCAAGAAACATCTGTCCTGTCACCAGCCAAGGCAAGAACGGCCTCGGTCTGTTCATTATTCCAAACATAGGGTATTGCCAGCCACTCAGAGCCTGTCTTTTTTAGCAAACGTGTCTCGATCAATCTACGGTCACTATTGGGGTTCCGTAGATCACTTGGATAATAAAAGGTCTTGATCAAAAAGGTCCCATCAGGATAATTAAAAGACAGATCATCATTATGGGATATCGATCTATTATTTGGAACCCTTATAAAACGAAGTTTTTCTGCATAATCTGAAAATAATTCAGAGGCAATGGTATAGGGAATCACTTCTGATATAGGTATTTGTTCATTGATAGGAGCCTTAAAGAATCCATAGTCAGAAAGTTTTGGTAGAGCATGATCAAAGATCGGATGGGCGGGAAATACCAACGATACAGTGGCAGTTACAGCAAGTATAACTTTTCCAAGATCCATATCGTTAGTCAATATCAAGTATTACTTCAGGGATAGGGTCTTGTTCACATTCACAATCATTAATATCTGTTTTGAAGTCAGCAAAGAATGGGCTATACCATGATTCAAAATTCTTAGATATTTCCAAATTCAAATAATCTGCATCCACATTATTGGCGATACATAATCGCCTTGAAAGGGGGATATAGCCACTAGCACCTAGATGTTTAGGGTCAGGCATACCATCATAGATTATATCTGGAATATCCTTATAAAAACGAGTAAATAATAAAAGACCAATATCATGATCTAGGGTCGGGATCTGTGGCTCACGGCGATAGATATTATCATGTATATAAATTGATGATGTGTATGGATTATATTGAGTATCCTTTGTTTCTTCTTCAGTTATAAAATAACTCACAATAGCCGTACCAGCTGTCTTATTATCAATGATCGTATTATCAAATACCTCTACTTGCTCTGTTGCCATGACCATGATCCCAGTTCCAGATGGGACCTTGGCCACAATATTACCCTCTGGAGCAAAATTATCAATGTTGTTCTTTTTAATAATATTATCAAAGATCCTTATTTGTTTCCCTTCTTTTACAACAAGATCCGGAAGGTCAAATACAAGGATTCCTCCTGTATTCCCATGGACATTATTGCCATAGACATCAGCTTTGGTAGAATTCTCAATTTCAATACCCGCTACATTCTCGTAGGCTTCAGAGAACCGAACTATTATATTCTTTGATTGTCCTACATATATCCCAGCATCAGAGGCCGCTATGGCCACACAATGTTCGATCAATACATTCTCACATTGAACTGGATATAATCCATACGCACCATTAGTTGGTTTTGGGCCACCCAACCACTGTGCTTTGACCCTACGGAAAGTGATCCCATTCACATATTGGCACTTGATAGCATCGCCTTTTGCATTTTGTACTGTAAAATCTTCAAGAATGATATTCTTACAATTTGTTATACTTAAACCTTGAGCACCTTCTACCTGGGTTGAGAAATTGAGCGTCGTACTGTTCATACCAGCACCTTTAATGACAATATTCTCTTTACCTTCCATTGATAGAGTTCCTAGTATCGGAAAAAGACCAGATCCCAGTGTAATAGTATCACCTGGCTCCGCTAAAATAAGTTGAAGCTGTAGATCTTTTTCAAACTCTGCAAGGCACAGAGATAATGTGAACTTTAAAATTATTATCGAACGTATAAGCTGCATCTTACAATCTAAAACTATGAATACTTTTTAAGCAAAATGTCATTCAGCCAGAGACCGTTTGCATTAAGACACCGCAGAGCCAAGCCCCATACGTGCCAATAGCATATCCTAATACAGCTAGCAGCACTCCTACCGGAGCAAGTGATGGATGAAAAGCAGAAGCTACTATAGGTGCAGACGCAGCACCTCCAACATTTGCCTGACTACCAACGGCCATAAAAAAGAAAGGCGCTTTAATGATCTTTGCAACAGCAATAAGAATAAAAGCATGAATCATCATCCAGATCAAACCTATAATAAATAGACCAGGATTATCAAAAATCGCTAAAACATTCATTTTCATTCCTATTGTGGCAACTAAAATATAGATGAAAACACTACCTATTCTTGAAGCACCTACTCCTTCGAGCTCTCGGGCTTTAGTAAACGAGAGTATCACTGAGACGGTTGTAGACAGGACAATTAACCAAAAGAAACTGGAAGTAAGGCTAAATCTTGAAAGCCATGGTGCATTATTGAGTATCGCAGGCGCAATGATATCTGCACCAAAATGAGCAAAGGCTGTTATCCCGAAACCAACAGACAGTACTTTTACTGTATCACTAGTATTTGGAATCCGCAATATCTGTGCCTGATAGGCCTCTATCTTATCTTTGAGTTCATTTATAGAACTAGAATCAGCCTCGAACCATTTGTCGATCTTATTATTTATTCCTGCACCATATAGCAGAAATGCCATCCAAACATTTGCAACAATAACATCTACAGCAACCATCGATGAAAACATGGAATCATCAACCTGAAATACCTCTTTCATGGCTGCTTGATTTGCACCACCACCGATCCAACTACCAGCCACAGTGCTTAATCCACGCCATACAGAGTCTGGCCCTGAACCACCAATAATATCAGGACTGATCGCTGATACTATTAATATAGCTAGAGGGCCACCAATGATAATGCCTATTGTGCCAGTAAAGAACATTATCAGTGCTTTGGAACCTAATTTTTTTATTTCATGGAGATCTATACTTATTGTTAAAAGGGCAAGACTTGTTGGAAGTAAATACCTTGAGGCTACAAAATATAGTTTTGAACTATCGCCTGAGATTACTCCCAGTGAATTAAAAATAGAAGGAATGAAATAGCATAATAATAGAGCAGGTATATACTTGTAGAATTTTTTCCAAAATGGATGTTTACTGCTTGAAGTGATGAAAACGAAACCAAGAATACCCATAAGGATACCCAATACGATCGCATCATTTTTGAAAATAGGCTCAACCATTACTTAAAGTTAGGTCGAACCAGATGGGAAGCTTTATATTTATTTTCGTTTAACGTCGACTGTATAATTTTGCAAGAAGGCGTAGGATCTCAAGATATAGCCAGATCAAGGTAACTAGTAGACCAAACGCACCATACCATTCCATATACTTAGGAGCTCCCATTTCAGCACCTTCTTCAATGAAATCAAAATCAAGTACAAGGTTCAATGCTGCAATAACAACCACAACAAGGCTAAAGAGTATTCCCATATTGCTATTACTGGATATGATGCCAATTCCTGAACTAAAGAAACTCATTACAAAGTTTATAAGGTAGAGAATAGCGATACCACCTGTTGCTGCTACTACACCTAATTTAAAATTCTCTGTAGCTTTTATTAGACCAGACATATAGGCCAACAGCAAGGCCCCTAAAGTACCAAAGGTCAGAAATACTGCCTGAACCACTATCCCTGGATATTGCGCATTGAATATCATTGATATGACTCCTAAAAATACACCCTGTACTATGGCATATGCAGGAACTGTGATATGACCTAAAGTTGGTTTGAATATGGTAACAAGCGCTAATATAAATCCAATCAATGCACTAGGCATAGCAAGAGCGTGCATCATAGGATTCCCCCAAGAATATCCCGCACTGATAATAACCAATACAAGTGAGAACGCTGTTTTATTTACGGTTCCAGATAGTGTCATTTTGCCTTCAGTAGCCGATGATAAATGGTCTCTGAATGTCGATGCTTGTAAAGCAGGATTACCTGAACGAAGTGCTAAGTGTTTACTCATTTTCCTCTACCTTTTCAATCCTTATCCAAGGCTTTCCATCTGGACCGCCTTTATTTAAAAGTTTAATAATACTCATAACTGTTATAATAACAATTGGTATCCATAAGATAATAGCTGGATTTTCCATATCTAAAAATTATAGTCATACATCTTTTCAACAAAAATGCTTTCTTATATTTATTCTATTATGTTTATCCCAAACAAATTGGTTCTCATAAATCTTTTTGCAAAAAGAAAAGATGCTTGCCTAGCATTTGGCTCACCACCTATTGTGGTCCCTCGATCTGCGCACCAGGCCAAGGCTAATTTTTGACGCAAAGGAGTGATCATAGGTATATCAAAAAAATTCATAAGTAAAGCTCCATCTGAGCGCATTCGAAAGTGGCAATCACCTGTGGCATAGCCCCGTTTTTCCACCATTAATGGTCCCTTCCGATCAAAACCATGGTGTGCATTATCATAAATAGTAATATCTATATTAGTACCTTCCGCAACAAGATCTGTCACTAGATCCTCACATGCGCTTGCAGTAACCCAATCATCTAATTCACCGATCAGAAGATGAATTGGTGCGGTTGAGAAATCCATAAGTTCCATATCGATAAGGCAAGGAGGATAAAAAGCTAGATGCGCTGAGAACATTTGGTCTACACCAATTGCCTTTATCAATGGCTTCCATGCAGAAAATAATGCCACACCTCCTCCGAGACTCCAGCCAGTGATCGCGACATTATTGATGTCGATCCTTGGTTCATCTGCAAGAATTTCAAGTGCCTTATAAGCATCAAGGATCATCATTGCAGTGGTAACGGATATCTGTTCGCCAACTGTAGAATACACATTTCTACTATTAAAACTCTGTAGCTCAAAAGTTGCAAAACCCATTTCCCTATACATTGTCATGTATTCAAGATGATGGTCAGCCCAATTCTTACTACCATTAACACCAATGATCAGAGGAACAGGACCGTCTATATCAATTACCGGCATACGTAAAATACCATACGCCTTCTGTGGTGGTTGGTTTTCTAGATCAGTAATGATATGATAGAATGAAAATGGATTGGCACTGTTGAATTCAACTTTTTCACCAGAGTCTTTATCGCTACCAAAGATAATTGCTACAAAAAAAGTAAAAAATAATGATCTTTTTAGCTGAATCCTTATTACATGAAAATTAAGAATATCTGTCACTCTACTTATCTATTTTGTTTGATCAAGATGATCTTACTGCAGAGATGCGTTCCAATACTGGTGGATGACTATATGATAAGAAGACCATAAGTGGATGTGGGGTTAAATGTGATAGATTACTTGCTGCTAACCCTTTTAACATAGATATCAAAGGTTCTTCTTTATTGGTCGTCTCCAATGCATAAGCATCTGCTTCGAACTCATTTTTCCTGCTGAGTGCAGTTGTGAAAATAGATGTGATAAGACTTACAGGGGAATAAAGCATTCCAAATAGAACAAGACCACAATATACTGATACTTCTTCAACCCCAAATACATTGAAAAGAGCCTGGTCATGCATAAAATAGTTGAATATATAGAGCATCAATCCTGTTTCTAAAATGCCCAAGACCGTTCCAGTAATAACATGTTTTTTCTTATAATGTCCTACCTCATGTGCAACCACAGAAACGATTTCTTCTGTTGTATGTTTATCGAGTAATGTATCAAATAAAGCTATACGTCTGGACTTACCAAAACCACTAAAATAAGCATTTGAGTGTGCAGACCTGCGGCTTCCATCCATTACATCGATTCGACCTATAGGAAAATTGACCTTCCCAGCAAATTTCTCAATTGCAGTTCTTAGCTCGCCTTCTTCTAGAGGTGTGAATTTATTGAACATTGGTGCTATAACATGTACAAAGAGAGGCTGTACCGCGATCATGAATGCGGTTATGAGTAACCACGCGATCCACCATCCATTTGGACCATAACTATCAAAAAAGTATAGAACAGGTACAATGACCAAGCTTCCTAGTACAATGGTCAACCCATATCCTTTGAACTTATCAGATAAAAATGTTTGCGCTGTTGTCTTATTGAATCCATATTTTTCTTCGATAACAAAAGTACCATATATAGAAAATGGAAGATTAATAATGTCATTAACAATAAATAGAATCCCAAAAAACATGAGCCCTGAAGTGATTGTATGAGTAGAATGAAATCTAACAAATTCATCCAAGAGACCGAATACACCTGTATGTATGACTGCAAGTGTGATAAGTAAACTGAATGATCCAGATATCAAACCAAATCGGGTCTTGTCCTTTAGATAGGCTTGGGACTTAGCATATTTTTCTTGGTCATAGTATTCTTGGAAGCCATCTGGCACCGCCTCTGTAATGCTATTCATATTCAAGACGGAGCTAAGTGTTGAGAGCACATACTCGATAATGAGAGCGCTCATTATAATTAAATAATAGGTCTGTTCCATGATACTAGGGGAATTTTATTGAGCAACCAATAGCTTTACTGGTAGGTTTTTCTATTGACCTTCCAGATAGTAACTGATCAATGGCATTTGCCAGGAAGGGTTCTTCCACCGATCTTGCATCCCTGGCATTATCATCTATTGCACCTCGATATACCAGTACATCATTATTATCAAAAAGATAAATGTGTGGTGTCTTTGTCGCCCCAAATTCAGAAGCCAATTGAGATCTAGGATCTTGTACGTATGGGAAATTATAGTTATTCTTTTCTGCATGTTTGATCATCTCTTCTAGGCTATCATCTCCATCAAACCGTGCAGCATTAGAATTGACAGCTATCACACCAATGCCCTTGGAAGTATATGTATCTGCGATACTAACATACCTGTCTTCCCAGCGTATGACCCATGGACAAGTATTACATGAAAATATGACCAATGTGCCTTGAGAGCCTTTTGCATCAGCCAGTGTCATGGTCTTTCCACTGATATCTTTTAACTTAAAGTCCATTCCAGGCATAGAAGAACCGACCTCCAACTCTGCAGCTGTAATAAAAGTGAAAAAAAGTATTGGTGTTAGCATTCTTTTCATAAAATATCTCCTAGGATCTCAATGCAATATTAATTGCAGTTCTAAATCTCAATTCCGATTCCTTACCTTCCCATAAATCTACTATCTTTCCTGATTCCTTTGCATATAGAATGGTGAATGGAAGACTCCCTGTCCAATTGGGATGAATTCCTGTAATAAATGCCTCATCCTTCTCCTGTTTTATATAGGATACTTCTTTAACACCATTGCGATCAAGAAAGGATCTTACCTCGTTGAATTGATCTTCAAAGTCTGCACTAATAAATATTACTTCTAATTCTTCGATCTCTTGGGCAAGGTCTACGATCATTGGGAATTCTTCAACGCAAGGGACGCACCATAGAGACCATACATTCAACAATACCACTTTATTACCCTTATAACTTTTTATCTTCTGATTGATATCTAATGATGTTGTAGGTAAAAGTTCCACTTTTTCACAAGAAATAGCTATTACACATATGAGCATTAATAACTTTATCATGGTCTGATCTGCCGCATTTCCTGTTGAGAAAAAAGGTTTGACTGATCATCATAATGAGGTGATGAATCATCTTTGGTTGCACTTCCATATTGATGAATACTCCATGCATTAAGCTGACCTTCAGGTCCCCATTCCACAGCTTGGATATAGCAATCACCAGCAACTGCCTTATAAATATTTTTTTCCTTTTTACTATAAATGGCTCTAAGAGTTCCAGGACCTCCAGAGAGAGGTAAATTGGTTTTACCTCTTATTAACCTCTGTACCCTTCCAAGAGGAACATCTATTTGTCCAAATTCTTTGTCTAGATATGAAATAGTTTCTCGTAGTTTTACAGTAACAGAATCTCGATGATATTTCAAGTTTTCTATTTTAAATGCGTTCGGAAGAGTTAAAATTGATAGAGCTGCAGATGTGTTGGTCGAATCTGCTCTGAGGTTCCAGGCCTTGATCAATTCTATTGCTGGTAAAAGATCATCCGGAATCCCTTTTTCTGTCATTTCTCTGAGATATCTTTTTCTTACACCTGCTAGAATTGATTCTCTAGAATACTCTACATCAAATTTATAATCAAAAAATTCTTCTCTACTAATTGAAGGATCCGAACCAAATGTTTCTAGCGCTCTTAAAGCACGATTGGTCTGATGCTTCTCTATCCCAGACCAGTCTGGGATAGGTTTCGATGCATCTATTCTACTTCCTGTTGCCAGATAGGGGCTACTATTACAGTTTTGAAAAAATCCTTCTAAAGGATCATAGACCTGTGGTAGTCTATCAAAAGGAATATATTCATACCATAATGTCTGCTTACTCTCACCAGGCAAAATCTTATTCCATTCATAACGAGGATCTCGCTTAGGAATCTTTGCATTATAAATATAGTAGAGTTTGCCATCTTTATCAGCATAGCCTGTGTTAAACATGGGAATAGCATGGATCTTCATGGCCTCTTTGAATTCCGTGATATTTCGAGCCTTACCCATCCTATACCATTGTTCTATGAATCTTAAATCCTTTAGAGAGGATATACGTAAGGCATAACTACCATGATCAAACTCTAATACAGGACCATGTATTGAAGATTTTACTGAGCGCTTAAAGGTCCACGAGAAAGGACCAACTATCTTTACCTTTATTGGAGCGGTCCTTACATCTAGATCTTTCCAATATCCTTCAAACCAGTACTGGTCTTTATTCTGTTCATTAATGGTTAATTTATACACATCAACAAGATCGGGTGAGTTGACAGTATGGCTCCAACCCAGATCGAGGTTATGGCCTATAAGTGGAACGGGTGATCCAGGAAAAACAGCCCCATAAAAATCCCATCCTTCTTCACTAACAAGGTGAACCTCATACCAAGACACAGGCCCATCCCATGGCTGGTGGGTGTTAACCCATAAACGGGTAAAACCGTCAGAAGAACGTTGAGGTCCAACGGCCATGACATTACTTGCAAGCATATCGAATTGACCTTCCTGAGAATCATGAACAGATCCAATGAACTCTGGTGGTTTTTTCTTTGATAACTTTTTTAAAATACCATCAAGCCCAAACATAAGAGGCATACGATGAGAAAAACCTGCTACAATATCCTTTGCCGTGACTGGCTCAAAAGATTTCTTTTTCTTATCTGGAAAGTCCAATAGAAATTTATTTATACCTGCAGCATAACCTTCACAGATCAATTTCACATCATTTGGTACATCGGTCTCATAGCGTTCTTCTACCATAGCCCAAAAATTCATCAGATGGACATAATAGTCATTTACTGCAGCATTTCTTCCATATATGGATGCAAGCTCACCTCGAAGAGCATAGACAACATCTTTCATTGTTTCATAATCATCTTGTGCATGCGCATATGCAAGGCCAAAGGAGGCATCTGCATCTCTTTTACCGTATATATGTGGTACACCCCAATTATCCCGTTCTATCCTAGCTGCAAAGATCGAGTCAGTAACAGTAAGATGATCACTGGCCAATAAACCAGAGATGATACAAATTAAAAGACCAAATAATTTTGGAGAAAAATATTTTAATTCCATGTAACTAATGTACCTGATTCACCTTCATTCCAAATTTCATATTTTGCCATTACTGTAATAAAAAGTTCTGACTCCTTTAACCTATCTAACCAAGCAGCTAGCTTTGGAAAGCTGCTGTTGAACCATTTAAGATCCACATGTGCACATTGCCGAATAAAGGGCATTAGAGCAATATCTGTATAACAAATATCTTCGCCAAACATGTATGGTCCAGAATCTAATAGACTATTGTACTCAATCAATATTTCAGTGACATCTGTCCGATAATCTTGAAAAGATCTTTCAGGAAAACGTACATGATATTTATATCTATCTAACCTTTTCTTGAATTTTTCATCATTTTTAATTACTAACCTATCTTGATGGACCAAGTTATCCTTATACCAATGGTCTGGATCATTTTTCTTTATAGCCCACTTCATTATATCTATACTCTCATCTATAACTGACCCACCAGCCAAATGCAGTACGGGGACTGTTCCTTTGGAGGAAAGGTCATATAGAGTTTGTGGCCTATCTCTTAGCAATATTTCTCTATGTTCGTAAGGGATCTTACCATATGCCAGAGCCATACGTGCACGCATTGCATAAGGGCACCTTCTAAATGAATATAATACATGGTGATCCATGGTCACTTGTTTAGCTTTGGTTTAATTCTGGAATCAAAAAATGTTTTAGATACAACACGCTTAGGATCCTTTCGTAGCATTTTTTGTTCTGATAGAGGCAAGGAAGCAAAATCACGGCATTCAATAGAACAACAGCCATTAAAATCCTCGCTACAAGCATCGCATTGTATAAAAAGGATATGGCATGCATCATTTTTACAATCTGTATGTTTATCACAAGTGGTTCCACATATATGGCACGATGCTAATATGTCATCTGTAACCCGTTCGCCTAGCCGATCATCAAAAACAAAATTCTTTCCCTTGAATCTCGATATCATACCTTTTTTCTTTATATCATTTGCATATTGAATTATTCCACCTTGAAGCTGATTCACATTTTGGAATCCATTCTTTATTAAATAGGAACTAGCTTTTTCACAACGAATACCGCCTGTACAATACAGCAAGACCTTATTTTTTTCTTTTCCTTTAAGTAAACGTTTGACCTCAGGGAGAAGTTCTTTTGATGTTTCTACATCAGGAATTAAAGCATCTTCAAACCTTCCGATCTCACTTTCATAATAATTACGCATATCGACAATTAAAGCATCTGGATCTTCAAGTGCTTTATTATACTCTTTTGTTGATAGATGCTTACCTACAAGGTTCATATCATATGACTCTTCTGGAACACCGTATGCAACGAGTTCTTCACGAACCTTGATTATTAATTTATAAAATGACGGACCATCTTGTAGGGCTTGTTTAACATGTATATCGTTTAGCTCTTTGATTTTATTCAATTGAATGATAAATGTTTCCCAGTTATGATCAGGTACACTTATCTGGGCATTTATACCTTCCTTTGCAATGTAGACCCTGCCAAATATATTTAGTCTATCCCATTCATAATAAAGATGATCACGAAATGTATTTGGTTCATCTATATTTATATATCGGTAAAAAGAAACCGTGGTCCGATCAAACGGCTCTTCGTTCAGTAGCTTCTTAAGTTCTAATTTATTTACTTTATTAAAAAGTGCTTTTTTCTTCATTACAAATCAATGATACGATTCAGAAACCCATCTGCTTGATCTAGTCTCTCATGGGCTTCATCAATACTACAGTTCTGAATCTCCATTACTATAGCAACCTTAACTGAATACTCTGAACTAATAAGTCTTTCTTTAGATCGATCATAATCGAGTCCTGTAAGTTGTGATATGATCCTAGTCCCTCGATCTATAAGCTTTTCATTTACAGCCATAAGATCAACCATCAGATTGCCATAAACTTTACCGAGTTTGATCATAGTAGTAGTGGATATCATATTCAGGATCATTTTTGTTGCTGTTCCCGCTTTCATCCTTGTTGAGCCCGTAACGATCTCAGGGCCGGTATCAGCATGGATGACCACATCTACCTTTGTCATGGAATATGGTTTAGGATTAGTCACCAAATATATTGTTTTAGCACCCTTATCTCTCGCATGGTCAAGTGCTGAGATAACATAGGTAGCCGCACCGCTACAGGATATCCCTATTAGAGTATCATTGGCAGTCATTTGGAACGGCTCTAGATCTTTAATCGCATTATCAGCACTATCCTCCGCGCCCTCAATAGATCTTCTTAAGGCTTTATCACCACCCGCTATAAGACCGATGAAAAGATCTTGAGGTGCTGAGAAGGTCGGTGGTATCTCAGAAGCATCCAAGACCCCCAACCGTCCACTTGTTCCTGCACCAACATAGAATACCCGTCCGCCAAGCTTAATGGACCTTACAGTATGATCGACTGCTTGTTCTATTTCAGGTATAGCATCTTTTACCGCAGTGGCAACAAGTAAGTCCTCGTGATTGATAGCAAGTAATATTTCCTTAACATCCTTGGTATCAATATCACTAGATCGTTGATTTTGCTGCTCAGTATTTAGGTCGCCGCGATTATTCATAGCATGTAAATTACAGATCAGTGGCGTATTGGAAAAATATAACTCTCAACCTAAAAGGATCAGAGCTCAAAGAGGTTGCAGATAAACTAATAGAGCTAGATGTCTTATCTGTAACGATCAAAGATAAAAATAAACCTGAAGAATCAAATTGGTTCGATGACAATAAAGCTCCTATTAAACTTCATAGTGATACTCATGAGATAATACTCTTGGTTGAGGAACAATATCCTACCAAAATATTATTGAATGATATATCAACTCTTCTAGAATTGGATCACTATCCAGAATACTCTATAAGAAAGTTCAAAGATGAGGACTGGGCAGCATACACACAAGATCAATTTAAAGAGATATTAATATCAGAAAAGATGAGGATAATACCTCCATGGCATCTAAAAAATGATTTTCAGGGTGTAACCATTACGATCGAACCTGGAAGTGGGTTTGGAACAGGATCTCATCCTACAACTCAATTATGCCTAAAATGGTTGGAAGAATATTCTCCAAATAATGATTCATTTTTAGACTATGGTACTGGTTCTGGGATATTATCTATTGCAGCAATGTCACTAGGTGCAAAACATGCTACTGGAATTGACATAGACAAACATGCTATTCAAAATGCTAAACATAATAGCGAACTAAATGGCTTTAATATCTCTTTTTATAATTCTAATTCAGATATATTAAACCAATCCTTTGATACTGTTTGTGCGAATATCTTATCAAATACACTTATAGACATTTCCTCAGATCTTAAGCATCTAACAAGGAAACGATTGATACTTTCAGGAATATTATATGATCAAATCGATAAGGTTATAAATATCTATTCTGATTGGATCGATCTAAAACCCTATTCTGTAGAAGAAGGTTGGGTCCTATTACACGGTGAATTACAGAGATGAGAAATATCGTTTAGCTTCTTTCATAACCTTTGGCGCTAAAAGAAAACTACTGATCATTGTTGGTATCACCATGAGCGCATATGCACTATCAACAAAATTCACTGCAATATCGATAGAAGCAACCGAGGCTAATATGATCATGAAAACATAGAACCAATTGTAAGCATTTTTCCAGCGAGTCCCAAATAAATGTGAAGCACATTTTTGGCCATAATATGAATATCCAAACATCGTTGATAATGCAAATGTTAATACAGCAATGGTCAAAAATAATTGGCCTGGTATACCTAATTCTTTCTTGAAAGCAACGGCAGTCATTGAAACACCGTTTAGATCCTCAAGGTAAGCACCACTTATCATAATAATAATAGCTGTGATCGAACAAACCACTATGGTATCAATAAATGGACCCAACATAGCGACTAAACCTTCTCGAACAGGCTCAGTGGTCTTAGCAGCTCCATGAGCCATGGTTTCCGTTCCTGTACCTGCTTCATTGGAAAACATTCCACGACGCACTCCAATAATTATTAAACTTCCTAAAGCCCCACCAGAAACAGCATCTCCAGTAAAGGCATCCTGGAGAATAAGTGCAAATACTCCGGGAATATCACTGATATTGTTAAATAATATCAATATCGCAGCAATTATATAGAGTCCAACCATAGTTGGGACCATTCGGCTAGCTACTTTCGCAATACGTTGGATTCCTCCGAATATGACCGTTCCCACTAAAACTGCTACTGTAACACCTGTAATGAGGTTACCAATTATTGGATCACCCTGGAATAAATTCATTGGAGTATAAAAATAATCACGAATGATCTGGGATAATTGATTCGCTTGGAAGAAAACAATACAGCCTAATAATCCAGAGATACTAAACATTATTGCTAAAGGTCTATATGATGGACCAAGACCTTCTTCTATATAGTACATAACACCACCTTGCACTTCACCTTGGTCATCTTTCCCTCTGTACATTAGGGCAAGGGTACATGTAAAGAATTTAGTACTCATTCCCAAAATAGCTGTGACCCACATCCAAAATACTGCTCCAGGGCCACCAGTATGAATCGCTACTGCAACACCTGCAATATTACCCATACCAACAGTTCCAGCAAGAGCACTTGATAGAGCTTCAAAATGAGTTATCTGTCCAGGATCATCATCTGAATCAAATTTTCCAAGTAATATATCGATCCCATGCTTAAAATATAGCATTGGGGTCAAACGACTATATGCAGCAAAAAAAATACCACCACCAAGAAGTAAAACAACCAAAGGAGTACCCCATAGAGCACCGGCTAAGGTAGAAATAGCAGAATCAAGTGTTGTGTAAATATCCATTCTATAACGTTTTATTATTGAATCATTTTTCTGAAATTCAGTTCCATATCATATAGAATTTAATGTTAAATAAGTTAGACCAATATCTCATTCGCCAATTTTGGGTCATTCTAGGAATCTCTGTACTAGGATTCTTATCCATATTCATTATTGTTGATCTTATTGAAAACCTAGATCGCTTTATGGATAATAAAGTACCTTCAAAAATAGTCCTAGAATATTATATATACACTCTTCCCTATTTTATTAGTATTGGGCTGCCAATGGCAGTATTGATATCAACAGTTTTTAGTCTTGGATCTATGGTTAAACGAAATGAATGGACGGCCATGAAAGCATCAGGTATCAGTATTTATAGGATCGCCCTTCCCCTAGTCATATGTGGCATAATACTTTCGGGATGCTCATTTGTGCTTGATAATAAATTAGTTGCTTATGGTAATGAAAAACGTTTTGAGATAGATAGAGACCATGTTAAACGTAAATCAAGACATAAACTCAAGAACACCCTAAAAGAGATTTTTCTTCAAAAGAATTCTTCAACTCATATATCATTATCTAAATATTATATTAAAAAGGCAACAGGTCATGACCTAACAATAGTAGACCTTGGACAATCAATCATACGTGAAAGAATTGACGCAAAAAAAATTACATGGAATTCAGACTCTTTGAAATGGTCAATCAATGATTATTCTATTAGGCAGTTTGATCAGAATGGCTTAGAGACAAATGTTATTCTTGGTACTTCCGATACAATCATGGATCTAGGTTTTTCACCTATGGAGATACAGCAACAGGCAAGGAAACCAGATGAACTGGATTATTATCGTCTTACGGAACGAATCAATCAATTAAAAGATAATGGAGTTGACACTATAAAATGGGAGGTAACCCGTTATATCAAAGTTTCCTTCGCTTTTACTAACTTGATCGTGATATTATGCGGCATACCTCTTGTTGTTTTTAAAGAAAATAGTAGTCTTTCTTTCGGCGCAGGTTCTAGCGTATTTGTGATCTTTGGATATTATGCTTTTATTAAATTTGGACAATCTCTTGGTTTCAAAGGCGTAATTGCCCCTCTTTTTTCAGCATGGATAGGCAATTTAGTATTTATGACTGCAGGAATTTTACTTTTATGGAGAGCAAAAACTTAAGCGAGTAAAAAACAATTTAAGGTCTGGGCAATGGACCGTCTTTTTCTGATTTATTTGGATCCTTTTCTTTGCCAACAATTGTAATACCAAAAGAAAAGTTGAATCCTTTCATAGTGTGCAACCACATACCATTTCTAAAAGCAAAACCCAGATCAAACATAACCGCACCTTTTTTGACCCCAAAACCCATACCTAATTCTTTTAGATCTCCACCACCCCATCCAAAACCAATACGCATAGGGAAGGTTGGGATTCTAGTCCACTCTGCACCAATTGACCACTTCCATTGTTTTCTCGCATAAAATTTATCTTGGAAACCAGCCACTAGATCTGAAGCAAATAAAAAATCGTCCATTCTTTTAGAAAGACCTAGCCTGAACGTAGCAGGAACTCGTGTGATAAAATCTTTTGTTTTCTTTGGAACAAAGAATATTGTTTCATTCGTAAATAAAGAATCACCACCCAATTTATCTGCACGAATTGTATCAATATTAAAAGTATACAATATCGATTCATTTGCATCTAAAGTACTATCACCCCATGTAAAAGGGTAGAAACTTGATGTTAAAGGGTTAATACTTGATGCACTTTTCTCTCCACCCTGCTTCCAAGTAATAGTTCCAGCAAGATTAATAATGGAACCACCAAATTGCCAGCCATTATAAGGTCGTGAGACAACACCTATATCAAACCCAAAGCCTGAGCCACCAACTCCTTGTCGAATAATATATCTTCCAGAGCCGTAAATACCCAGATCATCCGTAATGATATTAGAGGAAGATGAATCCTCGTCTACTCCAAGGTAAAATAAACCCTGCATATATTTAGCAGTAACACCCCAAGACATTGATTTGAATGGAATACCAAAGGTAAAACCATATTCATTCATTCCTAATATCTCATAGTTGAACTCTATATCAAGATCAGCTTTTTGTCCGTTACCATAGAAAACCAGCTCTAGTAAGCCTATAGGAAGTCTATAATTTTGAAGTATTATATTATTGGCTGAAAAGGCCTTATTTCCTTTTGAAATATTGAGTAAGGGTATTGGCATATGTGTATCCATGAAAAAAGCCATCCCATCAGCATCTTCTAGTTCTCTAAAAAGAGCGTTCTTCTCTTTTATATTTAGTGTATCACCACTGTATTGAGCAATATTCTCTATAGAAAAAAAGTTCCCAAGAAGACCAAAATCAAGTTGAAATCCTTGCATCATAAAAGGTCTGTTTTGTTGAAGACCAATCATCCCGGGATTATAACCCACACTGAAAATACCGTCTGCGATAGTTGTATAAGCTCCGGCCATGGCAACTACTCTAGGATCGCGCTTAGTCTGCGCGTGGATCGAAAGAGAAAGAATAAGTAGAATGAAAATGACTTTCTTCATTTAATTCCCCAACTCACATTTGGCTTGGTGAATCGAAAACTATTGTTTCTCGAAGGATCTCTAATTTTAATATAGTGTCCATTAATATCACATGATTCACCATTTGATGCAACTATCTTAAGTCTTAGCGAATCAGTTTCAGATAATCCGCTTCCAGAAATGTCCCAACTATAAGAGCCGGAGTTGTCTAGTCCACCTTCTATCAAGGTCCAATTATCTGTATATACACAATAACCTGGTTTATAAGTATTTGTATCACCACCAGTTGAATAATATAGATCTACTGACTCATTGCTCTTACCGTAAGAAGCCCATAATATATCATACGTATCACTTGTATAAAGCGTCTGACCACCATTTGGGTAAGTTATTATCAACTCATTTTTTGCAGATCCAAAAGCACCGGAACTGCTTAAGGTAAATGTAATAAATGAACTTATATCTAGATAATCCTCAACTGATAAGAACACACCAGTATTGCCAGTACCAGGTAAATAGAATCTTGGCATGGTATAATGGCTACCATAATCAGTTAGTAAAAATATTTGCGATGTATCTATGGTGCTAGGGTATACACCGGTTCCCGGTAAGGCGACCATACCCTCTGGATATCCGGATGAATCATTTTCACCATAATATGATACTGGATCAGGAAGTAGAAATTTGAATAGCGTATCAACATAGGAGAAGATCGTATCTACTCCAGATCCACTAGATTTTACTATATACGGCAAACCATCAATACATTGTGAGTGATCAGTCATTATATCATAGATATAAATAGTACTATTACTATCAGGCGATATGTCACTGCATTTACGGACAATGTATAGACTATCTAAAAGAGAGTCTAGTATTCCTTGAGCAGAAAGAGTATCTCTGAAAAAATTAAGTTGGTCACGAGAAGTATCTGTAGGGAACTGTGGATAATTACTCATGAGTACTGATACTTCTGCACCAAATGGCAATGCATTTGTTATAGTTGAGACCAAGCTTGTTTCTAATAGACTATTTCGAATCTTATATCTGGTCTCATGTTCAAATTCTTCTATTTCTGTTGCTGTCCCACCCATGAAGGTCATTGGTTCCAATTGAAGGACAAATGGTATCGTGACCCTGAAACCTCCAGCAATTGCAGTACCTGGAACGAGGGAACCTCTTCCATCTATCTTGACCTCTGGATTGATGATCATCTGTACAGGGTTAGATGCTAGAAGATCGATAATTGAAGAGCAAGTGTCACATGGTGCCTCGGTCTTTGTATAAGAAGG